>JBMTVN010000402.1:0-3835 GCA_049451415.1 Limisphaerales bacterium | reverse complement strand
CGCGGCTACCGGGTTTGCCACTGCAGGGGTGGCTGACCTCTGTGCATTTATCCTGGGTGGGGATATTGGGGACGGGGGTGACTGCGAAGTCCACTCCCTTGTATTTGCCGGGGAGTTTGCTGTTGTTGGCTGGTGGGGTGGCGGTTTGGCTTCATCGGGTTGGTTGGTGCGAGGTGAAGGTTGCGGTGAGACGGAGTGCAGCGATGTTGTGGGGTGCGGGTTTTGTGTTGGTCTTTACCGTGCCCATGGTGCGGATTTATTTGAATTCGGGGATGAACCCCGGGGGGGCAGCAGGTATGCCATTGGTGATGGCGGACTGGGTGGCTGGCCGGGTTGGGATGATTTATCCCTTCTTTGCTCCTTGGGTGGGTGCATTGGGAGCGTTTATTGCGGGGAGCAACACTGTGAGCAATTTGATGTTTAGTTATTTTCAGTATGGGGTGGCGGAGAAGCTTCAGTTTGCCACTTCGGTGATGGTGGCCCTGCAGGCGGTGGGGGCGGCGGCGGGGAACATGATTGCGATTCACAACGTGGTGGCGGCGTGTGCGACTGTGGGTTTGTTGGGGCGGGAGGGCTTGGTGTTGAGGCGGACATTTTGGCCGACCCTGTATTATGTTTTTGTCGTAGGTTTCATGGGACTGGTTGCGGTGTTTGTGTTACAGTCTGGCGTTAAAGCGCCGTAGTGGACGGACAGATCTAATGTTTATTTGTAGGGAAGACATGCTGTATCGATGGTTGACGTATCTCGGGGCGGTTTTGATTACGACGATAGGGTTGATGGGGGCGGAAGTTGTGCCGCTGGATGGTGACTGGCGTTATTGGGTTGGTGTATCTGAGGCCTCGGCGCCTGACGCGGAGGCCTGGAGGTTGGCGGGTTTCGATGATAGCGGATGGGATGTGGCTCCTGCACCGTTTTGGTATGGGCAGGTGCAGCCTGCTCCGGGAACGGAACTGACGGATATGCGGGGCAGCTACAGTTCGGTCTTTCTTCGGCGGACATTTCCGGTGGGCTCGGTGGCTGACGTGAGTGAGCTGGAGTTACAGGCTGCGAGTGACGACGGGTTTATTGCGTGGATTAACGGTCAGGAGGTGGCGCGATTCAACATGCCTGGCGGGGATGTTCCGTTTGACGGAACTTCATTGGGGGCGTTGGGTGAGGTGAATCCGTGGCCTACATTGGAGAGTTATCCAATCGCGAGTCCGGCTTCGGTTTTGGTGGAGGGCGAGAATGTATTGGCGATTCATGCGTTCAACGCTTCGGTGGGGAACAGCAGTGATTTTGTGATCAACGCGTCCCTGTCTGCGGCGGTGGATCTGACACCGCCCCTGGTGGCGCAGTTGATTCCGTCGGCGAACGCGATTGTGGCGAGTCTGGTGCAGGTCGAGGTTGTTTTCAGCGAGGGGGTGACAGGGGTGGATGCGGGGGATTTGTTGATCAACGGGGTTGCCGCGACGGATGTGGGTGCATCGACGGATTCGCAGTATGTGTTCAGTTTTCCGCAGCCTGATCTGGGTCAGGTGGTGGTGGAGTGGGCGGCAGATCATGGGATTACGGATTTGTCGTCGCAGCGGAATGCCTTTGGGGGCGGGAATTGGGTTTATGAGTTGGATCCGGACTATCAGCCGCCGCCGGTGTTGATCAACGAGTTCATGGCGTCGAACAACCGAACCTTGAACGATGCCTTTGGCGACGATTCCGACTGGGTGGAGTTGTATAATCCGGGTAATGTGGCGGTGGATTTGAACGGGTGGTATTTGACCGACCAAATGGACCAGCTGACGCGCTGGAGATTTCCCCAGGTGGTGATTGAACCGAAGGGTTTCTTGATGGTGTTTGCTTCGGGTCGGAACCTGCGGGATCCGTTGGGTCAGCTGCACACGGACTTTGTTTTGGGGAAAGACGGAGGCTACCTCGCGTTGGTCAATTCCCGGACGAACGTGGTGGCGGAGTTTGCGCCGACGTATCCGTCCCAGGAGACGGACATTTCCTATGGTTTGGACCAGTCGAATCCGACGTGGGTTGGATATTTTTCCATTCCGACGCCAGGTGGGCCTAATGCTGCGGGAGGAGCGGGTTTTGCGCCGGAGGTGGTGTTTAGCGAGCCGAGCGGGACTTTCATTGGATCGATGGGGGTGGAACTGGGTTTGGCCTATGCGATGCCAGGTGCGGTGATCCGGTATACCACGGACGGCAGCGTAGTGACCGAGACGTCGCCGGTGTATACGGTTTCCCTGACCTTGAACAACACGACCCAGGTGCGGGCGAGGTCCTTTGCTGACGGGTTACTGCCGAGTGTGCCGGTGATGGGGATGTATATCGAGGTGGATGGTGCGGTGGCCAACTACACCTCGGATCTGCCGGTGATTATTTTACACAACTATGGTGGTGGTTCCGTGCCGACCAGTATTGACCAGCCGGTGTTGGTGCAGGCGTTTGAGCCGATGTATGGGGTTACGTCGCTGACGAATGCGCCGGGTTTGGTGAGCCGGGGTGTGTTTCATTTGCGGGGGTCGAGCACATTGGGATATCCGAAGGGGAGTTTCTTCCTGGAGACGCATGATGAGGATGAGTTCCCGCTGAACGTGGAGTTGCTGGGTTTGCCCCGGGAGTCCGACTGGGTTTTGTATGCTCCGAATAATTTTGAACCGATCCTGATCAACAACGCGGTGGCGCATGAATTGAGTCGGCAGATGGGTGAATACTCACCCCGGACGCGGTTTGCGGTGGTTTTCCTGAACACTGGAGGCGGGACAGTGACGATGGGCAACTACAATGGGATTTATGTTCTGGAGGAGAAGATCAAGGTGGACAAGAACCGTGTGGACATAGACCGGTTGCAGCCTGAGCACTTGGCGGAGCCGGAGGTGACGGGTGGTTATTTGCTGAGTGTGGATCGGGCGGATCCGGGTACTTCACAGATGTCGGCCGGGGGGCAGTCATTCAATCATTTGAGTCCGAGGTATGATGAGATCATCACCCCGCAGCGGGCGCCGCAGAGGAATTACATCCGGGATTACCTGAACGAGTTTTACTCTGTGTTAACGGGGCCGAACTGGAAGGATCCTGTGAGCGGATATGCAGCGTATCTGGATGTGGATGCGGCGATCAACCATTCGATTCAGGGGGTTGTGACCTTTAATGTGGATGGGTTGAGGTTGAGTTCCTATTTGAGGAAGCCACGGGGGGGCAAGATAGTGATGGGACCGGTATGGGATTTTGACCGGACGCAAGGGTCGACGGACGGTCGGGATTTCAATCCTACGGTGTGGCAATCGAGGGTGGGAGATCGGGGGACGGATTACTTTAATGCGGACGGGACGTATTCGAATCCGTGGTATCGGCAGTTATTTCAGGACATTGATTTCTGGCAGCGCTGGGTGGACCGGTATCAGGAGTTGCGGGCGGGTGCGTTCTCTGATGCGAACGTGCATGGGATTGTGGAGATGTTTGCCGATCAGGTGAGGAGGGAGCAGCCGAACGAGGTGAACCGTTGGGGGGTGAGGCCGAGGTCGGGGACGCGGACAGTGGATGGTTACAGCTACAATTTCAGCGGCACCTACCAGGGGGAGGTGCAGTGGGTGAAGCACTGGTATTCCGAGCGTTTGGGTTTTATTGACGGGAACCTGTTACCGCGGCCGGTGTTGAGCCGGGAGGCGGGGGCAGTGGCTGCGGGAACGCGTGTGACTTTGTCGGGGCCGACGGGGGCGACGCTTTACTACACTTTGGACGGGACGGATCCGAGGTTGCCGCAGGGGGGCGTATCTTCGGCTGCGATGGTGTATGCGGGGCCGGTGACGGTGGATGGGAACGTTCGTCTGGTGGCTCGGGCGAGGG
>JBMTVN010000401.1:0-3837 GCA_049451415.1 Limisphaerales bacterium | reverse complement strand
TCCGGGTATCGGCCCCTCCCCTCCCCCCTCCTCCCAGGGAACCAAAACCCGATGCAACGCAAAGGTCGAATCAACCGCACCGGACGGCTCCCGCACCACCTCACACCGCAACCGCGCCGACTGAAACACCGCACCCGCCGGCACACCGGAAAGATCAAACCGGATCAGCATCCGACTCACGGTATTCGCCGCCAACGCACCCAATCCCCCCACCGGCACATCTTCCTGCGCACCCAAATTGAAATCCGGCTCCAACTCCATCAACCCCGCATCCGCCACCGGTCCCAATTCCATGGTCGCCGCACCCAAACTCAAAAAAACCGCAAACCACCCCGCCAAAATCCATACCCGGTCATCCTGCCTGCCATATCCGCTGCGCATGCCAGCAACCATAACTCGCTCATCCACTTTGTCGACCCACCCCACAAACCGAACTGTTGCCAAAGCCCCCAACCTCTGCTAGGAACCCGACTCAACCCAGTTAGCGCATGTTGTTCTCGCGACGTAATAAAGAAGAACACCGGTATTACCTGCTGCCCGGAATGGGACGGTCCAACCGACGGAAGCACCGGCAGTTCCTCATCGCCAGTATCATCGTAGGTAGCATCGTCTCCGCCGCATTCGGAGTCGTCCTCTACCTGACGAGCCGGCTCTAATCCGCCGCCCCAGCGAAAAGGAGTCCTCCGGCAAATCACCCGAACAATCTCCAGTTCGGTGCCGCAACACGTCCGCAGCAGTCCAGCCCCGAGCGTCGCAGAAAACCGTCGCACCCCCCTCCACTCCCTCCTCATGCCGGAAGGTGCGAACTCTTCACCCTGTCCAATCACACCCCCCCTCCAATCCAAGCATCATCAAAACATGCGTAGACAAACAAGGAACTGGAGTTGAACTGCACCCGGACCCCACACCACCACCTCATGCAAAGCCCGACTGAAAGGAAAAAGAGGAAAATCAAGAAACAAGAAGATTTGGTGCGCGCGGCAGGACTTGAACCTGCACGGTTTTACCCACTAGAACCTGAATCTAGCGCGTCTGCCAATTCCGCCACGCGCGCACTCAACCAATCTGCCTCAGGGCCTCCCCTAAAGCAGGGCGCTGATATTCGCGGCCGCGCTCCACATGTCAATAAGAAGTTGCCTGCACACCCGCAAAAACCACGCGCCCCGCACCCCAAAAGCGTGAATTTCACGCAACGCAGCGTGAGAATTCGCCCCCCATACCACCCAAATCCATCCATAATCTCCCCAAAAACAGCCAAATCACTGAGTTTCTATCCGGTGGCATCAGCTCTGCTCACATGAATTTCAATTGACACTTCAGTCGTCTTGACTAGAGTGCGCGAACTGTCAACCCAACAACCCAGCAAGTAGCATGAAAAGACTCTTTAAATGGACCCAATCTAGGGCGTTCACGTTGATCGAGCTGCTCGTCGTGATCGCAATCATTGCCATTCTGGCGGGTATGCTCCTGCCGGCACTGGCCAAAGCCAAAGCCAAGGCCCAGCGTATTGCCTGCGTGAATAACCTCAAGCAGGTCGGCCTGTCCTTCCGCATCTTCGCGACGGACAACCAAGACCAGGTGCCGATGTCGGTCTCCACCAACCAAGGTGGCTCCGCCGAATATCGCCCCGCTCGCCCCGGCGATGCCGCAACCTTCAACTACATGCACTTCGTCGTGATGTCGAACGAGCTGAGCACGCCCAAAGTCGTGATCTGCCCCAGCGATAACTACGTCAATGCCCGCATCAATGCGAGTAATTGGGTGCAGATGGTTGGCACCGGCCGCACCGCCCCCGGCAACAAAGCCGTCAGCTATATCATCGGCTTCGATGCCCAGGAAACCTTCCCCCAGATGATCCTCTCGGGTGATCGTAACATCACGAACGCTCCCGGCGGTCGCGTAAGCACCGGTATCGATCCGGCCAGCTTCCCGCGCGGTGGTGTCTATGCCCGCCTCGGAACAAACCACGCCGCAGCTGCGAATGCCGCCGGCGCCGGTTACTCCAAGGACACCCACAACAGCGCCGGTAACCTCTGCCTCGGCGACGGTTCCGTCCAACAAGTCACCACCTCCCGCCTGCGCCAGCAGCTGCGCGACTCCGGCGACTCCTACAACGACATCGGCATCGGTGACTAATAAACCCGGTCGACAGTAACTCTAAAACCGAAGGGCGCCCTCTGGGCGCCCTTCGCTTTTCTATATCCAATCGCCACTCCAAACTGAGCACCCTCCCCATCCTCTAGCTCCCGGCTACCGGCCTCTGCGCCCACTCCGCCACCCGCGCAATAATCTCCCCCAAACCCGTCCCCGGCCGAAAACCCGTTAGGCGCTCACACTTCTCAATCACCGGACGCCGACGCAGCATGTCCTCAAAACCAGGAGCGTAAGCAACATCATACGGTATCCGCTCAATTATCGAGGAAGATCCCAAAAGCGAAATCACCTCCCGCGCCAGCTCCTCAATCGACACCTCCCGGTCCGTCCCCACATTCACCACTTCACCCACCGCCCCATCACAACTCATCAGGCGATACACCGACTCCACAGTGTCCCGGACATCACAAAAACAGCGCGTCTGAGTCCCATCCCCATAGACCCTCAACGGCTTCCCCGCCAAAGCCGCCTCCACAAACCGCGGCACCACCATGCCATATCTCCCCGTCTGACGCGGACCCACAGTGTTGAATAAACGCACCACCGTCACCGCCAACCCATGCTCCCGTGCATAAGCCATCGCCAAAAACTCATCCATCAGCTTGGAACACGCATAACTCCAACGCGCCAGCTGTGGACACCCAATAATCAAGTCATCCTCCTCGGAAAAGGCCGGCCGCGGACTCTTGCCATACACTTCCGAAGTCGACGTCACTAAAACCCGTGCCCCACTCCCCCGCGCCGCCTTCAACACCACCTCCGTCTCATCCAAGTTCGTCTCAATCGTCCGGATCGGATGCTTCACCACCAACTCCACACCCACCGCCGCCGCCAAATGATACACCCCGTCCGCCTCCCCTACCCAACGCACCAACGACTCCGACTCCGAAACAGTGGCCACCTCAACCTCCAAACGAGGATCCCCCTCGCACCCAGCCAGGTTCGCCAGAGACCCCGTCGATAAATCATCGACCACCTGCACCCGATGCCCCTCAGCCAAAAGCCGCTCCACTAAATGCGAGCCAATAAAACCCGCACCTCCAGTCACAACATATCTCATGGCGCTAGTTGGCGGGAACTCCACCCCGCAGTGCCCGGCATCGGTAAGTCCGGACGCAAAGCCGAAGCCACTGCCTCAGCCAGTAATTGACGATACCCCCCATCCGCAATCTTCCTCGCCTCCTCAGGATTCGACAAAAATCCCCCCTCCACCAAAACCGCCGGCCGATCCTGCTCCCGTATCACTGTCATGAACCGCGCCCGCCTCACCCCACGATCCACCGCGCCCGTCACCCGAACTACCGCCCCATGCACCCGAACCGCCCACCGCAAATTCTCCTCATCATGCCGGTTGTTCCTATACACCTCACCCGCATCATCCCCACCTCCCCGCACCAGAGTCGAAGGCAAGCCTGCCGGCGTCACACAAAAGGTCTCCACCCCCACCTGCGCTCGACTCGGAGCCGCAGAATTGAAATGCAGGCTCAAAAATAAATCCGCCTGCACCGCATCCGCCATCCGCACTCGATCGGTTAACGATAAATCCACATCGTTGGTCCGCGTCATGTAAACCCGCCACCCCTGCCGCTTCAATAAAGGTGCCAACCTCAACCCCCAATCCAGTGTGTATCGCTTCTCCAAACTCCCATCCAAAATGTGCCGGGTCCCCTCATTCCCACCCCC
>JBMTVN010000400.1:0-3862 GCA_049451415.1 Limisphaerales bacterium | reverse complement strand
GGATGAGTCGCAGGGTGTATTGGATGTGGTTTGGGATTCGTCCAAGCCGAACAGTTATTTCACGCATTCGATTGGGACTGTGTTGTCGAGGGTGGATGATTTTGTCATGGCTTTTGATTTGCGACTGGATGCGATTCAGCCGGGCGCAACGGAGGGTAAGCCGGCGGCATTCCAGATCGCTCTGGGTCTGGCGGAGCTGGAGTCTATCCAGCGTGATGGATTGGCGCGCGGTGCGGGCATTGATACCGAGACCGGGGTGCGGAACGTGATGGAGTTTGATTACTTTCCGGATGCTGGGTTCGGGGCGACCGTGAGTCCGGTTTTTGTGTCGGCGGAGAACGAGTTTGCTGCTGGGTTTACGTATCCGGTGGAGTTGCCTTTGGGTGGCTGGCTTACTGTTGTGATGGAGTATTCGGCGGCGGAGGGACTTTTACGGACCAAGTTGATTCAGGATGGCAGGGAGTATTATCCGGTGGATCCGGTCGCTTTGGGGGCGGGGTTTAGTGATTTTCGATTCGATTGCGTCGGTGTCTTTTCTTATTCCGATGAGGGGCAGAATCCCGAGTTTCCGATGCTATCGGTTTATGCGGAGGGTGTGCTGGACAACTTTGTGCTGGAGCTGCCGCGGTTGCCGGTGGGGGAGGTCTCCGGGGGCATGGTTGGTGGGGGGTGGGCAACGTCTGTTCAGGCATTGCCGGGCTGGGAGTATCAGCTGGAGCACAGTTTGGCTTTGGACAGCTGGGCTACAGTGGATAGCGGATCGGTCGCGACGCCGGGGTCTCTGGTGTTACGGGATCCGGCGGTGACCGAGCGGGCTGGCTTTTATCGAGTCGTGGCTCTTAAACCCTGATGCGTAAGAAAGTCAGGAGAGTAAGGTTATGCCGGGGGTATACCCTGGTGGAGTTGCTGGTGACTCTGGCGGTGGTGAGTATACTGGCCGCCTTGTTGTTACCGGCCTTGGCGCGCAGTCGTTCTGCGGCCAGGCGGGTGCAGTGTCTCAGTCAACTTCGGCAACTTGGTATAGCGGGGCAGCTTTATTGGGATGACCATGGGGGCAACTCTTTTCCGTATCGGGGGGCGGCGACCAATGGCGGCGACATCTATTGGTTTGGGTGGTTAGCCCGCGGGGCGGAGGGGGAGCGGGCTTTTGACCGTCGGCATGGTGCCTTGGAGGACTACATTGCCGGGAGCGGTGTGGAGGTGTGTCCTTCCCTAACGTATGGGATGAAGGATTTTAAGCTGAAAGCGAGGGGAGCGGCCTACGGTTATGGCTACAACCTGAATCTCGCATCGACGGCGTCTGCACCCGGCCCGGGTATTTTTGAACTGCCGCATCCATCGGGAACCGCCTTTTTGGGGGACGCTGCGCAGGTGAACACTTTTCAACCGCCGGCTTCCCCGGATAACCCGATGTTGGAGGAGTTTTATTATCTGAGTCGTTTTGAGCCCACGGCGCATTTTCGCCATGATTCGCAGGCCAGCGTGGTTTTTGTGGATGGCCACGCGGGTGCGGAGACGTGGGAGAAGGGTTCTTTAGACCAGAGGATGCCTCAGCATCACGTGGCCCGTCTCCGCACCCCGGTTTTAACTATCGAGGCGGACTAATCGAGGTCCATGTCGTCGCTCCAGTCACTTGGGCGGAGCATGCCCTTGATTTTGCGTCGCTCGTAGCGGTTTTTCCGGGGTTTGCCCTGGCAGCTTTGAGTTTGCCGGAAGGGGTGTTTGGGGTTGTGGAGGGTTCCGTTCATTACTTCGAGGCTTTTCGTCATGTTACGAATCCTTTCGCGTAATAGAAGTAGCGAGAATAGTGCCATCCGACTCCTTGTTGCCGTTTGAGACTGGCTCTGAATGCTTTCATCGCCCTTCTAATCCAACTTTGGGCACTATATGGATCTTCGCGTCATTAGCAAGTGTTTCGTGGTCGATCAAAAACACTACACTCAGGTGGGCTTAGGTTGAGCGGGGTGCTCAAAATCAGACAGGCAGGATTCAGGGGTGAGATGTTGGGTCTCCCTGTTGTGGAGAAAGCCGGGAGACGCGAGAGCCGCGGCACATTGGAGGTGGCGGGGCTGTTTCTTTGAGGGAGAGGCCGGTTGTCGGGTGACGGGGAATCTAGGGAGTGGTCTCCAATGAAATGAAGATATTCTTGGCGATACTGAGGGCCACGCGCGCGTTTTCAAAGTTGTGCATGCCGCCGCTCTTGTCGGCCTCGACAAAGAGGACGTTGAAGCGGGCGGTTTCCCATCGGTTTTGGTCCATTTCAGGGAGCGAGGCTGGATCGATATAACTGGGGTTGCCCGGGGTAAAGTAGGGGCGGAGTTGATCGATTTGCTCGGCGATCAGCTCTTGGAACACCGTGCGTCTGGCTTCGAAGGCGGGAGTGATGCTGTGACATTCCACGCAGCCGCCGTATTGGTTGGACAGGTCGGGATGGATGGAGTCATCGAACGGGTTGAAAGTATGTCCTGTGACATTGGGGTTGCCGTCGTTGGGGGAGTCGACGTGATGCTGGACGACGTGACATTGGGCGCAGGCTTTGGCGATCGCGGTATGGGGGTGGGGTTGGACGAGGGGGGAGCCATCGGCTTGGAAGGCGCCTATGCCTTTGAGCATTTCGAATTGGGGGTGGTGTGGGGTGCCTCCGAGGGTGGCTTCACCTTGGGTATGGCATTCACCGCAGAGGAGGTCGAGGGGTTTGCGGATGAGGTGGTCTTGGGCGACTCCGCCATGGGGTGCGTGGCAGGTGCTGCACTCGATGGAGAGTTGTGCGGTTTGGATGGTAGGGATTGCGGGCAGGTTATTGGCGACGGCGTATCGGTAGTCTTCCGAGTGGCAGGACAGGCAGTAATCGCTGGCATGGCCGCTGGCTTTGAGCCCTGCGAGGGCGTTGCCATGGCGGGAGACGGACCATTCATCGTAGGTGGGGTGATGGGCATCGGTGTGGCAGCCTCCGCAGACGACCGCGGAGACAGTGCGGATGGGGATGAGTGAAGGGTCGGTGGGGTTGCCGGCGTGGTTGGCGGCGGGTCCGTGGCAGTTTTCGCATTGGACGCCGGCGAGGTGGGGGGTGGTTTGGGTGCTTTTGAAACCGCTATTGGCGCCATAACCGACCGTGTGGCAGGCGACGCAGTAGGGGTTATTCTCTTGTCCGATTGCGGCGAGACTTTCGATGGCGTAGGCATGTTTGGTGTCGGCCCAGTTCTGGTGTGATTCGGCGTGGCACATCAGGCACACGGCGGCGCCGGCGTAATTGGGTTCAGAGCCGATCACCCGGAAGAAGGCTGAGTTCTCGGAGGTTGGTACTGTGGCGGGGGATCGGGTTGCGGTGCCGAGGTTCGACCAGGTGAGTGTATCGGGGGAGCTTTGGATTTGGTAGGGGCCCTGGAGTCCGAACCAGGAGAGAGTGACGTTGGCTCCTTGGGAGATGTTGGTGATGGCGGGTTGCGATGTGATACCGCCGGGGGAGCGGACTGGGGGGGAGAAGGCGAGGGAGTCGGCGGAGGTATGGATTTGGAGCAGGCAGGTCAGGCTGATTCCGAGAGCGATGCAACGGGAAAAGCAAAGGTGGGATGGGAGCATGTTCGGGCCTTTCTGGTGCTGTATTGGACTGCCGGGTTGCATCTGCTGCGGTAGCTTGCCGGGCCCTGGATTGGCAGGGCCGATGATTTGCAGTTAGCCCAACAAAACGGGTATTTCTGAACAAGCCGGATATTGCCGGGTCCTTGCCATCATTTGGCCGTTGGGGGTGTGCGGGGCAAAAACTGGAGGGAGTAGCTTGAAGTTGGGGGGAGGCGGTAACAGATTGGCTTCAACTTATGAGAACCTTGGTGTGTGGGAGTGTGTTGAGTTTGCTGGTTGCGGG
>JBMTVN010000399.1:0-3868 GCA_049451415.1 Limisphaerales bacterium | reverse complement strand
CCGCCCCAACCGGCACCGCCCCCCGCCATCCACAATCTCCACCACCTCGTCAAAGCCAACATCCTCCACTCGCTCCAAAACCAACAGCGGCCCCTCAATCCGACTCGACCCCACATACTCCAACCCACGGTCCAAATACTGAAACCTGAAATCACTCATGACCATCCACCCCCTTTCCCGGATTCAAGGAAACCCCATCCAGATCCCGCTCCACCTCCCCCATCAGGGCTTCCACCCCCGCAATCTCATCGTTCCCAAAACTCTCCTTCGCCCTCAAAATGCTGGGCACGCTCGACAATGCACGCAACCGAGCCACGCTCACGCCCCCCTCAACCAGCTCACGTCCCCGATCATGAAAGCGCAGTATCAAGCGCAACAAGGCAACCTGCCGCTCCGCCGAACAGTAAGTGTCCTTCTCGTGAAACGCCGCCTGGGACAAAAAACCGTCCTTCAATAACTCCGCCACAAACAGAACAAATCGCTGCGACTCAGGCAGCGCATCCGGCCCCACCAGCCGCACAATCTGCTGCAGCCTCTCCTCCCGCTGCAGCAACACCAAGGCTTCCCGCCGTAATACATCCCAATCCTCCGCCCTCCGCTCCCACCATCCCCTCACCCCTTCGACATACTCGGAATACGACTGCAGCCAATGAATAGCCGGATAATGCCGCGCATTCGCCAGCGCAGTGTCCAACGCCCAGAAACACCGGGTGAATCTCCGCGTGTGCTGCGTCACCGGCTCGGAAAAATCCCCCCCCGGGGGACTCACCGCCCCCACCAAGGTCACTGAAGCCATCTCCCCCCCCAAGGTACACACCGCTCCTCCACGCTCGTAAAACTGCGCCAACCTCGTCGGCAAACTCGCCGGAAACCCCTCCTCCGCAGGCATCTCCTCCAGCCGCGCCGCCAACTCCCGCAACGCCTCCGCCCATCGGCTCGTCGAGTCCGCAAACACAGCCACATGCCTCCCCTGATCACGGTAATACTCCGCCAGCGTAATCCCGGTGTAAATCGACACCTCCCGCGCCGCCACCGGCATGTTCGAGGTGTTCGCAATCAGGATCGTCCGGTCCATCAGTGGCCGACCCGACCTCGGATCCTTCAACTCCGGAAACTCCCGAAGCACACTGGTCATCTCGTTCCCCCGCTCCCCACAGCCAATAAAGACAATAATCTCCGCATCAGACCACTTCGCCAACTGATGCTGCGTCACGGTCTTGCCCGTACCAAATCCCCCGGGTATCGAACCCGCCCCGCCTTTTCCCATCGGGAAAAAGGTATCAATGACCCGCTGCCCCGTAAGTAAAGGCTCATCCACCCTCCGCCGTTCCCGCACCGGCCGCGGCACGCGAACCGGCCAACGCTGCAGTAAGGTCACCTCCTTCAAATCCCTCCCGGCAGTCCGCACCCCGATCACGGTATCATTCAAGGTCACCTCCCCCGCCGGCCTCACCGCTTCTACCCGCCCCTCCACCCCGGGCGGAACCAACAACCGATGCTCCACCAGGGCCGTTTCCTGCACCCGCCCCACCACCTGGCCTCCGCTCACTGAATCCCCCACCGATACCACGGGCTCATAATCCCAGCGCCGCCCGGAATCCAACGCATCCACCTTCTCCCCACGCCGTATCCACGCCCCGCTCCTCTCCTCAATCCCCGGTAAAGGGCGTTGGATACCGTCATAAATATTGCCCAGCAAACCCGGCCCCAACCACACCGACAACGGCGCCCCAGTGCTCCGCACCGGGGCTCCGGGCCGCAACATCGCCGTATCCTCATACACCTGGATCGTTGCCCGGTCCCCCACCAGCTTCACCACCTCACCCACCAGTCCCATCTCCCCCACATGCACCACCTCATACATCCCGGCCGCCCGCATACCCACGGCCTGGACAATCGTCCCGCTAATCCGAACCACCAAACCCCCGGCTGAAATGGTCCCACTCATCTGTGCCACCCCTCTTCACCACCCGCCAGACTGCACTCCCAACCCAACGCCGCGACAATCTGCCGGCGCAACTCAGGCCAAGCCCGTTCCAGCCTGGCCAGGGGATCCACCCGCCAAGAACGACGCCCCTCAAGGTCCTGCAAAACGACCTCGCCCTCCGCACATCCAGCATCCACCTCCACCCTCAACCGGACCCCAACTCCACCATCCCGCTCAAGCAGCTCCGCCTCCCAGTCAGAACCAAGCCCCCGGCAGGTCACTTCTGATGCACGCAACACAAACTCGTCACCATCCATCCGCCGCAGCGCCTCGCTCACCCCGCGCAGCACAATACGCCGAAATGGCTGACTCCCCACCACCGCCACCCTGCCCATCAACTCCACCCGAAGTCCCTCAAGCATCCCCTCCACATGCTTCGACCGGCATCGCTCCACCCGCACCCCAACCGCCGCCATAAGCGAAGCCCGCTGCTTCTCCGCCTGAGCCCGGGCCGCCTCCCCCGCCTCGCACACCAACACACCACCTTCTTGATCCGCCAGGCTGAGGATCTCCCGCGCCTTGCGCTTCGCCTCCATGGTCAGGTCGTGCTCCTTCCGCCGGGCCTCCTCCACAACGCTCCCGCACAACAGCTCAGCCGCATTCGGATTCTGTGTTTCCATTAAACACCTTTCTCCAAACGAACACCTATGGCTCCCTCCACTAGACGGCTCAAATCTCCCGTCTCCCCCACGCCCTCGCTCATCCCCCGGATCACCAATACCAATGGACGCTCCCCACCCAATAACCCCCTGTCAGCCTCGCCTGCCCACGCAGCCACCTGCCCCGTGACCAAGACCAAGGCAACATCCGTATTCGTCACAACCGAGCGCAACACATCCATCGCCAGCACGGGATCGTCCACCACCAACCCCACCACCCCGGCCAAACGAAAACCCCTCACGGTATCCTCGTCACCTAGACAACAGATCTCCATCGCCCCCCCAATCACACTTTCTGGATCAACATCATCGCCACCGCAAAACCCAGAACCGCCAGCCCCTCGGCAAGCGCCACAAACAACAGGCTCCGCATCAGCAGCTCCGGCTTCTCCACCGCTGCGCCCAAAGCCGCAGACCCGATCTTCGCCACCGCATAGCCCGCACCCAAAATGCTCAACCCCACCGCAATCGCCGCCGCCAAACCCAAGCCGACGTCATGCCACGTCGCATCGCCCACCTCAGCCATGCCACCTCCCTCCGATGCCATCGCCGCACTGCACGAAGCCGCCACCAGGATCGCACAGACTCCACACCGCCACCTCACAGTCTTCATAATGCCTCCAATCCGCCCCCATCCCCGATCCCGCCGTACAATCCATCCCGGCTCTCAACGACCGAGTACAAAGGGCCTGAATGCTCGACCATCTCCATGAAAAAACTTTCCGAAAAACTCGTAATACTCCAACCGCAACGCCTGAACCGCAGCCACGGTCCCCTCCAAAACCAGAGCTACCAGGTTTCCAAATAGAATCACGCCCCAGCCCAAGGTCCTGCCCGCCACTTTCTCCACCTCAGCTGCCAGGCTAAATGCCGCCACCATCAATGCCGCATGGCTCATGGCGTAGGCCGCCAGACGCACAAAACTCAAGGTGTTCGCCACATATAAGAGAATCCCCTCAAACGCACCCACCAGTGACTCCAGCAAGACTTCCATGCCTTCCCCCACCCTGAAATGACCCTCACCCAAGAGTCTCAACGGTTCCTTCGCGATCCACGCCAACACCGGAACCCCGACCAAAGCCGCCCAATACGCACCCGACCCGCCTTCCCTCCCAACACAAACCCAAAGCAGACACCCCCAATAAAACACCAACCCCGCCAAACAAAACTTGTCCATAACCACCTCCCGCCACTCCCCCCATCGAACCCCGTTCCCCATGTT
>JBMTVN010000398.1:0-3900 GCA_049451415.1 Limisphaerales bacterium | reverse complement strand
GGCGGTTTTGCCGCTGGCGATTGTGGGTGAGGACGCGATTTTGGAGAATGGCCGGGATGCGTTGGCGCCGGTTGTGCAGAGTGAGCTGATTCGGTCGGCGAGGTTTGAGTTGGTGCAGGTATCGCCGGAGCAGTGTCGGCAATGGACTGGGAAGACATCCTGGCTGACGACGGACGTTTTTTTTGAGCGGATCCACCAGGTGACGGCATGTGACGAGGTGTTGTTTTGTCAATTGACGCGGTATCGGGCGTATCCGCCGGTGGCGATGGGGTGTGGAGGGCGCAGCTGATTGCGCATGATCCGGTGAAGGTATGGTGGGCGGTGGACGAGATTTTTGATGGGGGTGATCCGTTGGTGGAGGATGCGGCGAAGGCGTATTACAAGATCCATTTTGCGACGCCGACGGGGGCGGATCCGGATTCGATGATGGCCTCGCCGAGGCGGTTTGGGCAGTTCACATTGACGGCGTTGGTGGAGAGTCTGCCGTTACGATGATTGGGGGAGGTGGGGGTGGGTTGTCTAAAGTTGGATATGGTTTTGCCGATATAGGAATTGGTCTGTGAGATTGGACAAAGAGAAGCCTGCCAGGAAGTGAGTTGAAGTATGGAAATCAAATTGGACCTCAATGCGGGTAATGTGCAGCAGGCAAAGGCTGCGAAACCTGTCGTGCGTCCTGAGCGGGTGGAAGTCGAGGCCGCGCGGTTTGATAAGGCGGATGCTTTGGAGAAGGCCTTGGGGCGGACGCCTGACGTTCGTTCTGAGGAGGTGGAGCGGGGCAAGCAACTTGTGGCGGATCCGACATATCCGCCGCGTGTGACGCTGCAGAGGATTGCGGCCCTGTTGGCCATGGAGGGAGAGGTTTAGGAGTAAACAGGTTGGAAGCCATAGCCATAGGCAAGAAACAATGAATAGCGTCAATCCCTGGTCACGATATCGGCAGGTTGCAACTCAGACGGCGTCACCCGGGCAGCTGGTGTTGATGTTGTATGATGGAGCGCTGGGTTTTTTGGAGCGGTCGCTGCAGGGTTTTGAGATGGAGGATCCGGGGGAGATGAACGAGGCGATTGGGAAACATTTTGAAGGCGCAGGCGATATTGGAGGAGTTGGACCGGTCTTTGGACATGTCGGCTGGGGGTGAGTTTTCTGAGACCATGCGGGGTTTGTATGGGTATATGGATCGTCGGTTGTTTGAGAGCAACATGCGCAAGGAGCCGGCGGGGATACGGGAGGTGGTTGAGCGGCTTACGGTGATTCGGGATGCCTGGCGGGAGATGTTGAAGCAGGAGGGTATTCTGCCGGGTGTGGAGAGGGCTTTGCCGGTGGGCATGGCTGGTTGAGAGACTGGAAACTGGATAGGGGGGGATGGCATGTTAACGAAAACGAATCCGAGTGTTTTGCTGCAGGAATGGGAGACGCTGACGAGGGCGGAGGCTGAGGCGATTGAGACTTCGAACTGGGATTGTTTGATGACCATCCAGCGGGAGAAGGCCTCGTTGAAGACGAGGCTGGATGCGGAGCCGATGAAGCTTGGGGCGGCGTTACGGCATCAGGTGAGCAAGCTGATGGAGATGGAGCGGCGGAACTTTGAGAGTTTGGGCAGGAAGATGGCGGATGTGGAGCAGCAGTTGGCTGAGTTGGAGCAATCGGCGACGCGGCTGCGACGGGTTCAGGGTTCGTATGCGGGTGGGGGGCGTGATGGGGTAGGTTTCTCGACGACTGCTTGACGGGGAGTTTCGGGTTGGATTCAGGCCTCTACGCTTTTGGTGTGTTACGCACATCGAAGCAGTGGAGGCTTTCGTGGTATCGGAGGTAGAGTCGGCCGTGGAGGATGACCGGGTGGGTCCATGCATCGGAGACGCGTTCAGGGGTTAGCTTGAATTGTCCGTGATTGACGAAGCTGGTGGGGGTGGGTTGGAGGAGGGCGGCTTCGCCATTTTCGCTGAGGACGTAGAGGCGGTTGTTGGCGTAGGTGATGGAGCCTTTGGGCAGGTCATGGAGGGAGTAGTCGATTTCTCCTGAGTCGAGGTTGACGGCGGCCCAGCCTTTATTGCGGCGGTACCATGAACCGTAAAGGTGGTTATTGAGGTGGATGATGCCGCCGTGGCAGGTATCGAGCCGGGTGGTCCACAGCGTTTGGACGATGGGGGAGGAGGAGCCGTTGCCGGGGTGGAGGAGGAGGCCGCCGTTGTCGGTATCGGGGGCGGTGATGAAGATATTGCCATTGGCCAGAACGGGTGTGGCGGCGATGACGTCGTAGCGGGTTTTGAGGGGTTGGGACCAGAGGAGTTGGCCGGTTTTGGCATGGATGGCGAGGATGTGGCGTTGGGAGCAGGTGATGAGGGTGGGTTGCTGGTGGTTGAGGAAGAGGAGAGGGGAGGCATAGCTGGGGCCATCGATTTCGCCGGCGGGTTCGGGTAGTCGTTGTTGTTCTGGTGAGGGGCTGGGGCCGAGTTTCAGGGGGGGTGAGGTCCAGAGAGTTTCACCGGTGAGTTTATCGAGGGCGGCGGCGACTGCGCGGGTTCCTCCTGGGGTGACGAAGACTTGGTTTTCGTGGACGAGGAGGCATTCACTGAGGGCCCAGGTTGGGGGTTTTCCCCCGAAGCGATCGTGGAGGTAGAAGGCCCAGAGTTCCTGACCTGTATGGGCGTCGAGGCAGGCGATACGGCCGTGGGCATTGAGGTGGTAGAGGCGGCCTTCGCTGTAGGTGCAGGCGGCTCGGGCGCCGGGGTAGGGATGATGCCAGGCGTTGCCGTTGGTAGTTTGCCAGGTGATTTGGCCGGAGAGGTTCAGGGCGAAGACATGGAGGGAGTCGTTGATATCGCCGGTGATGTAGATGTGGTCTTGAACGATGATGGGGGCGGAGTAGCCGTTACCGAGGCTGGTGGCGGTCCAGAGGCGTATGGGGCCATTGGTGGGCCAGGATTGGAGGAGGTTGGTTTCGGTGGAGATGCCGTTACGGCTGGGTCCTCGCCACTGGGGCCAGTCGGGTTCGGGGGAGGTTACGGGGGTGATTTGGGCGGTGGCTTGGAGTAGGGAGAGGAGGAGAGGGGTGAGCCGGGGGAGGTTTGCTCGCATGGGGGCAGGATTGGCGAGCGGGAGTGGGGATGCAATCCCTTCTGTTGGGTGTGCGCATTTGCGGGGTTGGCAAGCGGCGGTCCGGAGGTATGATGGGCGGGAGTGAAGCCTTTGGGAAAAGTGAGACAGGTGCTGCCCTGCGGGTTGGGGAGGGCTTTGGTGTTTGGGGTGGCGGTTATGGGGTATATGGGTGTGCGGGGTGGGGTGGCGGAGGAGTATGGGGAGGTGATTCAGCCGGTTTTGGAGCAGTATTGTCATTCGTGTCATGGGGAGGAGAAGCAGAAGGGGGATTTGGATTTTCGGATGTATGGTGATTTTGACCGGGTGATGGAGAGTAGGGATGTGTGGGTTCGGGTGTTGGAGCGGGTTCAGGCGAACGAGATGCCGCCGTCGGGGTCGGGGGAGATGGATTACGGGAAGCGTCAGGCCTTGATGAAGTGGCTGCGGGGTTTGCCGAAGGAGGAGTTGGACTGTGATCAGCTGGCATCGGACCGGACGCAGAATTTTTATCGCGGGCATGTGATGAGCCGGAGGCTGAACCGGCATGAGTATGCGAACACGGTGCGCGATTTATTTGGGGTGGATTTGGGAGTGGGGGAGGGTTTGCCGCGGGATGGGGCTGGGGGTGAGGGTTTTGACAATGTGGGGGACACCTTGTTTACGTCGTCTTTGGCGGTGGAGAAGTATTTGGCGGCGGCGGATGAGGTGTTGGGGGTGATGTTGCCGGCGGGCGGTGGAGTTGGGGAGGAATTGGAGGAGGTAGTGGTGGCGAGAGCTCGGCTGTTGGGTGAGTGGCCGGGGGAGGGGGTGGGGGTACGTGAGGCG
>JBMTVN010000397.1:0-3903 GCA_049451415.1 Limisphaerales bacterium | reverse complement strand
GGTAGTCAGGGGTCAGGAGTCAGGAGTCGGGAGTCGGGAGTCGGGAGTCGGGAGCTGGGGGACAGTCGTTTTGCGCGGGTGGGGGTGCTGGCCTTTTGACATCTGGCATGTGATTTCTGGGTGTTAGCGAAAGGCGAGAGTGTGGGTTGGGGTTCGGAGGTAGAGGGTATTGGAGTCGAGGGCCGGGGTGGCGGCGATTTTGGCGTTGAGGTTGATTTGGCGGGTGATGGTGAAAGTTGGCCCGGTGGGGACGATGGTTAGCGTGCCGTTTTCTGAGATGAGCAGGAGGTGGTTTTGGGTGATGACGGGGGATGCAGCGTATTGGCCGGGTGCTTTGAGGCGTTCGCTGTAGAGGGTGTCGCCGGTGGAGGCGTTGATGCAGGTGAGGAGGCCGCCGCTGCGGAGGAGGTAGAGGAAGTTATTGTGAAGGATGGGAGATGGGATTTCCGGGATACCGCGGGAGAGGGTCCAGGCTGAGTGGGTTTCCGTGATATCGCCCTGGCCATTCGGCAGGACAGCGACGAGGAGGGCTTTACCGGAACCCATGCGCATGTCACCGGCGAACTCGTCGTGGGTCCAGGCGCCGTCGTGGTTTTTGTCGCGCCACTTGAAGAACTCGGCTTGGCGTTCGCGTCTTTTTTCCGGGTTATCTGGGAGTGGAAGGCCGAAGCCGGGGTGGCCGGGGGGGAGTTCGGGCCGGATAGGGATGGTGAAGTCGGGATTGATTTCGTTGGTGGTGATTTGTCCGTCGTGGTTGGTGTCGAAGTGGAGCATGGCATTCCAGAACGGTTCCGGGTCGAGCGAGGAGTCATCGCCGCCGCCTTGGCGGGCGGCGGAGAGGAAGAGGAGGTTGGTATTGGCGACGGGGATGGCGATGGGTTCACGGGCGAAGCCGTTGAGGTACCATTTTTCCTGTCCGGTATCGGGGTTGTAGCCGTAGGCGCGGCCGTTGCCGAGGGCGACGAGGTCTTGTCCGTTGGCATGGTTCCAGATCATGGGGGTGGACCAGGCGCTTCGGTTGAGGGGGCGCGGGGTTTCCCAGGCGATGGAGCCGTCGTGGAGGTTGAAGGCGATTATTCTGGAGCGGCTGACTTGGCTGTCGGGGAGGTTGGCATCGTCATCGAGCAGGAGTATGACCTGATTGTGATGGATGACGGGGGAGGTGGAGTTCCCGTACATGTTTTTGGGTGTGGGGAGTGGGTTGGACCAGAGGAGTTTACCTTGGTGGTTGAAGCAGAGGAGGCCATAGGAGGCGAAGTAGGAGCAGACGAATTGATCGTTAGCTACGGGGGTGGATGCTGCGGGGGAGGTGGATTTGTGGACGGGTTCGAGTGGGGAGTTGGGGGCGGCGTATTTCCAGAGGGGTGTGCCGTCGGAGGTTTTTAGGGCGAGAGTGAGGAGCTGATTGTTTTCGATAGCGGAGAGGAAGAGTGCTTGATTCCAGAGGATAGGGGAGGAGTGGCCGAGAGGGGTGGGTGTGGACCAGGTGGGGTGATCGGGGTTGAAGTTGAGTGGGGGTGAGGAATTGGGGAGCGAGCCGGATCCATTGGGGCCGCGGAACTGGTTCCACTGGGGTGCGGCCTGAGTGAGGGGGGAGGACAGGAGAAGGAGGCAGAGAATCCGGATGGTGCGGATGGGTTTCACGCCGCTTAGTTAGTGGGGTTTTGGAGTGAGTTTCAAGGTTATCGCGTCCCGGGAGCGGGACGCGGGGAGGGAGAGAGGGGGGATATGGGATATGGGATATCGGAGATTGTAGATTGTAGCAGGGAGCAGGGATGTTGATTAATGGTTACTGGTTCGAGGGTTTGAGGTGGGTTGGGGAAATGAAAAAAGGCGCCGCTTTGTGGGCGGCGCCTTGCGGAGAGTTGGATGAAGTTAGCGACCCATGGATTGGCGTCCGAGGCGCGAGTAGGCGTCGCGGGCGGCTTGGTCGGCCTGCATGCGTTGCATGAGGTAATCCTGGGTGGCTTGGAGCTGGGCGCGGTAGGCGCGAGCTTGTTCGGGGGTCATATTGGGAATGTTCCCGATAGCAGACAGGCTACTGACGGCGGTGTCGTAGTTGTCGTTTTGAAGTTCGAGCTGAATGTTATTCAGGTCTTGGAGGACGATATCTCCACCGCCCATCGGTTGGGGTGCCGCGGCCACGGGGGCTGGGGCTGGTGCGGCGGAGGCGTCTTCCTGAGCGTCATCCACTGGGGGTGGAGGAGGCGGGGGGGCTTCTTCCTGGGAGCAGCCTACGAAGGAGCAGGCCAGGAGAGCTGCAAGCAGCAGTTTTTTCATAGGAACCCTTTGGTTGGGGTTAGTATCGGAAGCCGGGTCCGCAGAGCAGCGGGTTATCGTATCCTTGGACGATACCCTTGGTCCGTTCATCTGTGAAGGCCTTCCATTTCACGAATTTGGCTGTGCCACCGAAGGTTCCGACGATGGCGCCACCTCCGACGTCCTGGGTGGCGGTTTTTGGTGTTCCACCGGCGTGACGCTGGGAGACGCCCTCGGCGCTGTTCATGGGGTTTTGGCCGGCGTCATTGAAGTTGAAGGGGACGGTTTCGTCCGATTCCCACATGAGCCAATCTTCGGCGCGGAAGTCGGTTTGTTTGTAGGTGCCGCCGGAACCGGCGTTCGGGTGGGTTTTATTTCCACCGTAACCGCTGACTGCACCGGTCCAGGTGTAGGAGGTCACCTTCATTTGGCGGGCGACGTACCAGGTGCGGTATTGACCGGCACCGCGTTGGGAGACGTCTTTGGGGCATTCGAGGGCCATATCGGCTTGGGCGAGGTAGTTGCCCAGCTGACCCATCTTGAAGAAGTCGAGCTGGTTAGTTTTGCTGTTTTGGCCGGCGACATCGGGGATGGAGCCGGGTGCATTGGGGAAGCTTCCATCATTTTGGGTGGCATAGGCCCAGCAGTTGGGGCCTGCGGGGACGGTGCCCCAGCCGGGGTGCGGCATGAAGTCTCCGTTGTCACCGGTGTACATGGCCATGGCTAGGAGCACCTGCTTGACGTTATTGAGGTCAATGGTGGTCTGGGCCTTGTCTTTGGCCTTCGACAGGGCGGGCAGGAGCATGCCGGCCAGGATGGCGATGATGGCGATGACGACGAGCAATTCGATCAGGGTGAAGCCGGACCGTTGCTGGCGGTTATTTCCAGATTGCATAGCGATTGGGCGTAATGGGTTTGTCTTATTAGCGAGAGACTGGGTCTCGATAAGGCTTAGGCGTGGAAATTAAGTCGGCGGAGAGTGGGCGTCAACTGTGCGTTTCCGCGCACAAAGGGGTGGTGGGTGGAAAGGGGTAAGCGGCAAGCGGGAGGCGCTGAGAGGAAAGCGGGAAGGGGCAAGCGGGAAGCGCAGAGCGCTGAGGGGTGTTACCCGGTGCGGTCTTGATGGTTGTTGTTTCCTTCCTTGGGGGCATGGGCTAGGTTCCGCGCGGTCATATGCTGCTGGTCATCGACAACTACGATTCGTTTACCTTCAATTTGGTCCAATACTTGGGGGAGATGGGGGTGGATTTGCAGGTGTATCGGAACGACCAGATTGGGGTGGAAGAGATTAGGGCCTTGGGGCCGGAGCGGATATTGATATCGCCGGGGCCGTGTTCACCGCGCGAGGCGGGGTTATCGAATGAGATTATTGGGGCGTTTGCGGGGAAGGTGCCGCTGCTGGGGGTGTGTCTGGGGCATCAATGCATTGGGCATGTTTATGGTGCTGAAGTGGTTGTGAACTATCGGATGATGCACGGTAAGGTATCGCCGATTCATCATGACGGGCGGGATTTATTTGAGGGTTTGCCGGATCCGTTTCAGGGGACGCGGTATCATTCGTTGGTATTGAAGCGGGAGACCCTGCCGAATTGTCTGGAGGTAACGGCTTGGACGGAGGAGGGAGAGATTATGGGGGTGCGGCAC
>JBMTVN010000396.1:0-3904 GCA_049451415.1 Limisphaerales bacterium | reverse complement strand
TGGCAACAAGCAGAAATCCCCCTCTGCGCTCTGAGCAGGACTAGCTCCGACAACTCTCTTCCCTCTACGCTCTCCGCTCTCCCTTGCATCGCGCGCACGCGATGCAAAAGCGCTTCCCGCTGGCGCCCCAACACTTTCCAGCCTACCCTCTCCCCCATGCGAAAAGCCTCCCTCGAATTCCTCCGCGAACTGGTCAATACCCCCAGCCCCACCGGCCACGAAACCCGCGGCCAACGCGTCTGGCTCAATTACGCCAAAAAATACGCCGATGAAACCTTCTCCGACGCCTATGGCAACTGTGTCGCCGTCCTCAATAAAGGCGGATCCCCCCGCATCATGCTCGCCGCCCACGCCGACGAAATCGCCCTCTCCGTGAACTACATTACCGACGACGGATTCATCCACGTCCGCCGGATGGGCGGGGTAGACCCAGCCATCACCAAAGCCCAACGCGTCATCATCCATTCCCGCAAAGGCGCCGTAAACGGGGTCGTCGGCAACGTCGCACCTCACCTCACCAAAACCGCCAAAGACCGCCGCCTCCCCGAAATCCAGGACCTCTTCCTCGATATCGGCGTCTCCTCCCGGAAAGAAGCCGAGAAACTCATCCAAATCGGCGACCCCATCACCCTGAACGCCGAGTTCGAACTCCTCCGCAACGACCTCGCCATCGGCCGCGCCCTCGATAACCGCGTCGGCACCTGGGCCGTCGCCGAAACTCTCCGCCTCCTCGCCGACCACCGCAAAGACCTCAAAGCCGAAGTTTGCGCCGTCTCCAATATCATGGAAGAAACTGGCTGCCTCGGTGCCCGCCAAATCGCCTACGAACTCAAACCCGACGTCGCCCTCGTCACGGACGTCACCCACGCCACGGACGTCCCCACGGTCAGCAAAGCCCTCCACGGCGATATCCGCATCGGCGCCGGCCCAGCCATCACCCACGGCGGCCCCAATCACGTCGAGGTCGTCGCCCGACTCGAAAAAATCGCCGACAAAAAAGGCATCCAACTCCAGCACGAAGCCGTCTCCTCCACCAGTGGCACCGATACCGATGTCATCTTCTGGACCCGCGGCGGCATCCCCAGCGCCCTGCTCAGCCTCCCCACCCGCTACATGCACTCCCCCGTCGAACTCGTCAGCCTCAAGGACCTCGTCCAAATCCCCGAGCTCTTCGCCGCCTTCACCCACTCCCTTAAATCCAAAGACTCCTTCAAAGTCATCATCTGATCGTCGCCGGACCACGACAAACCCCTCGCCGACAATGCGTTACGCGGATCTTGGGGCCAAAAATGGGCTTATGGAGCGTTTTTTGGGCCCCAAAAATGCCCCACATAGCAGGAGGCGTGGGCGAAGTGAAGAAGGGGGCTCCTCCCCTGAAAAACGGCCCTCGAGAAGGAGGAGGCAACGTAACCCCACCTTAAGGTCTGGCCGCTCCGCTCGGAGCTGGTCCCGACTGCGATGGGGAATTGGTATTCAGCCCGACAGACTGAGCAGTTGGATTGGGCAGTAAAGGCTGCCGCTGGTTCAACACGTCCCACAGCAACTCCCAGTCTTCCGGTTTGCGCAACTGCTCGGCCCTCAACTGCCGCCATCCCAAGCGGATGACCTGCGACCTTCCTGCTCCGGTTCGATCCACATAATAGAATCGTTCTGCACTGAAGGTAAACCGGTCCACACCAGCATACTCCAAGGGGTCAACCAGCGTCTCCCCCATGGGCCTTGCCCCCGCCCGATGCCCCGCTAGAAGCGTCTGGGTGCTCACGCCGGCCTCTGCCCGGACAAAGCGCATCTCCTCAATCACCGCATCCAGCTCGCGCACCCGAAAGATGCCGGAGAACAAATCCGTGAAGTCATAGCGAATAAGTGCATCAGAAATATCCACCAAAGGGCGCCCCCCCAGCGCATCCGGATGGAATACCCGGATGTGACTGACCCTTACGACAGGCCGCATCCAATCCATCCGTACCCGCCCCACATTCGCTTCAAAACCCGTGGCCTCCTTGATCCGGTTCTCCAGCAACAAACGCAGCGCCGTGTTGTGTCCCACAGCCAATAACACCACGGCTACGACCCCAAGAACCAACAGCCGGAATGCCCACTTGAAGAGCTTCCTAATCACGGGTGCCCCACCTCACTTCACCCCAAGGGTATATCCTCCGGACGAACCTCGAGACACTCATCCTGATCCTCCCAGATTATCGCAGGAAAATGCTCCAACAACGCAGGCGCCAACTCCCGCCCCATCTGGGCCAACAAACGCTCCGCCTGCTTCGCCGCCTGCTCGTAAGCCTGATCGTAGTCCCCCACCTGCCGCTGTTGCGCATCATCCCAATGCGCCACGGAATGAACCGGTGCATAAACCTCCGCCCATCGCCGCAACCGGCCCTGCAGCTCCACCGGCAGTTCCTCCATCGGAACCACCGTCCCCGAACAATGCTGACAGATCAACCCCGACTCCACCACATCCCGGGTCAATAAGGGCAACACCGGAGCACGGCAACACTCGGAATCAAGATAAGCCGCCGGAGGCGTCGCCAAACGTTTCAACCAGATCTGCCGATCATACCCCACCTGCGCCGCCAAGCGATAGGCACTCACCAAAGGATGAGAAAAACGCCAGGCCCTCCCCTTGAGTTGCCCCAAGGTCTGGGCCATCCATCGCGCCAAAGTCAAATCGTCAAACTGGCGAAATAACTGGCCGTGCTCACGCCAAAGGCGATCGAGCGGTGTTTCTGTCTCAGCGGACATGTTCTGACAGCTTAGGAGGATTCCAGCATCTGCAAAGCGCAAAAAAACACGTGAATGCAGCCCGCTCCCCAGAAACTACCCCATCGGCCCTCGCGTCACCCCCAAATGACTCAACAACCGCAGCTCACGCCACAAATCCCCGCCCGTCACCTCCCCGCGAAATAATGCCCTGTAACGTTTCACCGTGCGCCGGACCTCCTCCCCCGACTCCTCCACAAACTCCAACCGGAAATGCCGCCCCCCCGCCGACCGCAAGCTGCCCACATGCTCAGCCCCGGTCTGCGCCACCCCGTTGAACACGGTGTTCCGACATCCCACATCCGCCTTCACCGGATGCTCCACCCCAACCCGGTCCTTCAGCCTCAGCGCGTGCCGGTCGCACGGCCGGCCACAGTTGGTGTAATCAGTCCCGTCCGACAAAAACGCACAAAACACACAGTGCTCCATGTGAAACATCGGCATGTGCTGGTGCAGCGTCACTTCCAGCCTCCCCACCGGCACCGACCTCAGCAACGCCGCCAGCTGCTCATGATCCAGATCATACGAAGCCGTTAACCGCTCCAACGGGTACCGCTCCCAATACACAGCGGCCGCCCAGCAGTTCGCCACGTTCAACGAAAAATCACCCACGATCCTGCAACCACGAAAGAAATCCAAATGGTCCACGTTCCGCGCTAAAACCCCGTCCGCCCCGGCCGACTCCACCAGCCTCAATACCCCCTCCTCGCCCATCTTGAAAATCCTGGGAGGCGCCAGGAAAATCCCCGCTCCCCCGGCACAAACCTCCACCCCCGCATCCCGGTATCGCTTCACCGCCTCCCGATACTTGCGCGGATCCTCAAAGTCGCAATACACCACCTCCACACCCTCCGCCAACACTCCGTCCAACTGATCCAAACTCCGCACAAGCACGCTCACCACCACATCTCCAGTCTCCTCCCCTCCATCCTCCGGCAGCTCATGCGAAAACGTCCCCTCTATCCCTTGACGTAATCCCCATCGCCGCCCGCGCTGCCTTAAGCCATCCAGCTCAGAGACCGCCCGTCGCCGCATCTCATTCAGCTCACTCACCGGCAACATCAGCTCGCCCTCCAGCCCACAAGCCAACCCTGCCAAATGAAAGGGACTCCCACCCAAACGGCCCAGCTGCTCCCGT
>JBMTVN010000395.1:0-3911 GCA_049451415.1 Limisphaerales bacterium | reverse complement strand
CTCTTGGGCACGGATGGCCCGGGTGGCTTCGATCCCGTCCATTTCGGGCATTTGGATATCGAGGAGGATGAGGTCGAAGTGTTGGTTGGCGGTTTTATCGAGGCATTCCTTGCCGCTGCGGGCGGTGGTGGAAGCGAGTTGTTTGCGTTTGAGGAGGTTGGTCAGGACGCGTTGATTGAGGAGGTCATCATCGACGATGAGGATGAGAGGGGTGCTGGCAGGTTCACCCGCGTTGGGTGCGGGCGGGGTGGTTGGGGGCGTGCCTGCGGGCGTGTTCATGGGCGAGGGTTTTCCCATGCATCGCTTTGCATTTCAAGATAGCGATCGTAAGCGTCTTGTCCGAGGAGGGTGCGGATGGATTCACGTTCGGCCTGCCGGGTGGATTCGAGGAGTTCGATCCGGCTCTCGGCGGAGAGGGTGGGGTCGTTGAGGATGCGTTGTTCTTCGTCGCGGGTGAGGCGTACGATGGCGGCGAAGGGGAGAAGCGTTTCCTCGGGGGCGCCGGTGGTTTGGATGAGGTTTTGGGCTTGTTGATAGAGGGGATCTTCGGCGAGGCGAATGGATTCGTAGCGGTCGTCACCGAGGGTGGATTTGATGGCGTCGGCCTTTTGCTGCTGAAGTGACTGGGCGAGAGTTGTGGCGTCGGCCAGGTTGGGGTCGAGGGTAGCGAGCTGGAATTCGAGGGTGTCGATGGTGTGGAAGAGTTGTTGGAATTCTTCGGGGGAGAGGGAGGTGGATTGGAGGGTGCGGCGGAGCTGGATGGCGGTGGGGGCGTAGCGGAGAAGGTATTCCTCGAGTTGTTCGGGGGTGAGGATTTCTGAGAGGTCGGCGCGTGCCTCAAGTTGGATTTGGGCTAGGGCGGCGGTCTCCGGTGCGGTTCCGTTGGCATTGGCTTCGGCGAGGTAGCTGCGCAGGCGGGCGTGTTCCTGCCGTTCGATTTCGTGGATGGCGGCTTTGGTGTTGGGCGACAGTGCGCCGAGGATGGGGCCGTCGAGCTGGGAGAGCGAGTACGCGGAGGGGAAGGGATAGTCGGCAGATTCCCAATCAGGTCCGAGGAGTTCAGTGAGGAGGTCTCGTCGTTCCTTTTCCAGTTTGGCAAGAGCAAGGTTGGCTGCGGCTTCGAGTTCGGGGTCGGGCTGGGTCAACCACCACTGTTGCTGTGAGGTGATGAGGTTGGTGGCCCGTCGGTTGGCGAAGAGCTGGTTGATGTCGGCGACGATGATGTCGCGGATGGTGGTTTCGGGGCAGCTGATGTCACGCAGGTTTTGGATATAGGTGCGGTAGTCAGCGGACTCGACATCGGACCAAAGGAAGAACTGGCGTCGGACGATCGTATTGGTGCGGATGATGGGGGAGGAGGCTTCCGAGGTGGCTGCGGGAGCGGGCCGGGGCGGGGGTTGGCGGGACACTTGGTGCCAGAGGAAGGCTCCGAGTGAGAGGTTCAGGATCAGCGATAGGCTCAACCAGACGCGCGTTCGCACGGTTGGGGATAGTGGGGGAGGAGGGGATGGCGGGAAAGCTTAAAGCGCAAAGCGCGGAGGCGCTGGAATTCGCCTGTGGCGAATTCAGGAGCTGGGAGTTGGCAGCTGGGAGTTGGGGGACAGGCGCTTTGCGCGAAGGGGGTACACGGACACAGGGACGCGCGGTAAGCGGTAAGGGGTAAGTGCTTGATCCTGGCCTTTGGCCTTCCGCCTTCGCTTGGGCTATGGCGGACAGGTTGACCTTTGACTCCTGACTCCCGGCCTTTGACCCTTCTAGGAATCTTGTTGGCTGAGGCGTTTTTTGGGGGCTTCGAAGAAGAGTTGGTGGGCTTCGCGGAGGATATTGGGGATGTCTTTGGCGAAGGGGCTTTGGGCGAGCACGGGTTGGAGTTGTTTGTCGTTGACGTTGGCGGCGTTTTGGCCGGGGAACCAGTGATCGGCCTGGCCGAGGAGGTTATAGCGCATTTTGGCCCAGTCGATGAGGTCCAGGGCTTTGGCGTAGGTATAGAGGCGCAGGATTTCGGTGATATTGATTTCGCCGGGGACATCGACGTATTCGGGGAGTCCGTTCCGCCAGTTTTGGCACCAAGCTTCGCCGTGGGTTTGGGTGAGGGCGTGCCGGAGTTTTTGTTCTATGGGTTGGATGAGGTTGGGGAGCAGGGAGGTGTGGTTGAGGGAGTTGACGTGTTCATCGAAGTCGGAGGGTTTGCTGGCGCCGCAGCTGAGCGTGTGGATTTCGGGGTGATTGAGGCACCAGAGATTATTGAAGGCCATGGGGGAGAGCGGGGCGCAGAGGTCGACGAGTTTTTGGGGTGGGTCGTAGAGTTTGCCACCTTTGTCATTGGGGCTGATGATGAAAACGCCCATGTCGCGCTGGGTTGCGGCATCGATGCAGGAGCGGTTGAGTTCGTTGACGAAGTAGTAGTGGAGGTTGACGTAGTCGAAGTCTCCCTGGCTGATGGTTTGATCGATGATATCCGTGGTGGCGTGGGTGCTGAATCCGACGTGGCGGCAGCGTCCTTCTTTCTGGAGCTGGCGGGCGGCTTCGAGGCAGCCACCCGGGCGGAGCGACCACTCGAGGAGCTGTTGGTTATTGATGCCGTGGAGGGAAAGGAGGTCCACGTAATCGAGCTTCAGGTAGTTCATCGATTTATTGAACGTATCGAGGAACTCCTTGGGGGTGGCGTACGGGGCGACCTTAGTTTGGACGATGATTTGGTCGCGGGGCAGGGTGGGCAGGATGTTGCCGAGCTGCATTTCGGAGGATCCGTAGCCGCGGGCGGTTTCAATGTGGTTGATGCCGAGTTCGATGGAGCGACGGATGGTGGCTTCGAGGTTGGTCTGGTTATCGAGGGGGACTGAGGCGGGGTCGACGTCTTCCCATTTGTATTGGTAGCGCATACCGCCGCAGGAGATGACGGGGATTTGGAGTTCTGTTTTTCCGAAGCGACGGTATTGCATGGTGGGGAAGGTGGTTTGGGTTTGGGGGTTTTGCAAGGGGGGGTGTCTTATTGGACGAACTCGAGCTCGGGGGCTCGGGGGATGAGGCCGGCCTGATGGGCTTGGGAGAGGAAGCGGCGGATGGATTCGCGTCCGGGGTCACCGTAATCTAGGGTCCAGTGGTTGACATACATGCCGACGAATTTGTCGGCGAGGTCGCTACCCATATCGCGGGCATATTGGAGGGCGTGCTGCACGGCCTCGGGGCGGTGGTCCAGGCTGTATTGGATGCTTTGGGTGAGGATATTGGAGATGAGGCTGCGGGTTTCGGGGGCGTGTCGTTTATGGATGACATTACCGCCAAGGGGAAGGGGGAGGCCGTTGTTCTGCTCGCCCCACCAGACTCCGAGGTCGGCACAGACCTGGAGTCCTTCATTGGCGTAGGTGAGCTGGCCTTCGTGGATGATGAGGCCGACGTCGGCCTTGTCTTCACGGACTGCGGCGAAGATTTCGTCGAAGGGGACCACGATGTAGTTGAGGTTGGCGGCGGGCTGGTTGAGGTAGAGTTGGAGGGCGAGGAAGGCGCTGGTCATGGTGCCCGGAACAGCAATGCGGCGGTTGCGGATCTCCTCCCGGCTGAGCTTCGACTTGGCGACCAGCATCGGGCCGTAGCCGTCCCCCATGCTGGCGCCGCTGGGGAGCAGGGCGTATTGGTCACAGACATAGGCGTAGGCGTGGATACTGATGGCGGTGATATCGAGTTCACCACGGGTGGCGCGTTCGTTGAGTGTTTGGATGTCCTGGAGGATGTGTTCGAATTGGTAGCCGTGGGTGGGGATCAGGTCCTTGGCGAGGGCATAGAACATGAAGGCGTCATCGGGATCGGGCGAATGGCCGAGCGTCAGTGCTGATTGCGTCATGGGGAGTTTGTAGCTTGCGGAAGTGGTGAGCGGGAAGCGCAAACGGGAAGGGGTTGTCGGTTCGGGGGAG
>JBMTVN010000394.1:0-3928 GCA_049451415.1 Limisphaerales bacterium | reverse complement strand
TTTTCGTTGGGGCGTAAGCGTTGAGAGCAGATTTCGGCGTTTCAGTAATTCTGAGATTTGGATCAGAGGGGCGGGTCTGGTGACGCGCGGACAGCGGGGTAGGGTGCTTTGTGCTACTATGTCGGGACAGGAAGGTTAGAGGTTCTTTGGGTTTTTTATCGCTGGGGTGGTTGAGTGGTGAGCAGAATGCGGTCTTTCGGGCGAGCGACTACAGGTTGAGTGGTATGGATAAGGATCAGGTTTCAACGAGAGCGGGGGAGTTTTCCGATGATTTGGGGAGTGTGTTTTCGGGGGTTGGCCGGAAGTTGACGCGTCGGAGTGGGATTTTGGATTTGATGGATGACTTGGGTCGGGCGATGACGTTACGGCCTGAGATGTTGATGCTTGGGGGGGGGAATCCGGCGGCGGTGCCGGAGGTGCAGAGGATTTGGCGGGAGCGGATGGAGTTATTGATGGGGGAGGGGGATGCGTTTGAGCGGGTGATATCGACCTATGAGCCCCCGGAGGGGAACCCGCGGTTTTTGCGGGCATTTGCCCGGTTGATGGAGCGGAGTTTTGGTTGGCCGATCACGGAGGAGCATGTGGCGGTGACTTCGGGAACGCAGACTGCGGCGGTTTTTTTATTTAATCTGTTTGGGGGACGTTCACCGAGGGGGCATGCGAGGAAGATTCTGTTGCCGTTATCGCCGGAGTATATCGGGTATGCGGATCAGGCTTTGGAGCCGGATTTGTTTGTGAGTTGTCGGCCGTTGATTTCGTGGCCGGAGGGTGAGGCATCGAGGGTATTCAAGTATGCGATTGATTTTGACGCGGTGGAGGCGCGGTTGAAGAGGGGGGACATTGGGTTGGTAGCGATATCACGTCCGACGAATCCGACGGGCAACGTAGTGACGCAGGCTGAGCTGGGTCGGCTGTCGGATTTAGCGGCGGAGCATAGTGTGCCCCTGATGGTGGATGGGGCGTATGGGGTGCCGTTTCCGGGGGTGGTTTATGGGGAGGCGCAGCCGCATTATGCACCGCATGTGATCAACACGTTGAGTTTATCGAAGTTGGGTTTGCCGGGGACGCGTACGGGCATTGTGGTGGGGCCACGGGAGGTGATTTCTGCTATCAAGTCGATGACGGCGATTGCGGGTTTGGCCAACGGCAATTTGGGCCAGCGTTTGGTTTTGTCCTTGGTGGAGAGCGGTGAGATTTTGCGGATTGGTCCGGAGGTATTGCGTCCGTTTTACGAGGAGCGTCGGCGTGCAGCCTTGGGGGTTGTACGGGAGGAGTTGGATCGGGTTGGGGTGGACTGGGCGGTGCATGCGAGCGAGGGGGCGTTTTTCTTGTGGTTATGGTTGCGGGGGTTGTCGTTTTCGACGCGGGAGTTGTATGAGCGTTTGAAGGAGCGGGAAGTTCTGGTGGTTCCGGGGGAGTATTTCTTTTATGGGTTGGAGGAGCCTATGGTTCAGGCGCGGGAGTGTGTTCGGTTGAATTTTGCGCAGTCGCCTGAGGTGGTGGCGGAGGGGGTGAGGCGGATGGCTGCGGAGCTGGGGTAAGCGGCGAGCGGGAAGCTGGGAGCGCAGAGGGCTGCCTGTCCGCGATGGACCGATGGACGGCGGCGGCATGGCGGTGGGTGGTGGCCAGGTTTGAGGAAAGTGATGAGTATGAGTGAAGAGCATGGGGTGAGACGGGCGTGGTTGGCGCTATTGTTGTTGTTGCCGGTTCCGAGTGTGGGGACGGCGGCGTCGATTTTTTGGTGGCCGGGGACGGGCTTGGGTGCGGGTTTATTTTTGGCGGCGAAAGTCTGGATTGTGGTGTTGCCGTTGTTTTGGTGGTTACGGGTGGAGAGAGGGAAATTGAGCTGGTCGCCGTCGAGGCATGGGGGTTTTGGTATTGCGGTGGTGACTGGCGGGGTGATCGCGGTGTCGATTTTCGGGGTGTATTTTTTGGCGCGGTCGAAGGGGTGGATTGATCCGGAGGTGGTGGCGAGTCGGGCGGAGCAGACGAAGTTGGCGAACCGTTGGGTGTATGTGGCTGGGGCGATTTATTGGATCACGTTGAACTCGCTGATGGAGGAGTATGTGTGGCGGTGGTTTTGTTTCCGGCAGTTTGAGCGGGTGGTTGGCGGGAGGGCGGCTGTGGTGGCTTCGGCGGTGGGGTTCACCTTGCATCACATTGTGGCGTTGGCGGGGCAGTTTTCCGGGGCGATGACCGTGCTGGGATCGGTGGGGGTGTTTTGTGGCGGGGCGATTTGGAGCTGGCTGTATTTGCGGTATAGGTCGGTGTGGCCGTGCTATGTGAGTCACGCGATTGTGGATGTGCCGATCTTTGTGGTGGGGTATTGGATGATTTTTGGGAACGGCTGACAGGTGGGTTTGCGATCCCCTGTTCGAGCGGGAGCGGGCAGAAAGAGGATCCAGTTTTGAGGGGGTATCCTGGACGGCCTTTCAGCAATCGTGCTCCAGGAGTCGGCGGATTGGCGGGGCGTTTAGCCGGCTACTGAAGCAAAAGAGGCGCGACCGGTGTGGTCGCGCCTCGTGGAAGCGTTTTGGGGATCGTGTTTAGGCGCCCATGCCGTCTTCGAACGAGCCGGTGGCGACGGGGAAGCAGAGGTTATCGCGGACGTAGGCGATTCCATTGGCGCTGGTGGCGTCCAGATCGCGGTAGGCGCTTTCGGCTTCGACGATGAGAGGGGCGGTTTTGGTGCCCATGATTTTGCAATAGCGCTGGGGGTAGCCGATATGGATCAGGAGTTCGGCGTAGCGCAGCATATTCATGTCTCCGCTGGGGATATCGACGAACTGCATGGCACGGTTGGTCCAATTGGGATCCATCATGCGCAGCGGTTTATCGGGTCGGATGACGTGGTTTTTGACGTGGCAGGCGACGACGCGGGGGCCGACTTTGAGGAAGCGGGTTTCCCAGGATTCGCCTTCCCAGCAGTGTGAGGGGTCGGCATTGACGGTGAGGCAGGGGTCACCATCGCAGGCATCGACGAGGATATTGAAATCATCGGCGCACATCGCACCGGTTCCGGGGTGGATTTCGTGGGCGAGGTAGATGCCGAGTTTGGTGGCGTGTTTCCTGATTTTGGCGGTCTTGGTGGCGAAGCGTTCGCGACCTTCTTTCATGAAGTCGAAGTCACCGCCGGACCAGAAGCCCCAGGGGTAGCCGGAGGCGACTTCCCAGCCGAAGGCGACGCCCCAGAACATGGGGACGATTTTGATTTTGAGTTCGGCGCAGAGGTCGAGGAGGCCGAGGATGTAATCTTCGGCCCATTGTTCGATGGCGGCGGGGGATTTTTTGGCGACATCAGCCGGGATGAAGGGGCGGATAGAGGGGCTGCCGGTCCAGGCTGTGGTATGGACCCAGAAGGGGCAGTGGGCAGAGACGCCGTCCAGTTTGAGTTTGGCTTTGGAGAAGGCGGCTTTGACTTCCTTGGCTTTCATGAAGCCGCCTTTGGCGGACTGGAGCATGAAATTGGAAGGTTGGGCACCGGCTGCGCCGGATTTTTTGGCATAGGCCAGAAATTGTGGGAGTGGTTTTGCGCCGTGTTGGGCGCCTTCGATGCTGGCGTGGAAACAGGGTTTTCCCATAACAGTTTTTGTAATGGATGTTTTATTGACTCGAATCCGTTTTACTTAACGTGATTAGCGGGGCAAGGCAATGGGAATTGGTCGAGGTGCGAGGTAGCTGGTGCTTTGACCAGAAGCTGGGAGTTAGTAGCTGGGAGCTAGGGGACAGGCGCTGCGCGCGAGAGGGGGTGGGATGGGAGATGGGATATGGGATATTGGATATTGGTTCGTGGTTCGTGGTTCCTGACTTCGGTTGATTAGGGGGAGGCGGGCTTGGCGGTGCGTTGCATGCGTTGGGCGAAGTCGGTGAGGAAGTCTTCGCGCCATTGGCTGACGGTTTTGGCGCCGTTGTGGGGGCCGTCGGCGAG
>JBMTVN010000393.1:0-3942 GCA_049451415.1 Limisphaerales bacterium | reverse complement strand
AGGGCCGCGCCTTGTCCCGGCGTAGCTCGCAGAGCGAAGACGGATGCCGCGCGGCAGCCAAATCATTGCACCCACCTCGCGCAGCGCTTCGCGCCGGAGCTAGAAGCTAGTAGCTGGAAGCTAGGGCCACGCTGCCGGTGTTTCCGAGTTTCAGAACGGCTACGCGCCGCGCTTGGGACGTTCTACGTCCGCGTGACCGTAACTGGATTTGGCGCCGCCAAATCCAACAGAAGCCCGCGAACGCGGGCGACCGACCGCGGCCGCACGGACGCGGTACCGACACAGACCGACCCGCTGGAAGGCGGGTACTGGGATTTGCGCCCACCGCGCCCACCCTACCTCAACCGGTAAAACATCCGGGTGTCCGTGGGCACCACGGTGACAGACTGCGTTGCCCCTTCATCCGTGACCTCAACCTGAGCATCCACCCAGATGTCCAGCTCCGGTGAACTGCTCTGCTGCAACTGAAACCCGCCTGCCGATGCCGGCCAACGCAGCGTGACTTCGTTCAACGCCGCGTCGTAACTCGCAACCACTGTGGGCGGATCCTCCGGCACGGACTCCACCACGAACGTCACCGTGGCGGCTGCCTGCTGAAGCGCGCTGTCCGTCGCCATCAGGTTCAGCGTGTGGGTACCCACCGACAAACCATCCAGGAATAATTCCTCCCCTTCCCCCACGACCTCCGTGCCATCCAGGGTCCACACCAGACTGCCCGCCTCAAGGAACCCGTCCTCCGCATCCAAAGCCTGGCCTCGAACCACGAGTATCCCTCCCTCGATCACGCTCGAGCCATCCAGCGGCTGGATAATCTGAACCTCAGGCACATGCTCAGCCACGCTGAACAATCCCGATACCGCACTGGCCGTGTTCACGCCGTCAGAAGCAATGACCTGCACCAGACAGGTGTTATCCCCGCCCGCCAGAAGTTGCAGACTCGCAGTATGACTCGTCTCCGGCGTGTTCACCACCAACACCTCCCAGCTCAACCCCGCGTCATGACTGTATTGCACGGTGTAGGTCAGATCATCGCCGTCAACATCACTCCCCACCCACTCGATAACCAACACATCATCAAGGGTCACACCAGCAACCGGCGCCAGCACACTCACCTCCGGAGCATTCGGACTCACCGCCTTCGCCACCAACACCTCCACACCTGACTGCACAACCCGAATCGATGCGGCCTCCGGCTCGTAGGGAACAATCACCCCCACAAACATCTCACCCTCCCCGCCATCCGAAGTCTCCGCCGGTGCGAAGGGCTGTGTCGATAGCACCACCCCGTCCGCATCCAGCTGCTCCAGGCTATAGCCGCTGCCCAATTGCCGGGCCGCAGCCTGCTCCCGCCACAAAGCCGCCTTCTTCTCATCCGACATCGCCCCCAGCGGAAGCCTCAACGTCACCTCAAAACTGGCCACCCCACCACTCAGCGACAACACACCCGACACCAGCAATTGCTCCCCCGTGCTGTAGAGATCCATCGAGTCATCCACGAGGTCCATGCGCTGCAAGCCCCCCGAGCGGTCAACCACCCCGGTAGTCAGCGCCGAGGATGGCCAGTCACTCATCTCCTTCTGCTCCGACAACTCCCTGCCTATGGCCTTGAAGGTGTAGTCAGACGTCCAACGATTCCACCCATACGACATCAAATCACTCACCACGCTCACCGCATCCCCAGCCTCAGGAACCACAATCGCAATGTTCTCAGGATCCAGTAAATCCACCCCGTAATACCCCGCCGGATCCAGATCGCTGAGCTGACACGGATCATAGGGATAACCCGTGTCCGGATCCTGGGGACCGCCACAGTCCACATGGCTCCGGCCATAGTTGTGACCCAGTTCGTGCGCCAACGTGCGCCCCCCGCGCGGGGCGTTAAAATCATAATCCCCCGTCCCACCCGGGTGCATCGCCACAACCAGGCTGTCCCCCCCCATCAACGCAACCCCACCCCAACCACCCAGCCCCGCACTGCGCGGGTCAATCACCCCCATATAATGCGTGCGTGCATGCTCGTCATCACACGCATCCGGATCGTCAGACAACTGATCATGAACCCATAACGACGCCAGGATCTTCGACTTGTCCCCATCGTCACCCATCTCATACGGACCCCACGACAAAAACTGCAGCTCCTCAATGACACTGTCCCGCGGGTAAATCCGGATCCGATCAGTCGGCAACAGCGATAAAGCCCGGTTCTTGATCCGCTCCAAAGCCGGATCAAACAACTTGAACGCATTCGGCACCAGTTCGTCGCCCGAATCATCCGCCGTTTTCACCGGATACGCCACAATGCAAATCGGCGGCTGCTGCACAAATCTCACCGATAACGACCGCTCGTTGTTCGCCAAATCCTCCTCCGGCACAAAACCATCCGCATTCACCTGCGCCGTCAACGTCACATCCCCCTCCCTCCACACACGCGGCAGCAGAAAATTCAACGTCCCCTCCAGCAAAGCCCTGTCCGGCCCCAACGCAGTCACCGCCCCACATGGCGAACCCGACGACATCAACAGCGGCGATCCCTCCAGCGCCACACCATTCCGCTCACCATGCAAAAGAACCTGCACCCCCGGAATATCCACCCCTCCGCTGTCCACATACACCCGCACCAATGTCGGCTTGCCCTGAATCAAAGGAACCTCATGGCTCAGGTTCTGAATCACCTGCGTCACTTCCATCTCCCGTAACACCAGATCCACACCACCAGCCGGGAGTTCCCCCACGGAAAGCACCTCGCTCACCCCGTTGTCCTCACGATTCACGTCACGAACACTGCCCGAGACATCCGCGTTCAACCGAACAAAACCCCGCGACAGTGGAACCACACTCAAGTCCAACAACACCGACGCACCCGCCGCCAGCTCACCCAACGGATACCGAATCTCATCCTCTCCCCCAACCTCCCCGGTCGGCGTCACCAAATCCAACCGCGCCCCACCCGCCGACACCTCAAGCACCGCATCCGATACACCATGCGAACCTCGATTCGTCACCCGATACTGATACGACAACACACTCCCCACCACCGGCAGACATGGCGACCGATCCACCACCTCCAACCCCAAATCCATTGGCTGCGTCTCATACACATCCATAAACAGCTGACCAAAAGTCGACCCCGCCAGATACAGATAACCCCCGTCCACCGAAAAGGCGGTGTAAGTATCGCTAAGCCCCAAATTTTTCTCCTCCACCACTTCCCCCGTCGCAATCCGATACACACTCAAAACCATGTCAAACGTCTCCACCCCACGCTGAACCGAGTAAAGTAAACCATCCGCAATCGCCAATAAGGGCGGAATCCCCTGAAACAACCTCGGCCGCCCATCCCTCCAAAGCTCCGTCCCGCTCTGCGCATCCAAGACCACCAACTGCGCCCCGCACACATTCCCCACCACCACATGCTCAGCATCGGAAGTCAAAACGGTCTCAAACTCCTCACACCCACCCTCAGGCTCCACTGTCGTCGCCCACTGCCGCACCCCCGTCGCCGTGTCCAAGCTAAACACCCGATGCCCCTGCCCCAAAATCAACCTGTCCGCCAACGCCACCATGTCATACCGCGTGCCATCATACTCCCCGTAAAACGGATGCTCCGTGTCCGCATACCTCCACAACACCTCCCCCGACGTCGCACTGTGCGCGACAATATCCTGCATCTCCAACCGGAACAAACGCCCCCCGCTCAGCCGCAAATGCGGATCCGATAGACCCTCTGAAGGAATCTCCCGCACCCAAAGTTCCGCCGCATTGGAAACATGCATCGCTCGCAGGTAATCCGTCGGCTCCCCCAGGGAATCCAACTCCTCCGACACCACATACAACACCCCATTCCCCACCACAAACTCACCAAAGAACCCGTCCCCAAGAACCTGCTCCCACTCCACCGCTCCCGTCCTCAGATCCAACACCTGATACCGGTCCTGATACGCA
>JBMTVN010000392.1:0-3952 GCA_049451415.1 Limisphaerales bacterium | reverse complement strand
CCCGTGGCGCTCTTGCGCTACACCGTAAATGAAACCCAACACCACCCCCAGCACCTCATGAGCACCCCCTCCACCATCGGATACTTCATCCCCCTGCTCGCCTGCCTCCTCTCCCTCCCGATCACCCCCTCCGGAGCCACATCCTTCACCTACCAAGGCCGACTCTCAACCCAAGGCCTGCCCGCCAATGGCCTCTATGACCTCCAATTCTCCCTCTTCGATGCACCCTCAGAAGGCAACCCCGTCGGACCAACCCTCTTCATCAATCACCTGGAACTCCAAGATGGCTTGTTCCAAATCGAACTCGACTTCGAACCCGGCGCCTTCACTGGAGCTGATCGCTGGCTCGAAATCAGAGTCAAACCAACCGAAGATTCGACCGACTTCATCACTCTTTCCCCACGCAATCCCATCCACCCCGTCCCCTACGCCCTCTTCGCCCTCGATGGCAACCCCGGGCCACAAGGCCCAGAGGGTCCGGAAGGTCCAGAAGGCATTCCCGGTATCCAGGGAGAACGAGGCCCCGAGGGCCCCATAGGTGCAACCGGCCCACAAGGCCCTGCAGGTCCTCCGGGCCCAGAGGGTCCGGAAGGTCCAGAAGGCATTCCCGGTATCCAGGGGGAACAAGGTCCCGAGGGCCCCATGGGCGCAGCCGGCCCACAAGGGCCACAAGGTATACAGGGCCCCATAGGCCCTGAGGGCCCCCCGGGCTCGCTCAACGCCTGGTCCCTCACCGGCAGCCTCGGCACAGATCCCGCCACCCACTTCATCGGAACCGCCGATGACCAACCCGTCGAAATGCGTGTCAACAATACCCTGGCCCTCCGCATCGATAACGACCCATCCGGCCCTCTCCTAGGCATTGGCACCTCCACCCCCTTCGCTGAACTCACCGTGAATGGAACGATCGGGTTCTCCAATAATTCAAAACCCCTGCTCTATATCTACCAATCCGATTCACCCAATCCGGATAAACCACTCATCGCCCACTCACCCAACAACACCGCATCGGGAATAGCCTACCGCGACACTCTCGAACAATTTGTGTTCGCACACGAAAACACCACCGCCCCAGGCCTGGTCATCGACCTCAACGACGCCTGGATGGCAATCAATACCGACACCCCAAAACCCGGCTACTCCTTGTCCGTAAATGGTCGCGTCGTCTGCGAAGAAGTCCTTGTCCAAGATTCCGCCAACTGGCCCGACTACGTTTTCGCTGACGATTACCCACTGCCCCCTCTGGAGACTGTAGAGTCTCACATCAGAACTTACCACCGTCTGCCAGGCATACCCTCCGCCGCAGAAATCAAAACCAATGGGTTCTCCATCGGAGCCACCCAAAAACAGCTGATGGAAAAAATCGAGGAACTCACCCTCTACATGATTCAGCAGGAAAAAAGGCTCGCCGCCCAGGAACGCCGTATTCAGGAACTACAGCAACAACTCTCACGGGAACACGCTCCATGAATCCCCTCCCGCCCATCACCAGACTCTGGCTCTACCCGTGCCTGCTGCTCCTCTGCAGCTCGCCCCTCACTGCCGCCAACTCCCTGCTCCCAACACTCTTCCAGCATGACCCCGGCTCCGAAAACGCCTCTGCAGGGGCCGCCATGCGTGAGCTGATGCAACGCCCCACCACACTGCGCGCAACCCGGGCACACTGGACCCCCGACGCCTTCACGAACCAGCGGTTCATCCTCAACCCGTTCGCCGACGTCAATCTCGATGCCACTCACACACCCATAGGCTTCACCGGCGCCCGCCACCAAACCTGGTTCGGCACACTCTCCAACAACCAAGGATCTGCTGTCTTTATCCTCAACGGTGGACGAATAAGCGGTAAAATAAACTCCACCAGCGGCACGTTCGAGATCTTCCCCCAGGAAAACCAAAGTTGCCTCATCGTCCAGCACGGCCTAGCTCACTGGCCAGGTTGCAACGTCAATAGCCTGACCTCACCCCAACCACTCGCCAACTCCCCCGCCAATTCCAGTGTCGCCAGTGATGTTCCCACTATCACCATGGAGGATAGCCCAGGACAGGATACACCGTCAGAAAACCCTATCCGCGTCATCATCGCCTACACTGCAGGCGCACAGTTCAAAACCCGCGCCATCTATGGGCGCACCATGCGGGAACACGTAGACCTCGCCCTAGCTGAAACCAACCAAGGCTATGCCAACAGTGGCGTAAACCTCCGCCTCGAACTCGCCTGCCTCTACGAAACCGGCTTCCTGGAAACCACCGCCATCGAAAATGACGTCGAAGACTTCCGCAATAACGGCGACGGAAAAGGCGACGAAGTCCACCAGCTCAGGGCCGATTTTGATGCAGACATGTGCTGCCTCATAACCGATGGCCGAGATTACTCCTGGTGCGGCTGGTCCTACGGCTTCGACTACACCTCACGAGACAACATGTTCCAGGCGACATCCTATTCATGTGCCACAGGGAATTTCTCGTTCGCGCACGAATTCGGCCATACGCAGGGATGTCGACACAACGACGACCTAGCTCTCCTCCCCTTCGCCTATGGCCACGGCTACCGGAAAGACACCTACTGGGCCACAATCATGGCGATGACCACGGGCACTACGGCCGTCAGGCTCAACTACTGGTCCAACCCCAGAATCCCCTCCCCGCTACTGCCACATACCCCCATGGGAACACCAGAGGACGGCGACAACTTTGCCAACGATTGCTGCACAGCCCTCAATGTCTCCAGCGAAACGGTCATCAACCACGAGTCTACGCCCTCAAATTCAGACGCTCCCACAAACCACAGTTTCAGCTCAGACGAATTTGCAGACAAACTCGTCACCGATACCCTCACCGTAGCCACATTCACCGCCAACCCCGGCGCACAGATCCAGTTTCGCGCCGGTTCAAGCATCATCCTCCAACCCGGATTCCACGCCCAAGCCGGCAGCCAATTCCAAGCCACCATCACCACGCCTGAGCCACCCCCCTGACCCCGCGCCGCCGCAAACCAAAAACCCGGCTACTCCGGAATGACCCGGCCGACATTCTCGCGCGTCACCAGCTGGAAAGGAATAAACACCTCCCGCTCCAAAGCTTCACCCCGAGCCAACTTCACCGCCGTCTCCACCGCCATCCCACCCTGTCCGGCCGCATCCTGAAAAACAGTCGCGTCCAACCGCCCGTCCTTCACCGCCTGCACCGCATCCGCAATCGCATCCACCCCCACCACCACAACCTCGTCCGCTAAACCCGCCTGCTCCAACGCCAGCAACGCCCCCATCGCCATCTCGTCGTTCTGCGCGAAGACCGCCTGGAATCTCCCTCCCAAGGACTGAATCCAGTTCTCCATCAAACTCATCGCCTTCGCCCGATCCCACTCCGCAGTCTGCTCAGCCAACAACTCCATCCCCGGATGCTCCGCCAACACTTCCCGAGCACCCTCGGCCCGCTTCAGTTGGGCCGCCTGCCCCATAAAACCATGCATCATTAACACTTTGCCCTGACCTCCCAAACGCTCGGCAATATACCCCATCGCCAGCCTCGCCGATTCCTCGTCTCTCGATCCCACAAAGGCGTCCGGCTCTGACCTGGTCTCGGAATTCACGTTCACCACCGGAATCCCAGCCTCCCGCGCCCGATCCACCGCAGGTGAACTCCCCTCCACCTCGCAGGGATTCAAGATGATCACATCCACCCCCTGAACCACCCATCGCTCCACCTGCTGCACCTGCCGCTCCGCGTTCCGCTGCGCATCGTTCACCAGTAATTTCACCCCCCCCATCTCAGCCGCCTTCGCCGCCATCGCCCGATCCAGCATCACAATAAACTCCGAAGATAAATTCAGCAGGGATACCCCCACCACCACCTCATCACTCCCACGCTCTCCGCCACCCTCCCGCGGACCACACCCCACCCCACTCATCAACAAGAAAGCCGACCCCAGAACACAACAAATAAGCTCCGCAAA
>JBMTVN010000391.1:0-3955 GCA_049451415.1 Limisphaerales bacterium | reverse complement strand
AAGGCGGACTCGTCACCACCGATACCGTCCAAGTCCTCCACTACCACGGATCACCCCCCCAAATACACTAGGCCAAGGTCACAAACCAAAACCAGAGGTCCCCCCCCCAAGACCCCACCAGAGTTCCAGTGCCTCAGTGGTTCAAAACCACCACCCCGACTCGCGTCCATTCGTGGTCCAAAACCACATCCATTCGCGGTCGAGAAATAGATCCATTCGCGTCTATTCGCGTCCATTAGCGGTTGAGAAAACAGATCCACTCGCGTCCATTGGCGGTTCAGAACTTGAAGGTGTCATTCACCCGACCACACTGCGGACACCGCGACCGGTCCACATCCGGATCATCCGTATACACATAGCTGCACTCCTCGCAGCGAAAGACCTTGTCCTCACTGGGTTCAGGCTCAAACCGACGCCGACGTATATCGCAATACCGTGACACGCTCACCAGCGCCACCAGCATGCTGAACACATACAGAAACAGCAACGTGCTCGTGTTCATGCCCCTCCACCTCCGGCCGGATTCACTTTCTCGCCCGTCTGTAACGCCGCATTCGACCAGCGCACAACGATGCTCCCCCATTGCCGCTCAGCCACGGGATCCACCCCCGACGATTCCCGCTTCAACCGCAACCCGTTGACCAGTGTCAACGCCTGCCGATCCGCCTCATCCCAGCCCGAACTCTTCAGCACAACCGCGGAAAACACCATGCCATCCGGCTCCACTGCCACTTGCACCCAAGTGGGCTGCAACAGATTCGTATGACTCAACACCGGCACCTCCGGCCAGCTCTCCACCCCCCTGGCGACCAGACCATCATCCAATTCCAACCGCGAAACCCGCGCCAGCGCCAGCCGCGAAACCTCCACCCGTGTTCCCTCCGGAACCCGTAGCCCCCCGGCCAACCGCGGCGACGACAAACCCAACCCCGGCCCCTGTAGGCCCACCCCGAACCAATTCGTCCGTGCCGACAACCAACGCATCGGCTCGCTCCATTCCAAACGAGGCAACGGAGTCTTGGAAGCCATCCGCCAAGCCTCACCCGAAAAGCCGTAATCGTTCGGCACCGCAAATAACATCGGATCGCGTACACCCAACTCGCGTGAAGCCTCCACCACCCCGGCCGGCCATTGAGCCACCTCCAGCCCACCCCCGGGCAAACTGACCAGCGGCGGCGCCGCCTCCCGCTCCGCCACCACCCCCAACAAAAACACCTGCGCCAGAAAAAGCATCACCACCGCGCCAGTCCACTGACGCTCACTCCATGCCTGTAAATCACTCAACCCCACCTTGCTCATGGTCGTCCACCACCCACCGGAGGCCGCGTCGCCAACAGCGCGTTCTTCACCCCAGCAACCCGACCCACGTTCATCAAACGGACCAGCGTCTCCTGCGATACCCGACGGTCCGCCAGCAAAACCAAGGTCAGAGGACCCTCCGCCGACCTCACCGCCCTCGCCAAACCCCGCTCCAAATCCTCCAACGACGTGATCTGGTTCAGATAATACAGCTGGCCCCGCTCATCCACCGCCACCGTCACGGTCGCATTCGTCACCCCCGGCAACCTCGGCCCCTCAGGCAACTCAATCGGTAGCCCACCAATGAAAGTCAGCCTCGAATGCAACAGCACAATCACCAGCAGTAACAACAATACCCCCGCAAATAAAAAGCCGTCAGCCGGCCCCCGAAATACCCTCGCATGCCGCGGAAATCTCATTTGCCGTTCGTCAGATTGAAGCCCGACACCAAATTCAACACCTCAGTCGAACTCTTCTCCATGTCGATCACGATACTGTTCACCCGGGCCACCAGGTAGTTGTAGCCCGCATACGCAGGAATCGATACCGCCAACCCCACCGCCAAGGACAACAAAGACTGCCAAATACCTCCCGATAAATCACCCGTGTTCGCAAACGGGCCGCTCCCCTGCAAACTCTGGAACAAATCCAGAAACCCCATCACCGTACCCAACAAACCAATCAAAGGTGCAATCTGCGCCACCGTCGCCAGAAAGTTCAGCTTCTCCTCCAACCTCGGAACCTCCTGTAAACCCGCCTCCTCCAACACCTCACGAACCCCCTCCCGACCCCGCTCACGATTCAAAATCGCCGTCTTCACTAAACGCGCCACCGGCCCAGGCGTCGCATCACAAATCGATAACGCCTCCACAATGTTGTCCCGCTTCAGCACATTCCGAATCCCGTTCAGAAACTCAAAGGAGTTAATCTGTGCACGATGATAATGCAGGAACCGCTCAATAAACGTCGCTAACATGACGGCACTCAGCACCAGCAGCAACCACACCGCCGGACCCCCGTGCTTCAGCAAAACCGGTAACATGCCGGCGGTTATACCCCTTCCCCGCCCCGCTGCAAAGAGGCTTCATTAACCCCCCCCTGCCAGAACCCAGCCTGTCCGCCGTAGCTCTTGGAGCGAAGGAACAAAGCCAAAGGTCAAAGGTCCGTCCGTGCCAGTCCGCGCCAGGCTGTTGCCGGGCGCATTAGGCTTGCACCACACCCCCACCACAAGAAATCGTCTCCCCCCATGAACGAACCCGACCAACTCCGCGAACTCTTCCGTATGCAAAAAGCCCTCAACGAACGCATCGGCGTCGTCACCGATGGCATGACGGACGAAGAAAAAACCAAATGGGTCCTCAATTACTGCCGCGCCATGACCCAGGAAATGGCCGAACTCACCGATAGCGTCCCCTGGAAATGGTGGGCCAAATACCAGAAGTTCGATGAACAAAACGCCCGGGTCGAAGTCGTCGACCTCTTCCACTTCCTCATCAGCCTCGCCCAAGTCCTCGGCATGAGCGCCGACGATGTCTTCCAAGCCTACGTCAAAAAGAATGAGGTGAACTTCAAACGCCAGGAGTCCGGCTACACCGAAAAGGACCATAACGACTCCAAACACATCTAAAGCAGCTCCATGCCCCGACTGCCCCAACCCCAACAGCCCCGCCCGGCGGGAACAGTCGTGGTCCAACACTCCTCCCGCACCCGCGTCCCCCACCACTGGCACCCCGATATCCAATCCATCCTCATCCCCACCACCACACTCAAACTCCGGGTCAAATCCCTGGCCCAATCCCTCCAACACCATTACCAGGACAAAAAACCTGTCCTCATCTCCGTCCTCAATGGCACAGTCGTCTTCACCGCTGACCTCATCCGCTCCCTCAACTTCCCCCTCACCCTCGACTTCATCGGCACCTCCAGCTACCGCAACCAAACCCGCCCCGGACCTCTCCACTTCACCAAAAAACTCTCCACCAATATCCAAAACCGCCACGTCCTCCTCATCGACGATATCCTCGATACCGGCCAAACCCTCCACGCCATCCTCAACCAACTCCACACCCTGAAACCCCGCAGCCTCCGCACCTGCGTCCTCCTCCAGAAACGCGTCGCCCGTACCCACGCCATCCGCCCCCACTACACCGGATTCAACATCCCCAATGCCTTCGTCGTCGGTTACGGACTTGATTACGCCGAACAATACCGCAACCTCCCGTTCATAGGAGTCCTCAGAACTCCTCCACCTTAACCCCGCCACCCCCCATGGACCTCCTGAACCCCGGCACGCTCTTCGCCTCCCTCATCTGGAGCTCCGTCGGCCTCGGCTACTTCATCTACGGCAGAAAACAACAGTCCCTCCCCCCAGCCATCGGCGGCATCCTCATCATCGCAGCCTCCTACTTCTGCACAACCTTCTCCACTATGACCGCCGCCAGCGCGCTCATCATCGGAGCCATCCACCTCGCCCTCCAACAAGGCTGGTAAACCACCCGTAAAGGTCAAAGGTCCGTCCGTGCCAGTCCGTGTGCCCGTGTTCACCCGGGCACCAACGTCCACCCCCCCCAAGCCCCCCGCTCGCGCAAAGCGCCTGCCCCCCCTCTCCTCTCTCCCCGCATCCCGCAACCATGCGGGACGCGCAACGCTTTCCGCT
>JBMTVN010000390.1:0-3995 GCA_049451415.1 Limisphaerales bacterium | reverse complement strand
CAAACAGCCCCCCCACCCAAATCCTCGCCCCCGTCTCCGGAAAAATCCTCCGCATCTTCGAAGAAAGCTCCCGCGTCCTCCCCGCCGGAACCCCCATCCTCGAAATCGGTGACCCCGCCAACCTCGAAGCCGTCATCGAATGCCTCTCACGCGACGCCGCCACCATGACCCCCGGCATGACGGTCGACCTCGAACGCTGGGGCGGCGGATCCCCCCTCCAAGGCCAACTCCGCCACGTCGAACCCGCCGCCTTCACCAAAATCTCCGCCCTCGGCGTCGAAGAACAACGCGTCAATGTCATCGTCGATATCCTCACACCCCCCGAAAACCGTCCCGGCGTCGGCGACAACTTCCGCGTCGAGGCCCGTATCGTCACCTGGGAATCCAACGATACCCTCAAAATCCCTGCCGGAGCCCTCTTCCGACGCGGCCAGCAATGGTCCGTCTTCACCATCGAAAACGGACGCGCCACCCTGCGCCCCGTCGAAACCGGACACTCCAACGGTAAGGAAACCGAAATCCTCTCCGGCCTCTCCGCCGGCGATACGGTCATCCTCTACCCCGGTGAACGCGTCCAAAACAACTCCCGCGTCCGCCCCATCCAAATCTAACCCCCAGACCGCCGTAGCTCTCGGAGCGAAGGAGGAAAGCCAACGCAAAGGACAGCAACCAGGAACCCCGCTCTCGCGCGAAGCACCTGCCACCACAAAACTCCCGACTCCCGACTCCCGACTCCCGACTCCCGACTCCTAACCTCCTCTCCGCCCGCAGGCCGCACCACCCTCTTCACAAATTCCATTTAACTGCTACATTAGCCCGACATGAAAACGGCATGGATCATCCTAGTCGCTCTGGCCCTCGCCAGCTCACCCGCCTTGGCCGCCGACCGAACCACCCCCAACGCCTCTAAATCCCCTATGAAATCAGAAGCCGTTAAAGTCCGGCTGGCCAGCGAAGACGGCCGCCCCACCGAAGTCCAGGTGCAGGACAAAGTCGTCAAAACTGACGCCGAATGGCGCAAGCAACTCACTGCCGAACAATACGTCATCGCCCGCGGCAAAGGCACGGAACGCCCATTCTGCGGCGCTTTCTACGACCACAAAAAAGCCGGCATTTACACCTGCATCTGCTGCGACCTCCCCCTTTTCTCCGCTGATTCCAAATTCGATTCCGGCACCGGCTGGCCCAGCTTCTTCCAACCCTTTGCCAAGGAAAACGTCAGCACCCAATCCGACCTCAGCCACGGCATGCGCCGCACTGAAATCCTCTGCACCCGCTGCGACGCCCACCTCGGCCATGTCTTCCCTGACGGCCCCAAACCCACCGGACTCCGCTATTGCCTCAACTCCGCCTCACTCGTCTTCAAACCCTCCAAAGACGAATAGCCCACCCCGCAATCTTTCTGCCTGAGTCATCTTTTTGCCAGGAATACCCAGCTTAACACCAAAACCTCAGTCTCCCTGCCTCCCTCGATCTCGCGTCCATTCACGGTTGCCAGAAGGAATCAGCCTGAGCTATGTCTCTTGCCATCCCCGCAGCAACCATGATCACCCTCCACAGCAGCACTCTCAACCTCACCTGGAATCTCACCGAAGGGATCAACAACCTCGGCAGTGATCCCGACAACTCCATCCACCTTGCCCATCCATCGGTAAAGCCCTTCCACGCCGTCCTCATCTGCAAACAGGGCACCTTCACAGTCCGTAGCCTCCAATCAGGCCACGACCTCCGAATCAACAACCAGCTCGCCAACACCGCTACGTTGTCCCTCAGCTCAACGTTCATGCTCGGCCAAGTCGACTTAACTTTATTGGATACCAGCTCACCCTCAAACACAGTCGCCCCCCCAAGCACTCCTCCTAACGACATCGAGGTCATCGTCCCTGCATTGGCCGTCCATACCGATCGCCCCACGCTGGAAGACGGCACCCTCGCCTGTCGTAAGCACCCTCAAGCCGCAGCCACCGTGCAATGTACCGCGTGTGAGCGCGCCTACTGTAGCGACTGCGTTCGCCCAGTCGGGCTACAGGGCGGCGTCAAGCGACTCTTCTGTCCCCACTGCTCCCAACCCTGCGTACCCCTCTACACTCAACAAACCCCAACCAGAAAACTCCCACCCCTCCGCCGCGCCCTCCGCTGGTTCCAACGCATCCTCCGCAACTGAAACCCTCTCCCGTAACTCCGCCAGCCCCTGGAGTGCAGCGCCCCATCCGCCGCTCTGCAGCTCTCTTCTTCCCCAATCACCCCCACGCCCCTCAAACCTCAAACCACTTCCCATATGGAATCTCCCGTCTACGATCTCCTCCCCTGAGCCCCGGCCAGACGCTCACACAACACATCAATCTCCGGCTTCAGATTCTGTTGCTCCGGATGCGCCTTCAGCCAGGCAATCGACTCTCGCACGCCCTCGCTGAACCCCACCTTGCACGCAAACTCCGGCACAAACCGCTTGATCTTGCTGTTGTCGAAAATCGCCGGATTCGCCTTATCCCCCTTCCAAGGCCCGTACAGCTCCGGCGCAACCTTCTGCACCAAATCCGTCGGCACACCCACCACCTTCGCCGATTCCACACCAAACGCCCGAGCCACCTCATCCATCACCGTCCTCCACCCCATCGCCTCCTCACTCGTGATGTGAAAGGCCTCCCCCAATGTAGCTTCATTCCCCACTAAGCCCGCCAAACCCACGGCAAAATCCCGGGCCGATGTCAGGGTCCATGGCGTCATTCCCTCATCCGGCACAATGACCTCCAACCCCCGCTCAATCCGCGATGCATAGCTAAAACTCGCGCTCGAAACCGGATTGGGCACCCATCGATGCGAATACGTGTGCGATGGCCGAACAATCGTCACCGGATACCCCTCGCCCAAAAAACGCTGCATCAACCATCCCTCACAGGCCTGCTTCTTCTGCGCGTAATCCCAAAACGGATTCCCCAACGGTGATTCCTCGGTCAAGGGCAACCGCCCGTGCGGCTTCGCATACACGGTAGCCGAGCTGATAAACACATACTGACGCACCCTCCCCGCAAACAAACGGTGATCCAACTCCACATCACCCGTTTCAAAACCCAGGAAGTTGATCACCACATCCGGAAAACACCCCTCCAAGGCCGCCGCAAATCCCCCCGCATCCTTGCGATCCGCCACCACCCGACGATACCCCTCCGGCACCCCACTGCCACCCCGCGTCAGCACACACACCTCATGCCCCTGCCGATGCAGCAACGCCGCACACTCCGCAGACAAATTGCCCGTCCCTCCAATCAGCAAAACTCGCATACCTCAGCCTTCCCGCTCCTCAACGACAACATCCAATGACCGCTCCGCCAAAAAACGCTCCACCTCCGACGCGTCAGGCACCCCCACCGTGGCCCCCAGCGCCATCGCCCCAAGCGCCGCCACCCCCGTCCCAAAACGCAACGCCTCCAACAACCCCGCCCCGCGCAACACCGAGGTAATCAACCCCGCCGTAAAACAGTCCCCACACCCCGAAGGATCCACCACCGGAACATCAAATACCCCCATGCGCACCACCTGCCCCGCACCCAGCCCATACAAACCCCTCGGCCCACGCGTAATCACTACCTGCCTCGCACCCGCCGCACATAAAACCTCCGCCTGACGCTCCACTCGCTCCTCCCCGGTAATCACCCTCGCCTCATCCTCGTTCGGCAAAAATACATCCACCTCAGACAACACCCCCAAACACCGCCCCGCATCCACATGCCCATCCCCAGGAATACACACGTTGAGCACCACCCGCGCCCCGCGTCGACGCGCCAAGCGCATGAGCTGCAGCAATGCGCCATCATCCCACCGGCGCAACTTCAAATACCCCCCCACATACAACACCCCACCCTCCGGAATCCAACCCTCCTCTATCCCCTCGCCCGTGAAATGCTCCGCCGCTCCCATCGCATGCAAAAACCTCCGATCCTCCCCCTCCTGCCGATAAATCAATGTCGTCGGCGTCGATACGCCCTCCAACCGGC
>JBMTVN010000389.1:0-4010 GCA_049451415.1 Limisphaerales bacterium | reverse complement strand
GTCGGGCTTCGGGGCCGGGGGGGCAGGGGGTGAACACAACGGACAGTGCGGTACAGATTATTCACAAGCCGACTGGGACGATTGTGCGTTGTGCGGACGGGCGGTCGCAGCAGAAGAACAAGCAGCGGGCGATGACCGTCTTGCGGTCCAGGTTGTTGGAGGTGAAGCGGGAAGAGGAGCACAACCGGTATTCGGCCTTACGTTCCAACCAGCTCAAGGGGGGCAAGCGGAGTGAGCGGATTCGGACTTACAATTATCCGCAGAACCGGGTGACCGATCATCGGATTGAGCTGACCCTGTATAATTTGCCGGCGGTGATGGACGGGGACTTGGACGATTTGCTCGAGGGCTTGATGGGGTATGATTTGCGGGAGCGTTTGGCGGAGATTTCTGCCAAGAACGTTTGATTGGCGGACAGCCCTTCCATTTGGAGTGCGGAGCAAGCGAGTCAGGTTGAAGTCGGTTTGCGCGAGAGTGGAGGGAAGGTGAACTCGGGGGGGCGGGGAGCAGCCGCAACCCCATGCGCAGTGATGAGCCTGCTTTAGCCTGCGGGGTTTTCCGGTGCTGGCGTTCGCCACACGTAGCGGAACATGAGCACTCGGGCGGCGGCGGTGAAAGGGATGGCGAGGATGCCTCCGAGCACGCCACCGAAGAGGGAGGTTCCGATCATGAGGGCGATAATGATGGTGAGGGGGTGCAGGCCGACGCGGTCACCCACGATTTTTGGCTGGATGACGAAGCCTTCGAGGACTTGGACCACGGCGAAGACGGATACCGCCAGAAGAGGGTGGAGGATATCGCCAAAGTGGACCGCGGCGATAAGAATGGCGGCACCGCAGGTGATGATGGAGCCGATGTAGGGGATGATGGTGAGGACGCTGGCCACGACCCCGATCAGCACGGCCATGGGGAGGCCGATGGCGAGGAATCCAATAGCATAGAGGATGCCGTCACAGAGGGCGACCAGGACTTGTCCACGGAAGAAGGCAATCAGGTAGTCGTTAATGGAGCCGAGGACGAAGGCGAGTTCCTCTTTGAATTTGGAGTCAGCTACTGGGAGGTAATGGGTCCACTGTGAGCTGATGCCCTTTTTTTCCAGGAGGAAGTAGAAGAGGTAGACGGGGATGAGGGCGAGGCCGGCGAGGACACCGAACCAGGATGCTACGCGGGTGACTTCACCAAACAGCCAGCTGCCGAGGGTGGGGAGGAGGCTGGCGAGCCAGCGGGTGGCGGACTGGACGTGGCCGGCGGCGACGAGCTGGTTCCAGAATCCGGGGTCACTGGTGGGTGTTGGTGGTTGGTTGGATTCCGTTGTGGGGGTTATGGCGGTTGCTGGGGTATCCGTGCTGGCGATCTGTGGTTCTTCTGCCAGGCTGGTTTCGCTGGGGCTTGGGCTGTTGGTTTCGGTATTTTCTGTTTGCGGGTTGGAGTCCAGGCCGGGCAGGAGCTGGAGGGTGCGGCGGAGCAGGCTATTCGTATTTGTCATCCAGCCATCGACACGTTCCTGGAGGCGATTGGCGTAACTTGGCATTTCTTCCGTGAGGTCGCGGGCTTCCCGTACCACTGTCGGGACGACACTGCCGAGGAGGCCGAGGAAGAGGGTGGCGGCGAGGGCGAAGACGACGATGATGGCCCGGGTTCGGGGGAGGCCTTTCGTTTCGAGGAGGTCGACGATTGGATCGAGCAAGTAGGCGAGCACCCCTGCGATGGCGAGGGGCCAGAGGACGGGGGAGAGGACGGCTAGGACTTTGCCGGTGCCCCAGACGAGCAGGCCGAGGAAGGTAATAATGACCGTGAGGGCAACTGCGGAGACGGCGAGCCAGATGAGACGGGCCTGGCGGTCGGTTGGGGGTGGGATGGGCATATTAGCGGCTTAGCTGCCGTGATTTATCGGCGGCGGCGCGGACGGCATTCATGAGGCCGGCGCGGACGCCGGCTTGTTCCATGGCGTGGAGGCCTTCGATGGTGGTTCCTCCCGGGCTGGTGACCATGTCTTTCAGGGCGCCGGGATGGATGCCGGTTTCGAGTACCATTCGGGCGGCGCCGAGGAGAGTCTGGGCTGCGAGGCGGGTGGCGATGTCGCGGGGGAGGCCGGCTGCGACGGCGCCGTCGCTGAGGGCTTCAATGATTTGGTAGCCGTAGGCTGGTCCGCTGCCGCTGAGGCCGGTGACGGCATCGAGGAGGGATTCCGGGACTTGCACGGCGATGCCTACAGCGGAGAAGAGCGTTTGGACGGCTTCGGCGTCGGAGGTCGGGGTTTTGGGGCCCAGAGAGTAGGCGGTGGCGCCTGCACTGACGAGTGCCGGCGTATTGGGCATGGTGCGGATAATGCGGATGTCGGGGCCCAGCCAGGCTTGGAGTTGGGTGAGAGTGATGCCTGCGGCGATGGAGATGACGAGGTGTTCGGGGGTGAGTGCGGGCTGGAGTTGTTGGGCGATGGCCTGGATCTGTGCGGGTTTGACGGCGAGGACGATGGTCCTGGAGGTGTTGGCGAGGCTGAGGTTATCGCGGCTTATTCCGGCACCGGTGGCTTGGGAGAAGGCTTGGACGGCGTCGGGCGAGACATCGGATCCGGTGATCTGGCGGGGCTGGAGGATACTGGCGCGGACGAGTCCGGTGGCGAGGGCGGTGGCCATCTTGCCGGTGCCGACGAAACCTACTGGGGCTGGAAGCGACATTGGCGGTGTTGTAGCAGTATCGTATGGGGCAAGGAAGGTGAATTATGTCGGGGTGCATGCTGCTGGTGAATAGTCTTTTCAGCGGCAAGACATCCGAGCTAGAACCCCCGTGTGCCTAATGTCCTAAGTTCGTTATGGCGTGTCTTGCGTTCGCGGAAACGATTTTTCGTGATTGCTGGTCCTTGCGTGATTGAGAGCGAGGCATTGTGCATGGAGGTGGCGGGGCATTTGCGTCGGGTGTGTTCCCGGCTGGGGGTGACGTTTATTTTCAAGGCCAGCTATGACAAGGCGAACCGGACCTCGGGTCAGTCGTATCGTGGTCCCGGCATGGAGGCGGGACTGGAGGTTTTGGCGCGTGTGCGGCGGGATTTGGGGGTGCCGGTACTGACGGACATTCACACTGAGCAGGAGGCGGTTGCGGCCGGGCGCGTAGTGGATGTCCTGCAGATCCCTGCGTTTTTGTGTCGGCAGACCGATTTGATTGCTGCGGCGGTGGCTACGGGGCGGGTGGTTAACATCAAGAAGGGGCAGTTTCTGTCTCCCGGGGATATGCGGTCGGTGGTTGCGAAGGCGGAGAGCGGTGGCGGGAAGAGGTTGTTTCTGACCGAGCGCGGGACGACTTTCGGTTACAACAATTTGGTGGCGGACATGCGGTCGATGCCGATGCTGCGTGCCTTGGGGTATCCGGTGGTATTTGATGCGACGCATTCCGTGCAGCTTCCGGGGGGTGGGGGTGATCGATCCGGGGGGCAGCGGGAGTTTGCGCCGGTGTTGGCGCGGGCGGCTTTGGCAGCTGGGGCGGACGGTGTGTTTTTGGAGACGCATCCTGATCCGGACAAGGCGATGAGCGATGGGCCGAACAGCTTGGCGTTGGCGGGGATTGGCGGGGTATTGAAGTCCCTCTCGGAGGTGCATCGGGTGGCGAGGAAGTGGGTTGGGCTGGTTATTTTTCTGGCGATGGCTGGTTTGGCTTGGGGGCAGATACCGGATACACCGGTGCGGGGTTTCAGCTTTCAGATGGTGGATCAGGAGAGTCTGGCTTTGCGGGCGAGGGTGCGCGGGGATGTTGGGCGGAAAGTGGCGGAGAACCTGGTGGAGGTGCAGGGCGCGCGATTTGACAGTTTTGGGGAAGGTGGGGTGACGAATTTGGTTGTCCGGACAGACCGATGCTATCTGCAGACAGGCGATCGCCGTTTGGAATCCAGCGAGGCTTTGGAAGTGAGGAGTGGTGATGGGCGACTGGAATTACGGGGGCGGGGCTTTAGTAGGGATCAGTCGGGGGGGCTGGTTATTTCCAATGCCGTGAGTGGCAGTTTTAGACGGCTGGTTTCG
>JBMTVN010000388.1:0-4015 GCA_049451415.1 Limisphaerales bacterium | reverse complement strand
GACCTGGGGGTTGGCGGCGAGGGGGGTGGAGTGGGATTCGGTACCGAGTTTGGCGATCCAGCGGGTATTGAGGTTGGATGAGGGGTCGACGGTTTCTGGCAGGTGGGAAGCCGGGGAGTATTGGTTTCGGGAGAGTTCATGACCCCAGTGGACGGGCTGGGTCGGGGCGGCGTGTGGGGTTGAATGGAGAGTGAGGAGGGTAAGGAGAGTCAGGAGGGTGGGGGTGAGTTTCATTGGGGGTGGTTGGTGGGTTGAGTGACTTTACGGAGGGCGGCTTGGATTTCGGGCATACGCGGGGGTTTGCTGACGAGAGCATCGACGGGGGCGGGTACTTCTTCTTCGCCGCGCATCATTTTGCCCCAACCGGTCATCATGATGACGGGGGAGGCTGGGGAGATGGCTTTGATCCGGTTGGTGAGTTCGGCGCCATCCATGACGGGCATGCCGAAGTCGGTGATGACGACATCGACGGGGTGACCTTTGTCGCGGCAGGCATGGAAGACCTTGAGGGCTTCGGGGCCACCGTCGGCACAGAGGACTTCATGGCCATCGGTTTCGAGGATTTCGCTTACGAGTTCACGGAGGAGGGGTTCGTCATCGACGTAGAGGATGCGGAGTTTTGTATTGGGGCTGAGGATTTCCGGGGAGGGGGAGGACTGATTGGCTGGGTTTTGGCGGGAGGGGAGGATGAGGCGGATGGTGGTGCCTTTACCGGGTTGGGATTCGATTTCGATACGGCCTTCGTGGCGTTCGACGGTGCCATAGACCATGGCGAGGCCGAGGCCGGTGCCACGTTTTCCTTTGGTGGAGTAGAAGGGGTCGAGGCAGTGCTGGCGGACTTCTTCGGTCATGCCGGTGCCGGAATCGCGGACTTCGAGGATGGTAAAGGAGGGGGCTGTTTCTGGTCGGGCGAGGCCGGTGGGGCGGACTATATGAGAGGATAGCGTGAGGTGGCCGCCTTGGGGCAGGGCATCGACGGCATTGAAGATGAGGTTGGTTAGGGCTTCGCGGAGTTCGGTTTCGATACCGAGGACGCTGGGGTTGTCGGGGGAGAGATCGAGGTGGGTTTCGATGTGGATACCGTTACGTTGGGCGACGTCACGCCAGCGGGGGCGGGTGAGTTCGACGACTTGGTGGATGAGGCGGTTGACATCGATTTGGAGTAGGGGTTCGAGGTCGGCTCGTGGACGGTAGAATTCACGGAGGCGGGCGACGATTTGGGCGATATCGTCGCTGGAGGTTTTGATGATACCGAGGAATTTGCGGGAGTTGTCGCTAAGGTTTTGTTCTGTGGCGAGGACGACTTCGGCGAAGCCTCCGATAGGGGAGAGGGCGTTATTGATATCGTGGGCGACGCCGCTGGCCATTTGGCCCAGCGCGCGGAGTCGCTCATGTTGCATGATGGTTTGCTGGGTTTGCTGGATTTCGTCGTAGGCGTATTGGAGTTCGGCGTAGAGGTTGGCCTGGTGGCCGGCGAGGGCCACGTGTTCACTGAGGGAGCGGAGGAATTCCTGTTCGCCTGGGGTGAAGCCGTTGGGGGAGCGTTGGCCGACGAGGAGGACGCCTTTGAGTTGGCCGTCGTGGCGGAGGGGGAGGGCGGCACCGGAGTGCATGCCGAGTTCGTTGAGTTGTTGGAAGACCGGGAGCGGGTTATTGGCTGTATCGGGTGTGAAGGTCGGTGGGGTTTGTTCGAGGGACCAGCCGCATGCGCTTGGTGGTATGGACCATTTTTCGGTTTGCCAATGGAGGAAGGTGGTTTCGGGGTCCCGTTCACTGGCGGCCTCTACGCGGAAGGTGGGGTTGGAGTCACGCGAGAGCAGGACTGCGCTGAAGTCGGCGGAGAAGCTATGGGTTAGTTCGGTGACGGCGACGTTGAGGATACTTTGGATATCCTGGTGGGACGCGATGGCTTGGGTGATATGGTCGAGGAGTTTGGTGCGTGCGAGTTGCTGGGCGAGTTCCTTTTGGGCGAGTTGGCGGTCATTGATTTCCTGGCGGAGGTTTTGGGTGCGTTCGAGGACCTTTTGTTCGAGGTCGTCGTGGGCTTGCTGCAGGTCGATTTCACGGCGCTGGATTTCGGCGAGCATGGTGTTAAATCCGTCGATGAGGTCGCCGATTTCGTCTTTGGCGTGGCGTTGGAGTCTGGGGGAATAATCCTGGTGTTGGGTGACTTGGAGGGCGGTTTGGGCGAGCTGGGCGATGGGTTTACGGATGAGGGTTTCGAGGCGGAGGCTGAGGAGCCAACTGACGAAGAAGCCGGTGAGGGGGACGGCGAGGAAGAGGATGAGGAGTTCGTGTTGGCGGCGTTGGTCTTTGGCTTGGAGGGTGGTTTGGACGGTAGAGAACATTTCATGCTCGATGGCATCGCGGGTGGGTGTATTGGTGGAAAGCTGGGGGAGTTGTTGCTGGAGGGTTGTGGCGGTTGAGCTGATGGCGGATTGGAGTTGTTTCAGCGTTTGTTGGTCTTGCTGGCGGGTGAGGGAGTAGAGGATGAGGAAAGTGACAATGAGGGCGCTGGCTGAGGCGAGAGTCATCAGCAGCGCTAGTTTGGCGCGGAGGCCGAAGCGGTAGCCTTTTTGGGGTAGGCGGGATGTGGGTCTTTGGGGGGGCACCGGAGTTTTGGGAGTACGCTAGGAGACGGTGAGAGGGGGGGCAAGCGGATAGTTGATGGGGTTGGCTGCCTTGCGGGATGCTGCATGTGCATCTCCTTTGCATCGCGTTAGGCTGGGGTAATCGGTGTGTGTTGGTTTTGGTGGATTTGTTTTGGGTTGATACTGTGGAGGTTAGCTTGTTCGGTAGGATGTGGCATTCGAAGAGCTATCAGATCTCGGGCAGTTTCGTCGTGGAGAAGAGTGAGGGGTAGTTTTTTCTTTGGTGCAGGTAGTGAGTGGTTTGGGTGGTTTGATGAAAAAGAGTGATTTAGGTGTTGAGACGGAGGCTGAGATTCTGCTGAAGCAGGCGGAGGATTATGCGTCTGAGTCCTTGATGCGGGTCTTGGGGGGCTTAGCGGAGGATCCTGCGCGGCCGAATGAGCTGTATCGGGAGTATTCGCAGCTGATGCATGGGCTGGAGGTGCACTATTTATTTCCGAACCTGAAGGAGAGTGAGCGGGAGGTATTGGCGGAGCTACTGAGTGTGAGGGCGCGGCTGGCGGTATTGCGTGGGGCGGGGGCTGGGGTGCGAAGAGCGGGGCAGGGTGGTTTGGAGAGAAGACTACGTGAACTTCAGCAGCGGGCTCAGGCGATGGAGGAGTTGCCTGGGTTGACCGATTTGCAGCGCCGGTTGATGAGCGAGTGGTTTCAGGGGCGGGTAGGCTGAGCTTTCTTCTCGAGACAGACGAGGCAGCGCACGCCGAAGAGTCTGGGGAAGCGGGCGAGGAGAGTATCGAGTCTTTGGAGGAGGGGCAGGGCTTTGAGGGGGGCGAGGGATGGGCCGCTGAATCCGCCGGTGAGGATATAGGTTAGGCCGGGCAGTGCACGGGCTTGGAGGATATTCCAGTCGGCGAGCAAGTGGGGTGTGGATTTTTGGAAGAAGAGCCGGGTGGCGTTTCCTTGGGCGGCGTAGTAGGAGCGGGCTGGAGGTTTTTGGGTGGAAGGATTGAGGGGTTTCCTCCAGGCGACGGGTTCATGGTGCAGGAGGCCATAGACTGGGAGCGAGAGGCAGCTGATATAGGGTTCGAGGAGGATGATTCGGCCGTTGGGGTGGAGGGTGCGATGGGCTTCGAGGAGGAAGGCGGCGGGAGTTTGTAGGTGGTGGAAGACATCGACGAGGAGGAGATGGGAGAGGGACTGGTTGCCGAAGGGGAGGTCATAGCCATCGCAGGCGAGGTGGACCCAGGCGTTGGGGAAGAGGTCGCTGCACTTGGTGAGCGGGATGCAAGATCAACACAGAGGCGCACCCTGCAAACGCCCCTAACTCGCTTGTGGCGCTCTCCATAGCGATCGACTGCCATCGCTGTACTCAAACGGCGTCAAGCAATACACGAGCGGCCCTATGGCCCAAAGACCCTCCACCC
>JBMTVN010000387.1:0-4017 GCA_049451415.1 Limisphaerales bacterium | reverse complement strand
CAATAAAGAAGCATCCCCACAAGGACTCCATTCATGTAAGGCAGGTTCATGCGGATAATCCCAGAACCCTCAACCCAGCACCATTCACGCTACCACCCACCCCTCCGTCCACATCCACCATCCCAGTCCCCAATCAACATCAGCCCCCCACAAGCACCCCATTCATGTAAGGCAGGTTCACGCGGATAATCCCAGAACCTCACACCAGCACCATTCACGCTCCCGGCTTCCACCACGCCTCAGACTGGATTCCCTCCCACCTTGAGGTAACTTCTAGCCAGCTCATGCATGCAACGCACGCCACCCGCCAAGCCCTCATCCTCCCACTCATCGCCTGTCTCCTCACCGCATGTAAACCCGACCTCACCCGGCTCAGCCAACACAAGCAAGTCGGCGACTTCTCTCTCGTCGACCAAAACGGCCAACCCTTCGAACGCCACCAGCTCACGAAAAAAATCTGGATCGCCAATTTCTTCTTCGCTGGTTGCACCACGGAATGCTCCTCCGTCCTCCACAACATCGCCACTCTCCAGTCCGAGCTCAAATCCCACCCCGATGTCCTCCTGGTCTCCTTCACCACCGACCCCAGATCCGACACCCCCGATGTCCTGAAAGCTTTCTCTGAACCCTTCCAGCCGGAAACCAACCGCTGGTTCTTCCTCACCGGTGACCGACAACAAATTCTCCGCACCATCGTCGGCGATTTCCTCATGCCCATCACCACTGACTTCCGCGCCCAAGCCGACCTCCTCAGCGGTCTCGTCCACAGTGACCAACTCGCGCTCGTCGATAAAACCGGCACGATCCGCGCCTACTTCAACGGCCTCGATCCGGAAATGCCTGACCAGGTCCTCGAAGCCATGAAGCAGCTCCAGGAAGAATCCTCCCGCTAAGGAATCGCAACCCATGCATCCCGTGACCAAAACACTCCTCGCTTGCATCACCATCGCCACCCTCGCCAGCACAGGGTGCCAACCCCAGAAACCAACAACCGAAACCACAACCCAAACCTACTCCGTCACCGGTATCGTCCAACGTGTCCAGGCCGATGGCAAAACCGCCGTCATCCAGCATGACCTCATCCCCAACTACATGATGGCTATGACCATGCCCTTCAGCGCCCAGAACACTCAAACGCTCAGCCGCATCTATCCCGGAGACCAAATCACTTTCACGCTCCATGTCACCGCCAGTGACGCCTGGATCTCCAACGTGATGAAAACCGGACGCACTTTCCCCACCACACCAGACACCCCGCCCCCGGGTGAACTCGCCTTCCCCGAGGAACTCACCACCGGTGACCCCCTCCCCGATTGCACCCTCACGAACGAACTCAGCCAAACCTTCCAGCTCCACAACCTCCTCGGCCAACCTCTCGCCCTCACCTTCCTCTTCACCCGCTGCCCCCTCCCCACCTACTGCCCGCTGCTCTCCGATCACTTCGCCGAAACCGAAAAACTCCTCCAATCCTCCACCTCACTCACCAACTACCACCTGCTCACTATCTCCTTCGACCCCGAATTCGATACCCCGGAAAAACTCCGCAATTACGCGTCACGCTACCGTAAAGATACCAACCACTGGACGTTCGCCACCGGTGACCGCACCACCGTCGAACAACTCGGCCGACAACTTGGCCTCCTCCTCTTCCGCGAAACCGGAACCATCAGCCATAACCTCCGCACTGTCGTCGTCAAACCCAACGGCACCATCCACCACGTCTTCCGCGATAACCAATGGTCCCCCAAAGACCTCACCAACGCCCTCATCCAGGCACGCAACTAGCCAACCAACAACACCCTCCCCACCTCGACCCTCTCCCCTATCCCTGCGGCGCCGCTCTGCGCGCAGCAAAGGCCCTTCCGCCTTCGTCCCTGCCCTCCGGGCGGGACTACGGTGGACAGGCCGCCCTCTGCGCTCTGCGCTTGCCGCTTCCCGCTTTGCGCTACGCCTTCAACCCCCGCGTCAGCCACCCGCGAATCACAAGGGCGACCAAACATCCCCCCATCGCATATAACGCCAGCACCAACCACATCGCCGCAGGCGTGTCCCAATACCCAACCTCACCCGCCACCATCCTCTCACCAATTCCCTCCGCACACCACCGACCCAATAGATGTCCCGACAATACACTCACCAGACTCTTCGCCAAAAACCAAGGCACCATCGATAAACCCAAATACGTCCCCTCCTGCCCCTCAGGCGCGATCGCCGCAGTATACTCATACAACTTCGGCGACCACACGACCTCACCCACCGACAACACAATCATGCATAGGATAGCCATGGTGTAATGCGCCTGGGCAATGTCCGCCGAAAACCACTGCCACGGCATCGCCAACACAAGCAACGAAGCCGCCGAAATCATCGACCCGTAAACCAGCATCGAAAACAAACGGAACCGGTTCACCAACGGGATAAACAGAATGATACCCACCACAATCAGAATCGGATTGATCGCCTGCAAGGTCCCCATCCGCGCATCCTCCCCAATCGTCCGCAGCCAATACTTCGGCATCAGTAAATACAGATAGGAGAAAATCGCCCGCACCCCCACCAATAACATAATCAACACAATCAACCGGTAAATCGCCGGCTCCTGAAACACTTCCGCCGCAATCTGCCACGGCTTCCGTCGCACCTTCACCTTGCTCCCACTCTGCCCATCCCCATCACCAAATCGCCCGCCTCCCAACAGCTCGTCAATCCCGATAAACCACAACACCACAACCGAACACACCATCGCTGCCCCAACCCCAAAGGTAAACACGTGCGCATTCGACACCTTCAACTGCAACCGGATGATATCAATCAGGAACCCCCCGCCAGCCGCACCAATGTTCATCACCAAATACCACAAACTGAAACCCGCACTCCTCGATCGCTCAGTCGTAAACCGCTTGTTCGCCGCCTGAAACACGGTCTGAATCATCGCCATAAACGGCGCCATCCCCAGCAATAAACCCGTCGCTATCCACCCCCGATAAGGCAGCTCCGGCATCAATCCCACCACCACCAAACCCAACCTCAACCCGCCCTGCGCCACCATCGCCACCAACGCCGCCCGCCGTATCCCCAACCAGTCCGTCACCGTCCCACTGAAAAACAAAAAGATCGTCGTCGCCGTCGTAAACAAGGTGATGGAATAACCCGCCGCCTTGTCGTCTAACCCAATGTCCTCAGACAAAAAAACCGACGCAATGTTCAGCAGCCCAAAGTAAATAACGCAGTCCAGAAAGTTGACGATCTGGATCCCCCAATACTCCCGCTTGGTCTCCCGCAACACCCCGAAATCCCGGAAATACTTCACGATCATAGAGCCAAAGCCCCCCGAGGCCCCAGCCGATGGGTTGGAATGTGTGGTCATGACGGGAAAAGAAAGGACGTCGCACCCTCCACTTTTGCAAGCCGAAAGCCCCCACTCCCCCCCTCCTCCAGAACCATGCCTCCGCTCTCTCCATCCCCTTCTCTCCAGAAACCCCGCCCCACCCCCGGCAGATCACAAAACACCCGTCATCTACGCAAAAAATGGCACCAACTGACACCGCACCCCTCACTTTTTGAACAAATACAACTTTTTCTTTCCCCACGTTTGACAGCCACACAAACCCCATGTTACCCGCTCTCCCGTCGATCGCGAAGGAGGCGACCGGCACAGATCACAAGGAGGTCTGGTTACACATCCAATAACAACAGGAACACATATGTACTCTCTCCCTCTCTTCCCCCAATCCGTGCCCCACCCACCGCAACTCGCCCGCGCCATCACCCTGCTTCTCCTCTCTCTGCTCCTCATCCTGCACCCCGCACAGGCCACCACCACACCACCACCTAAACCCGCCCCCAACACACCCCCAACCCGCGAACTCCATCCCCAACCCCAAGAATCCAAAACCGCCGAACACAGCAAACGCCGCCGCCAAAAGAACCCCAACGATCATGAAGACGACGACCGCGAGGACGACGACCACGACAGGGACGACGACCACGACCACGACGATGCCGATGGAGAGCAAC
>JBMTVN010000386.1:0-4022 GCA_049451415.1 Limisphaerales bacterium | reverse complement strand
ATATGCCGAGCCTCCCAGATACGCCGCATACACCACCACCGGATCAATCACCAGCGCCCGACCCCGGTCATACTCTCCCAACTCAAACCCCACCTCATACCTGCCAGCCACCTCGTTCAGAACATAACTCGCCTCCACCTGCTGGCGAACGCCCTGCCCCATGTCCTGATACGCCACCGGGCGCAGCTGACATAGCTCCCCCCCACCAATGCCAATCATCAAATCGCCCGAACTATCAATCCTCGCCCCCTTCGCTCCCTCCAACCCTAACCGCACCACCCCGGGATACACCCCCGCACCCACCACAAAATCATACTCCAACCGACCGCCGTTCCCGTAATACACCACGTCCACCCCGGGATACACCTCACCAAACCTCACCCTCCCAAACATCCCCAGCCCCGTCTTCCAATCGGCCCGGTCCCTCCCCACCAAAATGTTCAGCTTTGCCTCTAAACGATCCCCCCCAAAACCCTCAACACCCTCCCGGGCCCCCAATAACCTGAACCCCAACGCTCCCACGGCCTCCCCACCCCGCCCCCCAACCCATACATCCACACTCCCACTCCCTAAACGCACCGAAAAACCCGGGGTTCTTGCCCAAAACTCCTCCGCACCACGACTCGACTCCGCAAAAAATAAGGGCAGCCCCAACTGACGCTCCACCCCGGCAACCAGCTCCGCCAAACCAGTCAAAAGCAAACACCCCACCACCACTCCCCAGCCGCAAAACAACCGCCCCGCCAACACGTGTCGAATTGGAAATCTCATGTACTCAAAAAGCCTAACCGGCCCAATGCAGGCGATGTTTCCGCCATTTCACGAAAGGTGTCAAAACACGAATGATCGCATCCCGACCCGACACCCCTCAGCCAAATCGTCGCAATAATTCCTCCACCCCCAAAACCACCTCCTCACGCGTCCCCAGATCCTTCAACTTCACCACCACCCCGTTCTCCCCGCGCTCCACCCGCAATGTATGCGCAGCCCCCAGCTCCAACGCCCGCTTGAACTGCTTGTCACTCTTCAATGGCGCCAACCCAAACTCCACCCAGCGCCCCAAATCCCGCAACCGCTGCACCACCCCAAGGGTCGCACCCCGCAACGCCTCGTCCTCCACTAAACAAAAGACATCCGGCCCGGACTCCGCCACCGGCAGCTTGCCGCGCTCCTTCAATAGCTCCGTCAAGACGACATCCCCCATGCCAAAACCCAACGCCGGCATGTCCACCTTGCCCCCCGAAACGAGCTTCACCAGTTGATCATATCGCCCCCCACCCGCAATCGCCCGAAACTCGCCCTTGCGGTCAAACGCCTCATAAACCGTCCCCGTGTAATACGCCAACCCCCGCACCACCCCGTAATCCACCTTCACGTAATCCCCCAACCCTCGCGCCTCCAAATTCTCAACAATCTCCCGCAACTCCCCCGTCGGCTTGCTCTCCTCCAAAAACTCCCGCACCCGGCTCATCTCTAAACCCAAACCCGATAACAACTGCCCGCTCACCTCCGGCTTCTCCCGCTCCAGCTTGTCCACCACCTGAAAGAACTCATACTCCCGCGACTCATCACCACCACAATCCCGATAAAACCCCCGCCACGCATCACGACTGCTCAACCGCACCACAAAATCATCAGCCGTCAAACCCAACCCCCGCAGGGAATCAATCAGCAAGGCCACCAGCTCAGCATCCGCACCCCGGTCCGCCTCCCCCAAAATGTCCGCGTTAAATTGAAAATGCTCCCGCAACCTCCCCCGCTGCTGCTTCTCATACCGGAATAACTGCGGAATCGCATACCACTTCAAAGGCTTCCGATACCCACGCTCCCGCGCCGCAACCATCCGCGCCAAAGTCGGCGTCATCTCCGGCCGCATCGCCACCTCCCGATCCCCCTTGTCCACAAAATGATAAAGCTGACGGACAATCTCGTCCCCGCTCTTCTGGGTATACAACTCCAAAGGCTCCAACGGCGGCCCGTCATACTCCCGAAAACCATACCGCCGAGCCACCTCTCGCCAGGAAGCAAAAATACGCTGCCGCACCCCCGCGCTCCATGCCTCGGAAACAGGCAAAGGCTCAGGATAAAAATCTCGAAAACCTGGAAGTCGATCCATCGTAGTCTGCCCACCCTAAAACGCACCCAAAGGACGCGCCATGCCTATTTTGCCAAATCCAAAAAACACACAGCGCTGAATCTGTAACCCCGAAAATAACGATCCCCGTTCCCCTCAGCAGCAAATCAAAGCTTCGGCAGATCACCCAAGCCACCCCCCTGCTCACCACGCTCCTCCGCCGCCGCCTGCCGCTCAATCTGCTCAGGCGTCAACTGCAACACAGCCTCGCGCATCTCCTTGCCCGGCTTGAACTTAACCACCGCACGCGGCGGAATCCGCACGTCGTTCGCCGGCGCATTCGGATTGCGCCCAACCCGTGCCTTCCTCACCTTGACCTCAAAAACACCAAAATTCCGCAGCTCAACCTTCCTCCCCTGCGAAACAGCCTCCGCAATGTAGTCCAATGTCTTCTGGACTACGTCCAAAACATGCTGCTGCACAATGCCGGTCTCGGCGCTGATCCTCACCACCAGATCTCGCTTCGTCATAGGTCTACCTCAGGGCGCTAGTTGGAAATTACAGGAGAAACTTAACTCGGTATAAATCGTTCGTTCTCAACGGTCAAGCATCCTGTCACCAGAACGTCACCACCCCCGCCCCCACCATTACACTCCTTTGACAACCCCTCCCGAAGCTGACAGGCTCCACCCTCCCCCTCTCCTCTCTCCCTACGTCGCGCACGCGCGCGAGGCAAAAGCCCTTACCGCTTCCCGCTCAGCGCTACGCTCTCTTCGCTCAGCAAGACCTCAAACTCCCCACTCTTAGTCACTTCCACCAAACCCAAAGCGGCAAAATATAACCGCTGGTCCAACCCCGAACTCTCCGAATCAATCACCCGCCCCAGCGCCGCACATAACTGCCCGGCATCACTTTGAGACACCCTGCCCGTCATGTAGGCACCCACATGCGGCAATACAATCTCGGTGTTCCACGTCTCCGAAGGCCACTCGGAATTCACCTGCTCCGGCTTCCAGCCATGAAAACGGGCCAAATGCAGCAGTTTACCAAAGGCCTTCGGAGCCAAACGACACACACGACCACTCCCACAACTGCGCACTTCAATCATCATTCTTCCCTCCATAGCAAAACAAATGCCCAAAACCCGCCACGCACCACTGGACCTCCACCCCAGTCCCCGCTACCTTTCCCAGCCATGAGCCAGACCGCCGCCGCCAACCTGCCTGACGCCCTCGGCCACTTCGGCCCCTACGGCGGACGTTACGTCCCCGAAACCCTCGTCCACCCGCTCACCGAACTCGAGGAAGAATACCACCGCGCTTCCCTCGACCCCTCCTTCCAGGAAGAACTCACCTACTACCTCAAGGAATTCTGCGGACGCCCCACCCCTCTCTACTACGCCGAACGCCTCACCAAAGCCCTCGGCGGAGCCAAGATATACCTCAAACGCGAAGACCTCCTCCACACCGGAGCACACAAGATCAACAACGCCATCGGCCAGGTCCTCCTCGCCAAACGCATGGGCAAATCCCGGGTCATCGCCGAAACCGGCGCCGGCCAACACGGCGTCGCCACCGCCACCGTCGCCGCCATGTTCGGCCTCCAATGCGTCATCTACATGGGCGCCGTCGACTGCGCCCGCCAAGCCCTCAACGTCTACCGCATGAAAATGCTCGGCGCCGAAGTCATACCCGTGCGCGCCGGACAACAAACCCTAAAGGAAGCCGTCAATGAAGCCATGCGCGATTGGGTCACCAACGTGCGCCATACCCACTATATCCTCGGCACCGCCTACGGCGCCCACCCCTACCCCGTCATGGTCCGCAACTTCCAACGCGTCATCGGCGACGAAGCACGCGCCCAAATCCTCGAAAAAGAAAACCGCCTCCCCAACCTCCTCGTCGCCTGCGTCGGCGGGGGCCTGGTGGGCACCCTGTCCATCCTCGGG
>JBMTVN010000385.1:0-4029 GCA_049451415.1 Limisphaerales bacterium | reverse complement strand
CTCCCCCAAACCCCCGTCACCTTCACCGTCTACTCGTCCCCCTGACCCCAACGGTGTTTCGGAGTTTCCGTCTTTCGGAACTCCCCCACATACCGGCATTCAACCCCTCCTCGATCTGCATGCATCATTCACCTCTGCACAGCCTTCCACCTCACCTCAAGCCCCCGCGCATTCATGTAAGGGAACCTCCATACGGAGTCACCCGCTCGCGTTAATTGACGTCCATTCGCGGTCAACCCCATAGACCCCAACGGAGTTTCAGTGTTTCCGTGGTTCGGATCTGCGGTCAGGAGTCAGGAGTCAACCATCAGCGGTCAGGAGCCCATCCCTAATCCCATTCACCGCGAAGCCAGTCCCTATTCGCGTCCATTCGCGGTCCCAAACAACCATTCGCGTGCATTGACGTCCATTCGCGGTCCACCCATCAGCCGTTCTTGTCCTGCCCGCCAGGCGGAACACGAACGGCCTTGAACATGGCCAAACACTTCGGCCGCTGCACTTCGTGCAACACCACCCGCTCAGCATACCGAGTCATCCGGAAACCGAGCCCAAGCTCCCAGGGCCGGTGAACATACTTCGTCGGAACACTCTCCAGCTCTGGCACCCAACGCCTCACAAACACGCCCTCCGGATCAAATTTCTCCCCCTGACTCACCGGGTTAAAAATCCGGAAATACGGCGCCGCATCCGTCCCGGTCCCCGCACTCCATTGCCATCCACCATTGTTGGCTGCCAAATCCCCGTCCACCAGCTGCTGCATGAAATACCGCTCACCCCATTGCCAGTTCAACATCAGGTCCTTCGTCAGAAACATCGCCACAATCATCCTCAACCGATTGTGCATCGTCCCCGTCGCGTTCAAACAACGCATCGCCGCATCCACAATCGGATAGCCCGTCTGCCCCTCACACCAGGCCGCATAGTGCTCACGGTTGTCACTCCACTCCAACCGGTCATACTCCGGACGAAATGCCCCCTTCAATACATGAGGGTGATTCGCTAATACCTGCTGGTAAAACTCCCGCCAGATCAGCTCCGATAAATAAACATCACACGACCGCTGCCCCGCCGCATCAGCTCCCTCGCGCACTTTTCCCAAGGCCGCCAATACCGTCCGAATCCCAATCGTCCCCGTCCGCAAATGCGGAGATAGTTGCGACGTGCCCTCAACCGCGGGAAAGTCGCGTGCCTCGCCATACTTCAACACCGGCCCGGCCATAAACTTCCGCAACGCCTCCAAAGCCGCCCTCTCCCCTGCCGCAGGCAAACTCTGCTTCAATGGATGCCCCCAGTCGGCAGGATCAGTCGGTATCTCATCCGATCTTATCACCCCGTAATCTCCCTTCGCCTCCCTCAACTTCGGCCTCGGGGCCGGAACCGACCGCTGCTTCCAAGCCCTCGAATACGGGGTGAACACGGTGAACGGTTTCCCCGCCTGAGTCAGGATCTCCTGGTCCTCCCAAACCACTGCATCCTTGAAAACTTCAAATCCAATCCCCTGCCGATTCAGTTCGGCAAACAACTTCTCATCCCTCGACTGCGCGTAAGGCTCCGGACGCTTGTTGGTAAAAACTGCCTCCGCACCGAGTTCCCTTACCAGCTCCGGCAAAACCTCCATGCTCCGACCCCCACGTACCACCAAAGGATACCCCAGTACCTCCAGGTTCTTGCGTAATACCTCCAAGGACCGAAACAGAAAAGCCAGTCGCGCCGCCCCTACATCCGGCCCCGTCCGTAACGCATCCTCCAAGATAAAAACCGGAATCACCCGGTCAGCCCGGCGAGCCGCCTCGCTCAAAGCTGTGTTGTCCGTAACCCTTAAATCCCGACGAAACCAATGTAGAACGGTGCGCATAGAACCGTCCTATATGTGTCCTACCATCCCGCCGCGCGCAACCCCTCCGTCAACGGTTGCACCAGCCACTGCGGACAGCACCCCAACAACACCACTCCCAGTGCCAAAAGACCCACCACAACCTGCACCACCCCACCCGGCACACGCATCACCTCTGACTCCGGCGCAGCCGCCACAAATGCCTGCTTCAAAACCAACAGATAATAGTAAAGGGAGACCGCACTCAATAAGACCCCCACGATCACCAACCATAGCAAACCCTGCCCCGATGCAGCCTGAACTGCACCCGCAAACAGGGTGAATTTCCCATAAAAACCCGCCAAAGGCGGCATCCCGGCCATCGACAACATGAACACCAACAAGGACGCCCCCATCAACGGCACCTGCCGACTCAACCCCGCCAGACTCTCCAGCGGAACACGGCCCTCCTCATCTTCCACCAGCCCCAAAATCGCAAAAGCACCCAGAGCCGCCGCCGCGTAGGTCACCGCATAGTAAATGACTGCCGGACCACTCCACGCACTGTTCCCTGCCAACCCCACCAGGACATAGCCCGCCTGCGCCACCGCAGAATACGCCAGCAACCGCTTCACATCCCGCTGGACCAACGCAGCCAGATTGCCCAACAACATGGAGAACAAGGCCAACACCGCCAGCAACGGCACCCAGCCCGCCTGCCAATCCCCCCAACCGCCACGACCGGCAACCGCCCCAAATCCCAGCATAAGAAACTTCGCCAATACCACAAAACCCGCCACCTTGGAACCCGATGCTATGAATGCAGCACTCGCCGTCGGCGCCGCCTCATACGTGTCCGGCGCCCACAAATGAAACGGCACCGCAGCCACCTTGAACCCAAAACCCATCATCACCATCACCAACGCCACAGCCAAAAGCCCTCCCAAACTCTGCCCCGCAGTCGCAGCAGCAATCCCCCGCAACTCCAGCGAACCCGTCGCTCCATACACCAAACTCAAACCAAACAACGCAAACGCCGAAGCCACACTGCCAAAGAGGAAAAACTTCAGGGCCGCCTCCGCCGAGCGCATGCTCTCCTTCCGTATCCCCACCAGCACATACAGCGCGAGACTCACCATCTCCAGCGAAAGGAAAATCATCAACAAGTGCTCCGTCGCCACCAACAGCAGCATCCCGACCGCCGCCAACAACAGCAGCGCAAAATACTCGCCCACAAACCTGCAGGACTCGTCCTCCACCGATACCCACGCCGCCCCAATGGTCAAAACCAACATCGCCACCTGAACCAGCCTCGTGGCCGGATCCGTCACCAGCATCGCCCCAAGTCGAACCACACCCTCACCCGTCCCCAATAAAACCACCGCCACGAGACAACCGGCTGTCACCAAACCAGCCCCCAGATAACGACGGTCCCTCAACCCCGCACCCCGCATGATCGTCAGGTCAGCCACCAATACCAGTAACAAAGTCAACGACACCACCAGCTCCGGCAGCGCCAGCTTCACCACGCTGATATAATCAAATCCCGTCATGGCAGCATCACCTCCCGCACCCTCGTAAAGAAACCGCCCTCAAACGCCGGCACAATCCAATCCAGTAATACACGAGGATATAAACCCACCACCAAGCTCGCCGCAATCAACAGGACAGCCCCCAAACGCTCTGGCACAGTCACCGGCTCATAATCCATCGCCTTCACCCCAACCTCGCCCTTGCCGGCCTGTTCCTCCGCATAAAACGACTTCTGTAGTGCCCGCAGGGAATATCCCGCACCCAGCACTATTCCTATCCCCGCCAAAAAGGCATACCCAGCAAACCGCTCCCAAGCTCCAACCAACACCTGTAACTCCGCCACAAATCCACTAAACCCGGGCAAACCCATCGAAGCCAAGGCCGCTACCGCAAAGGTAACCCCCGCAAATGGCAACACCCGCCCCAAACCCAGTATCGACAAGTCTTCCAAATCTCGCGTGTGCGTCCGGTCGTAAACCATCCTCCCCACCACGGCAAACAACAGCCCCGCGATCACCCCATGCGAAAACATCTGCATCACCGCACCGCTCAGTCCTGTTGCACTCAGCGAAAACAATCCCAGCAACACAAACCCCATGTGGCTGACACTCGAGTAGCCAATCACAAACTTGAAGTCACGCTGTGCCAACGCAACAAACGCACCCACCACAATCCCCGTCACG
>JBMTVN010000384.1:0-4034 GCA_049451415.1 Limisphaerales bacterium | reverse complement strand
CTTGAGCCCCGGCTGGCGGGCCGTGTGCTGATTCGAAACAGGGGAGCACTGAAAGTCCGTCATGAAGGGCTGTAGGGTGGGCTCACTGCTGGAGGAGGCTGGAGTTTATTTGGCAAATGTAAAGTGGGGCAAAAAGATGGGGAGTGGATGGGTCCTTTTAAACTCCGAAATTGCGTCACTATGCCCCGGGGATCTGCGGGGCTGAACCCCAATGGACGCGAATACCGGAGGGGTCTGGTCTTCGGTCTTTATGCTCGCCCTTGGGCAGGATTGTGGCGGACAGGTTGTGCCTCCGGCCCTCGGGCTTCCGGCTTCTGGGGCAGGTTGGATTTGGGGTGGAACCTCGTTGACTGTGGGGGTGGGGGCTCCACATTATGCGGCGCGGCGCCTGCTGGAGGGAGGCATTGGGCTGGCGGGGGCCATTTGAACTGCACTTGAACTTGGAACCTGGAACCTTGGAGAACTATGAACCTCGACTCACTGTATTCTGAACTGACACTGAAGATCCCGGCGAAGATGGCGTTGGTGGTCCTGGACGGGCTGGGCGACATTGCAACGGCCTCGCAGGGTGGGATGACACCGTTGGAGGCGGCGAGGACGCCGAATCTGGATGCGCTGGTGCGGAGCGGGTGTGTACAGGGGCGGATGACGCCGGTAGCACCGGGGATTACGCCGGGGAGTGGGCCGGGGCATTTGGGGTTATTTGGTTATGATCCCCTGGAGTATCAGGTGGGGCGCGGGGTGATTGAGGCTTTGGGTTTGGGGGTGGAGTTAAAGGCGGGGGATGTGGCGGCGCGGGCGAACTTTTGCACCATGGATGCGAAAGGGATTGTGACCGATCGTCGTGCGGGTCGGATTGAGACTGAGGTTTGCGAGGAGTTGTGCGCGTTGTTGTCGAAGAAGATCAAGAAAGTGGGTGATGCGCAGGTGATCATCAAGCCAGGGAAGGGGCATCGATTTGTGGTGATTTTCCGGGGCAAGGGTTTGGAGGGGCCGTTGACCGATGCGGATCCGCATCGGGAAGGGCTGCCGATTCCTGCGGTGGCACCGGTGAATGCGAAGTCGGCCAAGGCGAAGAAGGCGGCTGGTTTAGTGGCGAAGTTTTACGAGGCGGCGTTGCCGTTGTTGGCGAAGAAGAAGCCGGCGAACGGCTTTTTGATGCGGGGGATTGCGCATCAGCCGGAGATTCCCTTGTTTGAGGATCGGTATGGTCTGAAGCCGGCGTGTTTGGCGGTTTATCCGATGTACAAGGGTTTGGCGCAGCTGGTTGGGATGACGAAGGTGGAGGGTGCGCAGACCATTCAGGAGCAGTTTGAGCGGTATGTGGCGGAGTATGACAACTACGGGTTCTTCTTCATTCACTACAAGTATACCGACATGCATGGGGAGGACGGTAATTTTGAGGCGAAGAAGGAGGCGATTGAGGAGTTTGACAAGGCGTTGCCGATCTTGTTGTCGAAGAAGCCGGATGTCCTGGCGATCACGGGTGATCATTCCACGCCATGTGCGGTGAAGGGGCATTCGTGGCATCCTCAGCCGGTTTTGTTGCACTCCGAGTTGTCGGGGAACGACAAGCTGGAGCGGTTTAGCGAGACGGGTGCGAACCTGGGGTCGCTGGGGGTTTTTGACGCGAAGTTCCTGATTCGCTACATGCAGGCGAACGCGAAGATGTTCGACAAGTTTGGCGCGTGAAAGCGGTTATACTGGCAGCGGGCAAAGGCACCCGGATGCGGGAGCTGACGCAGGAGATACCCAAGCCGATGCTGAGGGTGGGGGGGCGGCCTATTCTGGAGCATATTCTGGATGGGTTGGCCCGAGTGGGGGTGAGGGAGGCGTGCATTGTGACGGGCTGGAAGGCCGAGATGGTGGAGAGCCATTTTGGTGACGGTTCGCGCTTGGGCATGCGGTTGAGTTATGTGCGTCAGGAGGTGCAGGACGGGACGGGCAAGGCGCCGGAGTTGGCGAAGGCGTTTGTGGGTGACGAGCCGTTTCTGTTGACCTATGGGGATATTCTGGTGCGTCCGGAGACGTATGCCGGCATGCTGGAGCGTTTTGGTGAGCAGGCCTTTGGAGGTCTGCTCACCGTAACCGAGTGGCAGGATGTGACGCAGGGGGGGCTGAATTTCTTTGATGCGGATTTTTGTTTGAAGCGATTGATTGAGAAGCCGTCGTTGGAGCAGGTGGAGCGGCTGAAGCTGGAGGGATGGATTCGGGAGGGTGATCCGGTTTGGTATAATGCGGGCATTTATATTTTCCAGCCGTTGGTTTTCGAGTTTACGGCGCGTTTGGAGAAGTCGCCGCGTGGCGAGTATGAGTTGACGGACGCGTTGAGTGCGATGGTGGCGGATGGTCAGCGTGTGGCCGGGCTGGCGATTGAGGGGCGGTGGGTGGATGTGAGGGATCCGGAGGTGCTCGCACGATTGGAGGAGGAGAGTTCCGGGGCGGGAGGTTGACTTCCCGGGGGGGGTTCGTTATACGCAGTTGAAAAAGCAAGGAGACTTGGAGATGCCCGCAAAGAATTCAGACAAGAGTAGTGTCGACAGCAAGGGCGCCGAGGCGAAAGCCGGGGCGACGAGGCAGCGTGATCTGGATGCCGCGATTAGCAGCATTACGAAGGCCTTTGGTGAGGGGAGCATTATGCGTTTGGGGGATGCCCGGGCGCAGAGTCAGATTGAGGTCATTCCGACCGGGGCGTTATCGGTGGATTTGGCATTGGGATGCGGCGGGGTTCCGCGAGGCCGGGTTGTGGAGATTTACGGGCCGGAATCCTCGGGCAAGACGACCTTGATGCTGCATGTGGTGGCGAACGCCCAGAAGGCGGGGGGGTTGGCGGCATTCATTGATGCGGAGCATGCGTTGGATCCGGCGTATGCGAAGCGGCTGGGGGTGAATTTGGATGATCTTCTGGTATCGCAGCCTGACAGTGGGGAGGAGGCCCTGACCATTTGCGAGACGTTGGCGAGGTCGAATGCCTTGGATGTGATTGTGGTGGATTCTGTGGCGGCCCTGGTTCCACGGTCCGAGTTGGAAGGGGAGATGGGGATGGCGACCATGGGCATGCAGGCGCGTTTGATGAGTCAGGCGTTGAGGAAGCTGACGGGTATTTTGGCAAAGGCGAAGACGACTTGTATTTTCACCAACCAGATTCGGGAGAAGGTTGGGGTGATGTTTGGCAATCCGGAGACGACGCCGGGGGGCAAGGCGTTGAAGTTTTATGCGAGTGTGCGCATTGACATTCGTCGGAAGGACACCTTGAAGGATGGTTCGGGGAATGCGGTGGGCAACCATGTGAAAGTAAAGATTGTGAAGAACAAGATGGCGCCGCCGTTTGCGGAGGCGGAGTTTGACATCATGTTCAACCGAGGGATCAACCGTGAGGGGAGCATTTTGGATGCGGGTATCCGGTATGGTGTAGTGGACAAGAAGGGTGCGTGGTTCCAATTTGACGGGGAACTGATTGGGCAGGGGAAGGAGGCGGCGGGCCGGGCGCTGCAGGAGAAGCCGGAGGTGGCCAACAAGATTGCCGAGCTGGTTTTAGCGAAGCGTGCTGAAGGGGTTGTGGCCAGCTGAGGGCCGCCGTGGCAGCTCGTGTGTGGAATTCTGGTCCCAGCCGTGATGCGAGGCAGACTGAGGTTTAGGTGGCGGATGATTGAGGGAAGGTATCGAGGACGCGCACGGGTGTCGTGGGTTGGTCTGGTTTTATGTTTGGCGGTTGGAATGGCTCCCCGGGCGGGAGCCATTTTATTGTACGGCACGGGGGATCCGGCGCGGAACACGACGGCGCCCTCGGGTGAGCTGGAAGGGAGTGGATGGCAGTGGCAGGGACGGTGGGGGGGCTTTTTGGGGACTCCGATTCATCCCAAGTTTTTCCTGACTGCGGCCCATGTGGGGGGAGTGGTGGGGCAGGCGTTGGAGCTGGACGGGGCCAGTTATGTCACCACATTTGCGACCAATGTTCCTGGTTCGGATTTAAGGCTGTGGAGGATTTGTGGGAGTTTTCCGGACTACGCGAGACTGCGGACGAATGGCAGTCC
>JBMTVN010000383.1:0-4075 GCA_049451415.1 Limisphaerales bacterium | reverse complement strand
CCCTGCTCTTGAAGGCCTCTGCACCGCCCCCGAATATCCCCGACTCCTCCCCCCTACTCAACTGGGTCCGACTCGAAATCCACAACCCCAACCTCGCCCCACAACTCCGCAGCCTCCAATTCACCGTGCTTGGGTTCCAACCCGCCCATCTAAACTCCGACCTCCAAACCCTGCTGCAAGCCTGCATCCATGAACCCCATGCCTCAGTCCGCGAAACCGCCGTCCAATCTCTCTGCCACAATCCATCCCCACTCAGCACCACATTCCTCATCCAAAATTGGCAACGCCTCAGGCCCCACCTGCGCCCGATCGCCATCGATCTCCTCCTCCAATCCGAGTCCGCTACCTCCGCCCTCCTTCAAGCCCTGGAAAACAGCACCATCACCGCTTCAGAAATCAGCCCCGCCAACCGACCCCGTCTCCTCCAACACCCGAACCCCAGTGTCCAGGCAAGAGCCGCCAAACTCCTGCCCCCACCTGCGTCAGTCAATCCCAGCTCGCCGCTGGAAACCTTCAAGTCAGCCCTCCTTCTCCCAGGCAAACCCGAAGCAGGCAAAACCACTTTCCAAATGCTCTGCCAAAATTGCCACGCCCCCTCGCCCCCCCTCCTGCCCGTCGGCCCTAACCTATCCTCTATCGGACAACGCACCCCCATGGAACTCTACCAGGCTGTCCTGAACCCCAACTCACTCGTGGAACCCGCCTACCAAGCCTACTTCATCGAAACGATCAACGGTGAATCCCTCACAGGCCTCATCCTGAATGACTCAAGCAATTCCATTTCCATCCTCTCGGTCGGCGGAACCATCCACTCCCTGCCCTTCAACCAAATCGACACTATCCGTGCTTCCAACCTCTCCCTCATGCCCGAAGGCCTCGAAGCCGCCCTCAACCCGCAATCCCTCGCAGACCTCCTCGCCTACCTGCACTCCCTCAAACCACAAGCAAACCCTGCCTCGAGCCTTGCCCCCCCTCCCCATCTTCCCTACGTTCCCAACGCCCAATGAAAAGAGAAATCCTCCAAATGCTCGAGCAATGCCCCGGACAACCCATGTCGGTCAAGGAAATCAGCCGCCGGGTCGACCGTGAGCAATACCGCAAAGACGCCTCATGGGCCCGCCCCTTCCTGCGCGCCCTGGTCGAGGAACAACTCATCCTCCAGGATAACAACCACTGCTTCTACGCCCCGGAAAAATAAAAACCCGCCCTCAAAAGGGCGGGTGGTGAATCATCCCACAGAGCCGCAAGGCAAAGGTTACCTCAAGCCTTCCAAACCTTCTTCGGGCTGCAACGCACGCCGTGCATCGCGTTCCGCGTGTCCACAATCAGGTCAGACCACTTCGCCAGCTCGCTGTAGTTCACGCACGCGTGTGCCGTCGAAATCAATACCGCATCAAATTTCCCAATCTCTCCACGAGTCCATTTCACCGACTTCGTGCCAGCCCAGTGCGGATGCTCCCGCGTCATCTTAATCACCGGCACATACGGATCATAATACGATACTTTCGCCCCCTTCTTGGCTAACAACTCCATCAAGGTATAGCTCGGCGACTCCCGGTCGTCGTCCACGTTGGGCTTGTAAGCCAACCCCAACACCAACACCTTGCTGTTGGCCAGCGACTTCTTGCGGGCGTTCAACGCGTCCATCAGACACCGAACCACATGCAGTGGCATGCTGGTGTTCACCTCGCCAGCCAACTCAATGAACTTGGTCGACTGACCATACTCCCGCGCCTTCCACGTCAGATAAAACGGATCAATCGGAATGCAATGCCCGCCAAGACCCGGCCCCGGGTAAAACGGCATATACCCGAATGGCTTCGTCTTCGCCGCATGAATCACTTCCCAAACATCAATCCCCATCGCCGCATAAACCACCTTCAGCTCGTTCACCAAAGCGATGTTCACACTACGAAAAATGTTCTCCAGCAGCTTCGTCGCCTCCGCAGCACGACACGAGGACACCGGCACCACGGTCTTGATCGCCAGACCATACAACGCCTTCGCCTTCTCCAAACAGGCCGGCGTATACCCACCCACAACCTTAGGAATCAAGGCCACCTTGCTGTCAGGATTGCCCGGATCCTCACGCTCCGGCGAAAACGCCAAATGAAAATCCCGCCCCGCCTTCAAACCGGATCCCGACTCCAAAACACCCCGCAAATCCTCATCCGTCGTCCCAGGATAAGTCGTGGACTCCAACACCACCAAAACACCCTTCTTCAAATGCGGCGCAATCTCCTCACCCGTCTTCACGATGTAGGAAATGTCCGGCTCACGATTCTTGTTCAATGGCGTCGGCACACAAATAATCACCGCATCCATCGACTTCACCCGACGAAAATCCGTCGTGGCTCCAAACCGCCCGGCCTTCACCTGCTCCTTCACGTCCGCCGGCTCAATGTGCTTGATGTAGCTCTTGCCGGACTCCAGCGCCTTCACTTTCCGGTCGTCGACATCAAAACCCAGAACCTCAGCACCAGATCGCGCAAATTGCAGCGACAACGGCAAACCTACGTAACCCAAACCAACGATACCTATCTTCATATGCTTTTTCCGCTTCTGTCTTTACTCGCCCCGCCTCAACCCGCCGCCTGCCACCCCCGCAGGGAAGCCTCCAAAGCCTCCCTGACATCCCTTACCTGCACGCCAGCCTTGGCCAGTTTCGTGCCATCCAAAATGCAATTGGAACGAGGCGTCTTCGCCGCAACACGATAAAACTCCTCGTCGTTCTCCCAAAACTCAAACTCCCTCCCAGGCTTCAAAATGTCCCTGATCATCCCCGCCACCTCCCGTGTGCTCACATACCCCGGATTCGTAATGTTGTAGGTCCCCGGCTCCGCCCGCTTCTCCCACAGGTCTAAACAGGCCCGCACAAAATCACCCCGATGCGAAATACTGTTGTAGTTCTGATACAGCTTCGGATAGGCCAACAATTTCGAAAGATAGTTCTTCCCCGTCTGCTTCTCATCAAAGGGAATCCTCAACCGCCATAAATAACCGCCTCCAACCGCGTTCATCGCCTCCTCCCCCAAAGCCTTCGATCCACTATAAAAACTGCAGGGAGGCTGGCGAAAACTGAAGTTCGGCTCGTCCTCCTCCGTAAACCCGCGCACCTGATCCGCATGCCCCTCCAAGGCCTCCCGCGCAGCCTCGCTCATCAAATCCTTGTCCACAACCCACTCTCCACCCCGTAAAAACTTCGCCCCAGCATAAATACAGCCGCTCGAAACATGTCCCCCCGGACCCCCCTCCGCCTGCCAAGCCTGCGCCCGCATCTGCGGAAAAATCACGTTCCCCTTCAAGGTGTCCGCCTGCGCCGTCTCACACGCATCCACATTCGGCTTCCCCGTATACCCCGCCGCACTCACCACAAAATCCGGACGATGCTCACGCAACAACCGCACCATCACCTCAAACCGGGTGTAGTCCGCCTCCAAACGGCTCAAGGGCCGATACTCCCAGCCCCGCTCCTGCATCGCCGAAGCAAACGCACTCCCCATATACCCTCTGGCTCCCAATAACAAAATCATGTCTCGCTTCCTCTCTCCTATTATCTCAGACCTAGCTCCATCACCGCCCTAAACCGGACGACGCACCTCCGCCACAACACGCATCAGATACTCCCGATACTCGCAGTTGGGCATCGACTGCGCCAGCTCATCCAGCCTTTCCAGATTCACAAAACCACGCCGGTAAGCGGCCTCCTCCGGACACCCAATCTTGATCCCCTGACGCTTCTCAATCGTCTGAACATAGGCCGATGCATCGTGCAGACTGGAACTGGTCCCGGCATCCAACCACGCAAACCCACGGTTCAACCGCCGAACCATCAACCGACCCCGCTTCAAATACTCCACGTTCAAATGCGTAATCTCCAACTCCCCCCTCGCCGAAGGCTTCAACGCCTTCGCAATCGGCACCACCTCCTCGTCATATAAATACAGCCCGGGCACCGCATAATTGCTCTTCGGCCGCGAAGGCTTCTCCTCAATCGATAGCGCCTTCCCCTCCGCATCAAACTCCACTACCCCATACCGCTCAGGGTCATTCACATGACACCCGAAAACGACCG
>JBMTVN010000382.1:0-4078 GCA_049451415.1 Limisphaerales bacterium | reverse complement strand
CCCCGCCCCAACAAAGCCATGTCAGCCTGAGGCTCGTGACCAAAGAACTCCGTCCGCCAGATCCAGGGCTTGCCCGACGCAGTCTCCCGCGGGAAAACCAGAAGTGCGTCGCGTCCCTCGACCTTGAAGTCAATCCGCTCATAGCCCTCCCAGGTCGATTTGACGGCATCCGGGGGAAGGGGAACGGCCGCCCGCGTAAAACAGGTGAGGTGTGCCAGAAGCAACAAGGCTGGCGCCAAGACTGAGTAAAGCCGGACGTGCATGACTCTTCGTTACTGTTCCTGGTTCCAGGTTCCAAGTGCAGAGTATGATCTCCTCCCCTGATGGATGTCCTTCCCGCCAACAAAACGCGGTTTCCGCACCTCCCCAAGGCGCTAATCCCTTCGCGTTTTATCTCAAGTATTGACTCCACAGGGGAGTCGCAGGATCGTGTCCGGATATGAACGAATCTCCCCAAAAGTCGGTTTCGCAGACCTCCCGTCGCGATTTCATCAAAAGCACCGGCAAGCTTGCGGCCGTCTCCGCGTTGGCAGGGGTCGCCATTCCTCACGTGCACGCTGCTTCCGATGATACCATTCAGGTTGCCCTGATCGGTTGCGGTGGTCGTGGAACCGGCGCCGCCGCCAATGCCCTCTCCACCAAACAAGGCCCCGTCAAGCTGGTTGCCATGGCCGACGTCTTCGCCGACCGTCTGCGCGGCAGCTTCGAAAACCTGCGCCAGAATTTCACCGACAAGATGAGCGTCCCCGGCGATCGCCAGTTCATCGGCTTCGACGGCTACAAGAAAGCCATGGATTGCCTCAAGCCGGGCGACGTGGCGATCTTCACCACCCCGCTGGCCTTCCGCTGGATCCACTTCAACTACGCCATCGAGAAGAACCTGAACGTCTTCATGGAGAAGCCGCTGACCTCCGACGGCCCAACCTCCCGCAAAATGCTCGAGCTGGCCGACAAATCCGTCGCCAAAAACCTTAAGGTCGGCGTCGGGCTCATGTCCCGCCACAGCCGCGCCCTCGAGGAACTCGCCAAACGGATCCAGGACGGCGAGCTCGGCGATATCATCCTCCAACGCGGCTACCGCATGCACGGCCCCGTCGGCACCTTCCAGTCCCTCCGGAAGCCGGACAATATGTCCGAAATGGAATACCAGATCCGCCGTTTCCATAGCTTCCTCTGGGCCAGCGGTGGTAACTACAGCGACTTCTACATCCATATCGTCGATCATCTCGGCTGGATGAAGAACGCCTGGCCGGTCAAGGCCCTCGCCCTCGGCGGACGTCACTATCGCCAAAGCCAGGACGGCGGCATCTATGTCGACCAGAACTTCGATTCCTACTCCGTTGAATACACGTATGCCGACGGCACCAAGTTCAACTTCAACGGTCGCTGTATGACCGGTTGCACCGACCAGTATAACAGCGCCGTGCACGGCACGAAGGGCATGGCAATCGTGTCGGCCAGCGGTGACTGCGGCCAACCCTCCAGCATCTATAAGGGCCAGAGCCCCGACCGCGCCAATATGGTCTGGCGTTCGCGTGTCGATAATGATGAGCGCGATCCTTATCAGAACGAATGGGAAGACCTGATGAAGGCCATCCGCAACGACGAGCCCTACAACGAGGTGCGTCGCGGCGTGGAAACCAGCGTGGTCACTTCCATGGGCCGTATGTCTGCCCACACCGGCATGGAAATCACCTATGATGACATGCTGAACAGCGACCACAACATGGCTCCCGGGCTCGAGAACATGGACTTCAGCACCGAGGCGCCGCTGATGGCTGATGCCAACGGGCTCTATCCCATCCCCGAGCCCGGTCGCAAAGGCAAACGGGAATACTAATCCCCTCAAATTCTCCAAGCACAAAGGCGCGGACAATATCGTCCGCGCCTTTTTTGTTGCTCCAGAAGTCGAGAACCCCGGGAGCAACCCGAGTCACGAGCCGTCTAATCCCTTGGTTCTGGATTCACGCGTCCCGGCCGTAAGTCCGCCGGAGCTGAATCCCGATCAACAGAACAACATATGAAAGCCCTGACTCTCCCTTCGCTGGCTCCCGTTGTCATCGCAACAGGTCTGCTTTTCTCTGCCGCACCGGTCTGTGCTGATCAACCGCAGAATCCATTGCCTGCACGTCAGGCTGCTGAGATCGTCAACGCGCTCGCGCTTGACCTGCTCCGGGCGGACGCCCTGGCCACCGGCAATGTGCTCTTCTCCCCATACTCTCTGCAGGTGGCGCTCGCCATGTCCTACGCCGGGGCCGAAGGGGTGACGCGCGATGAGATGAGTCGGGTTCTCCATTACCCCCCAGCTGAAGAATCTCTCCACACGGCTCTACTGGCTCTGCAGTTGTACCTGGCGAGGATCGAAGCACAGACCACGGCACAGGCTGAGCAAGCCCGGCACTTCGGTGGTCCTGCTGAACCGGTGCAATGGCACATGGCCAACCGACTGTTCGGTCAGGAGGGCTACGCCTTTCGGAAATCCTTCCTCAAATCAATGCAAGACACCTACCAGGCTCCATTGCATACGGTAGACTTCAAGCGCGATGCCGAGAGCGCCCGGCAGGGGATGAACCAATGGGTGGCTGGAGAGACCCAGGATAAAATCCGCGACCTGATCCCGCCGGGCGTGCTCACTCCACACACCCGGATGGTGCTGGTCAATGCGGTGTATCTCCGTGCCCCCTGGCAGCAGAGTTTCAATGAGCAGGCTACCCGGCCTTCGCCCTTCCACCTTCAGGATGGTCGGGAGGTGCGAGTAGCCACCATGACCCAGAGGGATCAACTCGGTTACGCCAAGACCGCCGGTTACGAGGTCGTCACGGTGCCCTATGCCGGAGGGGGCTTGCAGTTGCTGGTTATCCTGCCAGAACCCGGCCAAACGCTGTCGGCAGTCGAGTCGAGCCTAACCCTCGATGCCTTGAGTGCGGCGGCCCTGGCTCCCAAACAGCAAGTGCAGCTCTATCTGCCCAAGCTCCATCTCGAGCCCCGATCCGTGGCGCTGGGTAAAGTGCTCCGTTCTCTCGGGATGACAACGGCCTTCGATGAACCCCAGAGATCAGCCAACTTCGATCGACTCGCTCCGAGACGGCTCCCGCATGACTACCTCTACATTGCTGAAGTGTTCCACAAGGCGTTCCTGAACCTGGATGAGAAGGGAACTGAAGCCGCAGCGGCTACGGCCGTCATCAAGGCCGTGCCGGTTTCCCTAAACCCTGCGCCTCCGTCTGAACCCACCATTGTTCGGGTCGATCGCCCCTTTCTCTTCGCGGTCCAACACCGCAGCAGCGGAACCTGCCTCTTCATAGGGCGGGTGGCCGACCCGCGTTGAGTCCTCATTTGCCGGTGAGTAGAGCCGAAGCCAATTCGCGGGCAGTCTTGCTCTGGCCACCCAACATGCGCGAGATCTCCGTCACGCGCTGCTCCTCACCCAACGGCTGCACTTGGGTCAGGGTACGACCCTCTGCCACGGACTTGCTTACCACGAAGTGATGCTGTGCCCGCGCCGCTACAGGCGCCAGATGCGTAATGCACAACACCTGACGCTGCTCGCCCAGTTTGCGCATCTTCTCGCCCACGGCATTTGCCACCTCACCGCCAATGTTGGCGTCCACTTCATCAAAGATCAGCACCGGCACATTGTCCTGCGCGGCCAGGACCGATTTCACCGCGAGCATCACCCGCGCCATTTCTCCCGATGAAGCAATCGCCCGCAACGGCCGCAACGGCTCCCCCGGGTTCGGGCTGAATTGGAATTCTACCTGGTCAAATCCGCTCACGGACAAAAAAGCCCCATCCGTTCCAGTATCCTGCGTGGAGCTCTCCAACGTGATCTCAAAACGACTCTGGAGAAAACCCAGCGATTTCAAATGCTCAGTCACGCCCTTCGCGAGTTTGGGAATCGCCTTGCGTCGCTTGGCCGTCAGGGCCTTTCCGAGTTCCATGGCCCGGGCAGCCAGCTTCTGCAGCTCACCATCAATGCGCCTCACTTCACCCTCGCGTCCCTGCAGCTCGTCCAGCTCCTGTCGTGCGTTGCGGCCAAACTCAACCACATCCTCCAGGTTGGGCCCATACTTGCGCT
>JBMTVN010000381.1:0-4093 GCA_049451415.1 Limisphaerales bacterium | reverse complement strand
GTGAGGATTGTCGGGGGTGGGCATCCGGTGGTGGAGGGGATGCAGGATTTTGAGACCACCGATGAACTGTATACGTGTTTGGAGGGGGATCGGCCCATTGAGGTTTTAGCGGAGGCGACATCCAAGGTGACGGGGCAAGTTCATCCGATTGCGTTTGTTTCGCGTTTGGGGAGAGGTCGGACGTTCCATTGCACGTTGGGCCATGACGTTGCGGCTTTGCGGGTGCCGGCGGTGCAGGAGTTGTATCGGCGCGGTGTGGTTTGGGCGGGTGGGGGCAGGGACTGACAGGGGAATATGGACGGACACGGACGGGCGATTGTGTTGAGTGGTGGTTAGATTCGCGAGTTAGATTTCGGGGAAGCGCCATGGTGCGCGCATGGGGCGGATCTGGCGCATTTGGTTCGCGTCATCGTCGTTGATGAAAACTTCCTTAATGGGGTCCCAGTGGAGGGGGCGGCCGAGTTTGATGGCGATATTGGCGAGGTGACAGACCGTGGAGACTCGGTGGCCGATATCGACGGGGAAGTAGGGGTCTTTACGGGAGCGGACGCAATTCAGGAAGTCGCGGTGTTCGCCTTCGGGGTTGGTATACAGCCGGGTATCGTTGGGGCCGAGCTGGGAATGGAGTATGGAGTCGGAACTGGCTTCGAGCGGGCCGCGCCAGCCGGTGTTCCCGACCCAGCCTTCTGAGCCGATGAACTTGATGCTTGGGTTGCCTGGTCGGCAGGTCATGGTGACGCCGTTGGCGTAGCGGTAGGTGACGTCGTAGTCTTTGACCGTGTCGTAGAGGCCGCCTTCCCAGTGGGTGCCGCTGCCCTGGATTTCGACGGGGCCACTACGTTCCGTATCGTTGGCCCATTGTGCGGTATCGAAGAGGTGGGTGCCCCAGTCGCAAATGATGCCGCCGGAGTAGGCCCAAATCCATCGGAAGTTGAAGTGAACGCGGTCTTTGTTATAGGGGGCATAGGGGGCGGGGCCGAGCCACATATCGTAGTCGAGTTCTGCGGGGACGGGCTGTGGGGAATTGTCGCCGGGGACATTGGGTTGGAGGGGGAGGATGACCTCGATGCGTTGGAGTTCACCGATGCGGCCGTTGCGCACCAGTTCGGCCATGCGGTGGTAGACGGGGATGGATCGGTCTTCGGTGCTGGTCTGGAAGACCTTCTTGGTTTTGCGGACGGCGTTAACGAGGAGTTTGCCTTCGTCGATGGTGAGCGTGGGTTTTTCGCATTGGACATCTTTGCCGGCCTGGAGGGCGAGCATGCTGATAAGCGTGTGCCAGTGGTCGGGGGTGGAGATCATGACCGTATCGATGTCCTCCCGTGCCAGCACGTCGCGAAAATCCCTGGTCGTGTCGCAGTCCTGGTTGAGGTATTGCTCGTCGACGATGGACTTGGCTTCGAGCATGTGGTTGGTGTCGACGTCGCAGACGACCCGGACCTGGACGTCCTTGAAGTTCATATAGCGGCGGAGGTTCCAGCCGATGCCATGGCTGCCGGTGCCGATGAAGCCAACGTTGATGCGGTTACTTGGGGCGTTTGCGCCGAGCAGGGGTGAGGATGCGAGCAGGGGGAGTGTAATGGCGGTACTACGGCGCAGGAAGGAGCGGCGGGTGAGAGTTTTCATGAGAGCTGTGGGGAGACTGCACGAGCGTGGCAGGTCTTGCAAGGGCTTGGGGTGGGCGTTGGGAAAACGCCTGAAGGCATGGCTGGACGTTCTGGATGCTGCTCTGATACGTTGCGGGGCCATGAGCCTGCTGAGAAGCGTAGAGCAGTAGGGGTTTATCATGGAGGAGCGTGATGGAAGCGTATAAGGGGGTATGGTCATGGATCTGTGGCGTTGCTGCTGCGGCGCTGCTGTATTTGGGGATGGGCTATTTGGCGGTGGGGTGGCCGGGGGAGGGCGTGTGGCGTATTCTGGCACTGAGCTGGCCTGACGGGATTTTACGCGTGAGTTTGACCTTGTTGGTGGCTCACGTGGTGTTTTGGTGGCGGGAGGTTGACAAGCCGGTGGTGATTTCGTTGGCGTATGGTTTTCTGGCGGGTTGGTGTTTCTTTCTGGTGTTCCACGGCTTGGAGGTTGTGGTGGGTGACGGGATTTCCTTTTGGGGCGATGAGCGCGCTGGTGCGGCGATGGAGGCCTTTTTGCAGGCGCCTTGGGGTGTGGGGTGGCAGGGCCTAGGGGCGGGTGGTGACGGGGTTTGGCAGGGTTTGTTGAGGGCTGAGGCCGTGCCGTTGGTTGCGTTGGTGATGAAAGTTGGTGCGGCTTTGGGATTGGAGTTTGGCGGGTATTGGGGTGTGTGGATGGGGTTGGGTGTCGTGTTACAGGGGGTTTTTGCGGTGTTATTGATGCGTTGTTTGACCTTGGATGCGCGGCTTCAGATGGTGGGGGTTGGCTTATTCATGTTGAGTCCGGTTTGGCTGCATACTGCGGGTTATGCGGGGAGTGGTTCACACTGGGTGCTACTGGCGGGTTTATGGCTGTATTTCCGTACGGTTGGGACGGGGCGGCAGGGATTGGCTTGGCTGGCGTGGTTGGGTTTGGGTTTTCTGAGTGTGTGGATTCACGGGCAGCTGGCATTGATGGTGGGTTTACTGGGGCTGGCTTATGTCGGTCGGGTTGTGTGGGTGGACGGGACGGAGGGAGTGGGTTTTGGTTTAGGCAAGGCGTTGCTTTTGTTGGGGGTGATGCTGGTTGGGGGGCTATTGGTGGGGTATCGGGACTGGGGTTGTGTTGTTGGGGGAGCTGCGACTGAGGCCGGGGTGATTGGATCGATGAATTTGGCTGGGCCGTTTGATCCTGCGGGTTGGTCGAGTCTTTTGCGGACTTGGGAGGGGGTGGATTCCGGTCATGGGATGGGGTTCGGCTACTGGGGTGCGGGGGTGATTGTATTGATCCTGTGGTGCTGGTTGATGATGGTGATGCGGCCCTTGGATCCGTCCGGGTTTCGTCCATGGATTCCGCTGGTGTTTTTGGCGGTTGGTTTGGCGGTGGTTTCCGTGATGCCGCGTGTTGGGGTGGGGCAATATGTATTGCTGGACTGGACGTTGCTGGAGGGGTGGTTGGGTGGTGGTGGATTATTTGCGGCGACGGGGAGGTATTTTTGGATGATGCACTATGGGGTCTTGTTTTTGTTGATTGCGCTGGTGGTTCACGGCTTGCCGGGGAGGAGGGCGGTCTTGTTGCTGGCGTTGGTGTTTACCATTCAGGCGGTGGATTTGCGGGACAGGTTAGGTGGCGGGATGAAGCCGGGGGCGGCTGTGATTCAGAACGAAGGCGCGAGTGCGCCTGTGGAGGTGCCGGGGTCTGCCGAGGAGTGATTGCGGTCGCCGGATTCCGGTCAATTGGGGAGGCCGGTAAGGACGCGAAGGAACCGAGAGGAGGACTGGGAGTTGGTGAAGGTTATGGTCCGGTTGGTGTTGGCGCTCGGGATTTCGAGCAGCGTCTGCCAGGAGGAGGTCATGTTCAGGGAGGGAGTCACTGCGATCTTGTAGGTGCGGTTTGAGATCGCCTCGAAGGTGCAGGCTGGGGTGGATGGGATTGAATGGATCCATTCGAGACGAAGGTGACTCTGCGGGTCGTTCGGGCGAGTGCCGGCGATCCACTCCTGCAGATTTGTATGCGAATCATGGTCGGGGTCGCCGTTGGGGCCATTGTCGTCACCTGGATCGTTGGGATTGAGTCCATGGGCGAGTTCCCATTCATCGGGAAGGCCATCGTCATCGGTGTCGGTTGGGCTGAGGGAGAGTTCTGCGGGGAGGCTCGTGACCGAGCCGGCTTGATTGGAGGCGATGAGGGAGTAGCTGCCCAGTGTTGTGGCGCTGACAGGATGGATGGTGAGAGAGGAGGAGTTGGCGCCGGGGACGGGGGTTCCGTTATGAAGCCATTGCAAGGACATGGGTTGTGTGCCGAGGACTTCGGCTTGGAACGTGGCGGTGGTGTCGGAATGGACTGAGATACGCTTCGGTTGGGAGAGGATGAAGGGAGACAGGAGAGTGAGTTGGGCGTGGAGCTTGGCATCGAAGCTGATGTCGCTGCTGGTTCCACTGACCTGGTGGACTTCAATGGCCAGGAGGTTTTCCCGGGGCAGGAG
>JBMTVN010000380.1:0-4098 GCA_049451415.1 Limisphaerales bacterium | reverse complement strand
CGATCTCATGCCCCCGCCCTTTCCCCTCCGCCCGCTGAATCACTTCCACAGAACTCAGGAAAAACCTGTCCCCCATCCAAACCATGCCCTGCGGATGATACGTCTCGAAATCCAACACCACCTCACCAGCCTGCCTCCACTCCGCCGACCGACCCAAACTCCTGAAACGCTCCAGCACCCCAAGCGCCTCCCCGGCCTCCACCCACACCCCACAACCCATAACCAGCACCAACCAACTCCTGCGCAGCAAGGTCCACATAACACCACCCCACCCCCAACCGCTACCGCACCACCTCCAGCACCTTGTCCAGTTTCAGTAACTGCAACAACTGGATCACAAACGGACTCGGCCGTGATAAACGCATCACACCCCCTCGCTCCCTCATCCGCTTGTGCACCGAAATCAAGGCCCCAATCCCCTCACTGTCCATCCCCGTCACCTGGCCCAAATCCACCTGCACCACCCGGTGATGCTCCCCCAAAGTCGCCGCCACCAGTTCCTTGAACAACGCCACATCCTCCGCCGTCAAACGCGTCAACCCCACCACCTCCAATACCTCGCCTCGCGCTTCGGTCCTCATAAATCACCCCTCTCAGTCCACCGGCACCATCGGGATAAATAACTTCCGCCCCACCTGCATCGTCGTCGGCTTCAACCCGGGATTCGCATCCAAAATCAACTGAAGCGATGTCCTCCTCCCCTTCTCCTTAAAGGCCGCATTGTGCGCAGAAATAATCGACGACAACGTATTCCCAGCCTCCACCACATACTCCACACCCTCCTGATTCCCCCGCGGCTGGGACTTCGCAGTCGGAGGCACCACCGCCGGCCGCTTGAGCATCTCCTGCAACGACTTCCCCAAATCCTCAATCTGCTCCAAAATCTGCCGGCGGTCCGCTTCCCGCTTCCGGTCAATCTCCCGCACACTCTCCACCAGCTTCTCAAACTCCTCCCGCGTCACCACCCGTGAGTTGTCCGGCTTCGCATTCACCTCCCTCGAAACCTTCTGCAACGCCTCCGATACCGCGTCCAGTCGCCGACGAAACTCACGCTGCGACGACACCAGGTCATCGATCGACGACTGCAAAATCCGGTAACGTTCCTCCGCCGCTGCACGATCCGCCGCAGCCCGCGCCGCATCCTCACCCGCACCCCACGCCCCGGGCACCATCACCACCGCCATCATCAGAAACACCCACACCATCTTTTTCATAGGCTGCAAAATAGTGACCACCGCCCCACCCCGCAAGGCATTACACCAAACCCCCAAAGATCGAAATCGAGATCGGGATCGCTATCGAGCGCGCCTCCTTGCCGCATTCTACGCGGCAGCGCACCGCGCTACAGAAGCCCGCCCCAGCGGGTGACAGACCGCGACCGCAAGGACGCGGTACGGAAAGGGACCTGCCCCCTGAGCCTGTCGAAAGGCCGACCCGCCAGGAGGCGGGTACCGGGATTCGGCTCCGCCGGATCCCTACCGCTTTGCGCTTACCGCTCAGCGCTTCCCGCTTCCCGCCCTGCGCCCAGCACACGCTCAATAAACCCCCGGATCACCCCCAACTCACGTTCCCCATCAATCGTGTGCACCTTCTGAAATGCCTGCCATTCCAGCTTCACCCCGGCCGATTTCAACTGCTCAAACTGACCCCGGGCCGGCTCAAACGGCACCAACGGATCCTGCGTCCCGTGCGTAATCAACACCGGCACCTCCTTCGCATGCGCGCTCAATTCCACCAACAACGCTTCGGGACGATGCACATACCCGCTCACCCCCACCAAGCCACCCAACCGATGCCCATACCGCAGCCCCACATCCACCGTCATCAAACACCCCTGCGAAAAGCCAAACAGCACCGTGTCCTCACTCGCATACCCCTCCTTGTCCCGACAATGATCCAGCAGCTCCATCAGCATCCCCCGGCTCCGCACCACCCCCGTCTGCGCATCCCCGGCAAAATCATACCAGCTGTAGCCCCCATAATAGCTGTCCGGCGCGTTCACCAGCATCACGTTCAACCACGGCAACCGCAGCATCTCCGGAAACCATCGATATCCCTCCATGCTGTCCCCCAACCCATGCAACACCACCGCCAGCTTCCCCGACCCCTTCTCCCGCGCTCCCACAAGTTCATGTTCTAGCATGCGCACCATTCAATAGCACCCAAGCCACACCAGAAAAGCTGCGAATTCATGCTTGCAACCACCGCATCGTCTGTTACGGTCCCCCGCTCTTGTTGGTGTTCGGAAGGATTGTTATGGCGAGAAAGTGCGAATTAACGGGTAAGGGCCCAATTAAGGGCAGCAAAATCTGGCGAAGTGGTAAGCCCAAGCGCGAAGGTGGTATCGGTACCCACGTCACCGCGATCACGAAGCGCCGCTTCCTCCCCAACCTCCAACGCGTCAAAGCCATCATCGACGGCGAAGTGCGCTACGTTCGCGTCTCCACCAAGGCCCTCAAAAAAGGCCTCATCACCAAGGCACCCCCCCGCCGATGGAAAAAGGAAGCCGCCGCCAAGAAGGCCTAAGCTCCTACTATACAATATTTTACGCTTAAAAAGGCGCCCTTCTCGGGCGCCTTTTTCGTTCCCCCCATAAGCCGGTGCTTCAGAGTTTCTGTGTTTTGGAACACGAACCTGAGCATGCCTCAGCGCGCAGCGCTACCGCGCCATCGAAATCGAAATCGGGATCGCTATCGGGATCGAGCGTGCCTCCGGCACGTGTAGCCAGGAAGCCGTAGACAGAAAACAGTGGCCCCCATCTCCCATCTCCCATCTCCCTGCGGTCCGCCACGCGGACCGCAATCGCCCTTCCCCCTTCGTCCCCGCCCACTCGGATGACCGTCGAGATTTTGTGCGCGGCACCAGCCGCGCCTAACTAAACCGACGCACCGACGCACCGCTTACCCCTTCCCGCTCTGCGCTTCGCACCACGCCCTCCGCCCTCCGCCCTCCGCCCTCCGCCCTCAGCGCTCTGCGCTTCCCGCTTCCCGCTTCCCGCTTTGCGCTTCCCGCTCCAAAGCGATACACCTTCCACATGATCCCTACCGCCATCCGCACCACACTGCTCGCCTGCCTCACCCTGCACACCCTCAACGCCGCCGATCCCGACCCCATCCGCCAAACCCATCGCGTCCCCATGCGCGACGGCACACACCTCGCCACCGACGTCTGGCTCCCTGCCGCCGACCAAGCCTACCCCGTCGTTCTCCTTCGCTTCCCCTATAACAAAGACCTCGCCATCGGGCTCGGGCAGGACGGCACCCGCCAAGGCTATGCCGTGGTGGCTCAGGACACCCGCGGCCGCTTCGCCTCAGAGGGCGAAAACCTCCCCTTCCATCGGGACGTTCCCGACGGCAAGGACACTCTGGCTTGGATTAAGCAACAAACCTGGTGCAACGGTCGCATCGGCACCTGGGGCGGATCCGCCGGCGCCATCACCCAGTTCCAAATGGCCATCGAAGGCTCCAACCCCCTGCTCGCCCAATACCTCGTCGTCGGTGCCCCCAACCTATACGACGTCGTCTATACCGGCGGAGTATTCCGCAAAGCCCTCATCGAGGACTGGCTCAAAGGCACCCAATTCGCCACCAACGCACTGGATATCTGGGTCAGCCACCCCACCTATGACGCCTATTGGCAGGCTCGCGACGCCTCACGCCACTATCCAAAAATCAACACCCCCGCCCTCCACGTCGGCGGTTACTGGGATATCTTCGCCCAACCCACCATCGACGCCTTCAACGGTTACCAAAACCACGGCGGCCCCAACGCCCGCGGAAAACAAAAACTCCTCCTCGGCCCCTGGAGCCATAACGTCCTCCAGGATAAAGTCGGCGACCTCACCTTCCCCAACGGCAAAAACCCTCCCGGCCAACACTCCAACCAATGGCGCTGGTTCGATCGCTGGCTCAAAGACCAGGCCCACGAAATCGACACCGAACCCGCCGTCACCTACTACGTCATCGGCGATACCACCAACCCCAATGCCCCGGGCAACGTCTGGCGCACGGCCAATGTCTGGCCCCCACTCCCCGCCACCCCAAAACGCTACTACCTCCACCACAACCACTCCCTCACCACCACCCCGCCAGCCAAAAA
>JBMTVN010000379.1:0-4125 GCA_049451415.1 Limisphaerales bacterium | reverse complement strand
CTTCGAGTTGTTGTGGAGGGATTACTTTCGATTTCTGGCTGAGAAAGTCGGGAGGCGGTTGTTTCTCGCAGGGGGGCTGAAGGGGGAGGCAGTGGCTGTCGGGCAACGTAATCCTGAGGTGATCCGCAGTTGGATTGAGGGGAGAACTGGACAGGCATTTGTAGATGCGGGGATGCGGGAGCTCAGGCTGACGGGGTTTCTTTCCAACCGGATGCGGCAGAATGTGGCGTCTTTCCTCGTGCATGACCTGAAGCAGGACTGGCGGGTTGGGGCGGAGTGGTTTGAGTCGGTGTTGGTGGACTATGATGTTTGCAGTAACTGGGGTAACTGGGCTTATTTGGCAGGGGTCGGGACTGATCCGCGCGAGGGACGGCGATTCAACGTGCAGGGACAGGCGGAGCGCTATGATCCGGAGGGGGAATATCGTGAACTTTGGGGGGATGACGTATTCTGACCCATGCTGGTTGCACCATGGTAACGCGTCCGCATGGAGAGCGTTGTTCCAAAAGGGCCTCGAGATTAGTGCCTATACGGTGCTGCTGGACCCTGTTTTGGGGCTGTGGCTGGGGGGAGGCTTGGCATTGACTTGTATGCCGGTATGGCGCTCTTTTCGGCCCCAAAAAGGGCTCCATAGGGTGGTTTTTGGCCCGAAAAGTTCTGTAACAAATTGAGCCGCAGCAGGATGTCGTGGTCCGGCCACGATGAGGGGGGCAAGGAGCTGGGAGCCGGCAGAGAGAGGGGCTGCCGGCTCCGAGCGTCTTGGTTTACGGGTGGTATTTCGGTTTGGGGAGCCTTTCGTCGCGGTTGAACGGAGGGTTTTCGTGCGGTGGGATTTTCATGTCGGGGAATTCGTCTTCCCAGCGTTTGCGCCAGAATGGGTCGGCGTAGTATTTGAGGTAGAGGTCACAGGGGTCTTCGTGGGGGCTGTATTCGGTCATATCGATGTGGTGATTCCATCCGGAGTCTTTGGGCAGGTCGGGGTGTAATTCTTCGATGAAGTCATGGACGAGGATGGAGTAGAGTTCGGGGTCGGACAGGTGGTTGGTGAAGCCGAGGAAGATATGATGGTCGGCGAGGGCGTGGATGAGTTCATCGAGGTGGTGGGGTATGTCCTCTGGTGGCAGGGAGTGGATGGAGGGAGGGTGGATGTTGTCGCGGGCGAGGATGGTTCGCAGGCTTTTCTGGGGTTGTTTTTCGATGAGCATGATCTGTTGCAGGAAGGTGTTGTGTGAGAGGGGTGGTTCGGTGGGGTCTGGCGGGTCGAGGTCCGCGGGTGCGGGTTGGTGCTGCCAGGTCGGGGGATCGGTTATGGATGCATTCAAGCGGGCCATGAAGTCGGCCATGAAGTCGCACATGGCTTTGCTGTTGGCTTCCTGGGTCGCGTGGATTTCTTCGTCGGTCAGGGTCCAGAGCGGTTCGGACAGCTCGATTTTGACCGTGGGGTTATAGAGTTCGATGACGACCCGTCCGTTGGACTCACTGAACCATTCGATATAGGTGCCATTGGTCCAGACGCACGGTGGTGGTGTGTCGTGGTCGGAGTCGAGCCATTCTGTGAGGTCTACGGTGGGCATGCGGACTTTACGGGATGCAGTGAGTTCGCCGCAGACGCCGTTTTGCAGGGTTGCGAGGCCTTCGAGGGGGGCGGCCCGGGCTGCGGGGTTTTCCAGGGTGAGCAGGCAGCCGGCGAGGTCTGGCAGTGCGTTGCCTTTCAGGTCCAGCCGGAGTGGTTCATCTCGTCCGAGGAGCCATACGGTTCCTGTGACGCGGTTACGGATGCGATTGTCGATCACGAGTCGACACACTTGTTCGTGTATACGCCAAGCCATACGAATTAATTTGAATGAGTAACTACCTCCTTTGTCCTGCTGATCCATTCCGCGCGACGCGGTGCCCTGCAAGGACGATGGCTATTCAAATCGGATTCGATTTTGAGGCAAGGATTTTCTTGCTTGAGTGAGGTGGCCAGGAATGAGGGTGGTGTCCTGCTTCTCCGGGAGGGCGCGGACTGGCGCCTAGCGTTCTACAGCGCGGAAGAAGGTGTTGAGAAGCAGGTCATCGGGGCTGAGGGCGAGCGGGTTGGTGGGATTGCCGTCGACATCGATGAATTCCCCGTCGGGGGAATCGGCCCATTGGAGTGTTCCGGAGAAGTGAACCTCGAGGAGGCCTTCGGGTGTGGGGAGGATGGCAAGTTCGGGGGGGCGGAGGTGTTTTGCCGACCGCGATTTCGCCGGCTGTGGCGAAGGCGAAGGAGTGGTTGGGAGGGGGGAGAGTATAGGCGGAATGGATGAGGAGCCGGACGTAGCGTCCGGTAGTTGGCTGAGTCAGTTCGAGGATTTGGGCCGGGTAATTGGTGGTGGTGGTGAGGTGGCTTTGGAGTTGGAAGCTTCCGGCGGCTGTGCCGGATCCGAACGGGTCATCGAGGAGTTCGATTTGGATATCCTTGAGGGAGATATTCCAGATGGCGATCCGGTTGATGGAGAGGCTTTCTCCCAGGTCGAAATCCAGGTAACCGGTGAGAGGCAGGCTCAGGACGGCGAGGCTTTGCCAATTATTGCCGGTGGCAGGGTTGGCGGAGGTATCGGGGTTGGAGGCGAAGTAGTCGTCGAAGTAGGTGGTTCCGCTGGTGAAATGGGTGGCGAGGCCGGACTGGTTGATGAGGTTGACGACCTTGGTGTTTTCGTTGTTGGTGCCGAGAGAATTATCGGAGACGGCGATTGGGCTGACGATATGACTTGGCGTGGGTGGCGCAGGCGAGAGAGGCCACGAGGCACAGGGTGGAGGTGCTTTAGGGGAGTTTGCGACGGGTTGTGCTCAATTGCGTCTTTGTGGACCGCATGGTGCTGGGAGTCCCGGGCTGGGGCATGATGGCGGCAAGCTGAATGTGGTTGTGGGTGCTGAGATGCGGATGCTGCGTCGGGAGCTTCGGTAGGATTTGTAGGGGGGTTATTGCACGTGGATGATGGCCCGGCGGTAGGTGGTGAGAGGAGGGGTTCCTTCATCTGTGACGGTTAATAGGATGTGGTAAGTCCCGGCGGGGGTTTCGTGGGGGATGAAGCAGGAGGTGATGGCCTGGAGGGGTGTCTTTAGCTGCAGAGCGTTCCGGGGTGTGCCGGCTTCGGGGTAGGGAAAGTAGTGGAAATGGAGTGGGTGCCCGTCGGGGTCGGAGGAATCTGAGGCATTGAGTTCCACCGTTGATCCGGGGGTGGCATGGAGGCTTATGGGCGCGGGTGGTGGCGTATTGTTGAGCCAGGCCTTGGGGTGGTGGTTGGCTTGGTTTGGAGGTTGGACGCACCAGTCGAGTCGTGCTTGCAGGTCGGACTGGAAGTGCGGGCGCCAGCGCGCGACGGTGAGCCGGACGTGGGACTGGTTGGCGATTGTATCTGCGGTGTCGCGGAAGGTGCCGGACGGGTTTTTCTGGTAACGGCCGCCCCATCCGCCTGCGGCGGGATTTTCCGGCAGGTTGAGTCCATTCTGAAGGAAGTAGAACCAGGAGGGAGTATCGCCTTCTTTGAGGGCTCCATGCGGGTTGGGGGCTGTCCAGGTGCGGGTAGGGTAGAGGGCTCCGAGCGGGCCGTGGTTTTGGAGGACGTGTTCGGTGAGCCACTCGCATGAAGTGGTGTGGATGTCGCCATCCAGGTACATGCCGCGGAAGGCGGCCTCGCGTCGGTCTGCGCCTTCCGGGGCTGAGCTGAGGATATAGAAGAGTTCCGGAAACTCCGTTTGGATCCAGGAGGCGAGGCCGTCCTGGTCGGCGATATCGAAGACGCGCGTTCGCTGCAGGATGGAAGCGAGGTGATCCTTGGAGGAATCCTGGCGGATGCGCCAGAGCGCTTGGGCGAGGTCGGTCTGGCCGCCCCAGATGGCGATATTGAGGGGGCGAGAGTCGGGCTTTTGCAGGCATTGGATGATCCAGTTGGATCCGGGGGTATCTTGGCTGGGACTGATGGCGTTTTGACCGCGCTGGGGGCACGTCAGATCTGCGACCCCTGCGCGCGCGATAACGGTGCTTCGCAAAACAAGGTTTCTTCTAAAATGGGGAGATTCGGCGCATTGCCGCTGGGTGATCTCGTCAAACGCGATGTGCACGGCCGGGTCCGCCACGCGATTGCGTACGAAGCGAAG
>JBMTVN010000378.1:0-4126 GCA_049451415.1 Limisphaerales bacterium | reverse complement strand
TGCGGTGTTGGTGTGCTCGGTGGTTTCACTGGGGACCGGGTCTTCCTGGGGGACAGTGGGGACAGTGGGGATTGCCTTGATGGGGGTGGGGAGGGGTTTGGGGGTGCCCTTGCCCATGGTAGCTGGGGCCATTGTTTCGGGGGCTTATTTTGGCGACAAGATGTCGCCCTTATCCGACACGACGAATCTGGCTCCAGGCGTAGCGGGGACGGACTTGTTTACTCACATCAGGCACATGGCTTATACCACCGTGCCCAGTTATCTGGGAGCCTTGTTGTTGTATGGAATTTTGGGGTGGAGGTATGGGGGTGGGGGTGTGGATTTGGAGGGGTTGGAGGAGATCATGGCAGGGTTGGAGGAGGCCTTTGTTATTCATCCGCTTTTGTTATTACCGCCTGTGGTGGTGATTGGGATGGTATCGCGTCGGGTGCCGCCTTTGCCTGCGATTGTGGTTGGGGTGGTGATGGGAATGATTTGTGGGTGGTGGGTGCAGGGGGTGTCTGCGACTGTGGTCTTGGAAACCGTTTATTCGGGTTATGTTGCGGTGACGGGGGTGGAGGCCCTGGACGAGCTGCTGACGCGTGGCGGGATGATGGGGATGATGGAGACTGTGGCGTTGATATTGTGTGCCTTGGCTTTTGGAGGGGTGATGGAGAAGGCGGGTTTTCTGGATACCCTTACACGGGTGTTACTGGGTCGGGTAAGGAGCACGGGGGGGTTGGTGTTGGCGACGGAGGTGACTTGTGTGGGGTCCAACGTTCTTGCTCCTGACCAGTATTTGTCGATTGTGGTTCCGGGACGGATGTATCGGCGGGCTTTTGAGGAGCGGGGTTTGCATCCAAAGAACCTTTCCCGTTGTTTGGAGGATGCGGGGACCTTGTCGTCGCCGTTGGTTCCGTGGAACAGCTGTGGGGCATTTGTGGGGGGTGCGTTGGGTTTGAGCGCCGTGTATTTTCTGCCTTTTGCTTTTTTCAACCTGCTGAATCCCTTGGTTTCAGTCTTCTACGGTTACACGGGGATCACGATGGAAAGAGTGTCAACGGGGATGGGAGATGGAGCGAAGGGGTGAGGTCTTTTTTGGGTTTAAGGCTTGTTGTGCTGGGGATCGGATCGCAGGGTGGCACTTTAATCGAGACTGAATGAAGGGAGAGAGCAAACAGGAGAAAGAATAGACATGGAGATCAAGAAGGACGCTGTTGTGAGCATTGATTACACCCTGCGCAACGATGCCGGGGAAATATTGGACACCTCAGAGGGAAGGGGTGCCTTGGATTATTTACATGGGCATGGGGGCTTGATCCCGGGTTTAGAGAAGGAGTTGGAGGGCAAGCAGGCTGGGGTTGAGCTGAAGGTGGTCGTGCCGCCAGAGGAGGCTTACGGTGTGCGCGATGAGGCTTTGGTGGGGCAAGTTTCGCGGGATCAATTTGAGGCGGGTGTCGAGGTGAAGGTGGGGATGCAGTTTCAGGCACAGACGGCGGCCGGGCCGAGGATTCTGACCGTGACGGGGGTGGAGCCGGATCATGTGCTGGTGGATGGCAACCATGCCTTGGCCGGGGAACGGCTGCATTTTGATGTGAAGATTGTGAGCATTCGTGCGGCGACGCAGGAGGAGATAGATCACGGGCACGTGCACTGAGGATGGATTTGGGCTCGACTGTGGAGAGTGGTGTCGGAGAGGGTTTGGCCTATGAAAGCTGATCCTAGAACACCCCCGGAGTGGGCGCATCTGCCCAGGTTTTTGGTAACGAGCGGGGGAAAAGCGGGTGCGGGGTATATCATGCACTGCCATTTTCCGCGGTTTTTGATGGCAGTGAACGTTGAGACCGGGAGTGGTTTACCGCTGTGGATCGACAAGCCAGGTCGGCCAGGCGGGGGTGGTGTTCCGTCGCCGGAGGACACGGCCCTGGTGATGGAGGCAGCGGATTACTTCAAGGAGAACGCGGCGTCCTGACGGTGGGTCGATGGGGGGCGTTTTCGGGCGGATTCTCTTTATCGCCCTATCTGAGAGGTGAGGCGGGGTTCCCTTTTCTCATCCTTGTGCAGGGCGCTTGCCCATTTAGCGTCCGGCTTCCGCCTAGAGCGCCTTGGCGGTATTTTCGAGGGTTCCCAGTTTGGTCACCTCGATTTGTATGCGGTCTTCGGGCTGTAGGCTGAAGTCATCCGGCGGAACGAGGCCGGTTCCGGTGAGGAGGATGACACCGTGAGGGAACGTTTGGTTAGCGAACAAGTGTTCGACGAGGTTTTCGAAAGGGCGTTTGAGGTTGTTCAGGGAGGTTTCGCCCGAGAAAGCGGTGGCTTTGCCGCGAGTGATTGACATGCGGATCGTCTGTTGCCGGATGAACTCTTCGCTCCAGCCGGGGATGATCCAGGGGCCGAGGGCGCAGGATGCGTCGAACATTTTGGCTTGGGGGAGGTAGAGCAGGTTTTCTCCCTCGATATCACGAGCGCTGACGTCGTTCCCGATGGTGCACCCGACGATGGTGCCTTTGGAGTTGATGACCAGGGCGAGTTCCGGTTCGGGGACTGTCCATGTGGAGTCCTTGCGGATGCCGATATGTCCCCCGGTTCCGACGACTTTCTCGGGGAGGGATTTGAAAAACAGTTCCGGGCGTGGGGCTTCGTAGACGCGGTCGTAGGCTGAGGCGTCGTGGTTGGATTCTTCGGTGCGGGCGGTGCGACTGCGGAGGTACGTGACGCCTGCGGCCCAGACTTCTTGTTTTTCCACCGGGGGCAGGAGCGTGACTTCGGTGAGGCGGTAGGCGACGCCGGTATTTGCTGCAAGGGACTCGAGGGCTCGGAGGGGGTCCACCTCCTCGAGTAGCTCGAACATCGAGGGGTGGCCGTAGGCGGCGAGGTCCAGCACGGTGGCGTCGGTCAGGGAGATTCCGGCGTGCACGGATCCATCGCGGAGGGCAAAGCGGCAAAGCTTCATATTGCGAAGGAGGAAAACTATGGAGGTGGCTTAGGGGAAGCAAAAAAGAGGTTTGAGTCAGGGATCCTGCCCTGCTGAGCCGCCCCTTTGGGGACGGCTTGATGGACTGAGGTCTAATGCGTTCTGGCAGGCGGAGGCAGTGGTCGGTGTGGCGCTCAGGGGGATGTTTTTTGCAGTCGGTAGTTTTTCCAGAGGCGCCATAGGATCCAGACGAGCAGGGTGAGCGCGAGAGTTGCTGCGAGCAGTGGGAGAAGGATAGCGAGCAGAGCGGTGATCAGGGCGCTGCCCAGTTCGGCGGTGGAGAGCAGAGGGTTGGCGATGCCTCCAGTGGTGGTGGAGGAGAGGGAGCGGGAGAAAACCGTGCCGCCTTGGACGGCTCCCGCGATGCCGCCGCCGGCGATGATGGCCAGGGACCAGCGGAGGAAAGGGTCGAGTTCTGTAATCATCGAAGCGGTCATCAGAGTTCCGGCGGTGACGGCTGCCGGGCTGGCGATGCTGTCCAGGGCGTTATCGAGCCAGGGTATGTAGTATGCCGCTATTTCGAGTAGGGTTGCGGCGCCAAATGCCAGAATTGCGGTGGGGGAGCCGATCCAGGCGAAATCTTGGGAGAGATGAAGGTGTCCGGTATGGGCGGCGAGGGCGGCGAGGAGGAGGGGGATAAAGACACGGAAGCCGCAGGCGGCGCTTAATCCGATTCCAACCGACAGTCCTACAAGGGTTTCCATTGCTAGGTTGATCGTATACAGGTGTTGTGGGCGTGGCGATCCGGCACTATACGACCACACGGATGAGGATGCATAGGTTACAAAAAACCGTGGAAGTGGAAAATCATTGGCAACGGGCCGGGAATTCCTTTCACTCCTCCCACGCGTTATGCCCAAGCGCACTGACATCCATTCTGTTCTGATTGTTGGGGCTGGTCCGATTATCATCGGCCAGGCCTGTGAATTCGACTATTCCGGCACGCAGGCGTGCAAGGCGTTGAAGGAGGAGGGTTACCGGGTTGTCCTGGTGAACTCGAATCCGGCGACAATCATGACTGATCCGGAATTTGCTGACCGGACGTATATTGAGCCGATTACACCGGAGTGTGTGGAGAAGATCATTGCTCGGGAGGTGGAGGAGTTGAAGCGGCAGGGGGTGACGGGCAAGCTGGTATTGCTGCCGACCTTGGGGGGGCAGATCGGAAGAGCG
>JBMTVN010000377.1:0-4141 GCA_049451415.1 Limisphaerales bacterium | reverse complement strand
TGCGGTCACGCGGCAGCGTGACCCTACCTCACCCAATCGTTGCACCACTCTCGCAAAGGTCGGAACCCGCATTGTCTCGGCGTAGCTCGCAGAGCGAAGACGGATGCCGCGTGACCGCCAAGTCCTTGCCCCCCCATCCCCCGGCCGAGACGCATCCCGCCCGCTGGGCGGGACCTACCGCACCGAATCCTTGTAATACACGCCGCGCTTCGCGCCCGGTGTTTCCGAGTTTTCCTCCTTCGCTCTTCGAGCTACGGCGGACAGGCGGTGTTTCGGAACAGCTATGCACCGCGCTCCGCCGCCAGAGTCTGCACCAGGTAGCGAAGCTCCTCATCGATGTCGCCGGCGGCGGTCAAGGTCTGGGCAATCTCATCGCGCACGGTCTGCCGGAACCTTTTGCGCAAACGATGAATGGCAACTTTCACCGCTGTCTCGCTCCAGCCAAGGGCCGCGGCGGCTTCGGATTGCTTTAAACCGCCGGCATCTCCAACCAGCCATGGCTTGAGCAGGTCAAATTGTGACACTTTGCCTGCAGCAACAAACTCCCCGTGCACCCGGTTCATCGAGCGCTCCATCAAAGCCAGGGCCCATTCGCGGTCAAACAACGCATCCCCCGCCTCGGATCTCGGATCAGGGGGCTCTGCCATCCCCTCGACCTCACTCCGCTCATCCAGCGAATCCGGCCCCACCCCGCTTCCCCGCTTTTGCCGGTTAGCCGCTTTCCGCTCATCAGCCAGGAAATGCTTCAAGGCACCCAAGAGATACGACCGAAACCTGCCCCGCTTGGGATCAGCCCGCAAATCCCCGCGCTCCAAAACCCGGGCAAAAAAACTGTGCGCCAAATCCCTCGCTTCATCTTGAGTCCGGCCTTCCCGACACAGGAAGCGCAGCACCGGCCGGTAATAGGCCTCGCACAGCTCGCTCAAAGCAAGCCGCGCCGCCTCACCCCCGCCCTGAGCCCGCAGAACCAAAGTCCAGCGGGTCGCCCCAAACGATGAACTGTCAGTCGCCGGACTCATTCGAGGAAGATCTTCATTGCAGCACCTCGTCACGGGAGCGCCCCACCAGCACAAGCACCACCACATTACTCTCAGACTGCCTGACGGTCATAATGTCATGCTCGTCCCCCGGCTGTACCACAAGGGAATTCCCCTGCCAACGCTCACGCACCTGCCTCACAACCCGGAGCTTCTGCTCCCGGGTCATGTCGTCCGGCACTAACAGCGACACCGTGTGCGTGATCACCGCCTCACCACTGGATGCATCCACGACGGTAATGTCGTTGAAATCCACCGGCGCCCCGTCAAACCTGCCCTCGGAACGCCACGAAAGTTCCGCCCCACGCTCTTCCCGCTTGAAGACCAATTCCAGACGGTCGTGACCCTCCTCCTCCACTAGATTCACATTCTGAAAATCGATCCGCACACTCGGCATAGTCAGGGCCGTCGTAGACTCATCTCCCAAACGCGGCTCAAGCGCCACATCAGAGAAGGTGGCCCAGCGATAGCGCCGCACCTGCAAACGAAAACCTTGAATCCCCTGCGGCTTCAATTGGACAAATGTCCCCGTCAGATGAGTCCGCGTCTGGCGCGACAACAAACAAGGAATCTCCCGGCCTCCCTCATCCACCGCAACCAACCTCACCTGCCGCGCCACAATGTCGTGGGCCACTGACAGTACAGTGTCCCCATCCTGGTTCTCTACCACACCAAGAAACTCCACGTGCACAGGCCTGCCGTCGCGGACCAGCGAGACGCTCCCCTGCCCGCTGTCCTCCACCAGGGTCTGCCACTCTCCATCCGCCACACCAACCCTCACCCGGGTCATAGCCTTCTCTCGTGGAAACAACGCAGCCACAAAGTATGTCCCCGGGACGCTCCCCTCACGTGTCTGCACCTGGTTCCCCCCGGACGACCCCGAGCTGCCCTCCAATTCAACCTCAACCTGCGCATCCGCAGAATCAATGCCCCCCAACCGAAAGACCATCTCCACTGCCCGTTGCTCCGCATTAGGCACCACCGTGTGCCCAGGATTCTCAAATACCTCGCCCTCCCACGCCCCGCCATCCGGCTTCCACCACAGACCTCCAGAGGGGTGACGCGCCACCGCCAAAAGTTCCACCGCCCCGGCCGGCAACCGGTCCCCAGCACTCATAACCTCCTCCACCGGAAGAGGCCGCATCCCTCTCCCCACACCACGACCCGCCCCCTGCCCCAACAGCATCGATGCCAGGGTCAACCCGGTCACAAGCACCCCAAACGTCACCGCCCACCCACGCATGCTCCAGTATCGCCCCCCAGGCCGGTTCGCCCCCCACCGCGCGATCGCAACAATCCCCCACACCAGCCCTGAGAGGATACTCGAGATGAGCAGGAACACGATCACTCTTGCTATAAACCCAGCCCGCCCACTCGCCTCAAAGATCAGAACCAAAGGCACTCCAATCGTCAGGATCATGGGAATCCCAAACGGGAGGGTCACCGCCGCAAACAACGCCAGCGGCAAACCTCTCTTCGCCCCACCCGCATGCCGGATCTGCCCCAAACCCACCCAGCCCAACACGGTTCCCACAACCGAAATCAACAGGAACGGCAGACCCAACACCAGCAGACCCGCAATCGACAACCCCATCCCATTCGCAGCTAAGAACGCACCCCCGGCAAGAAAACCGAGCACACCAAACCCAACCAGGACCGCGCCCAGGATCGCCGGCCAACAGTTCGATGTCTCCCCCGGCAGCACCGGCGGCACCTCCTCGCTCGCCCCCGCCGCCACGGTCTCCACCTGACTCTTGAATTCACCCGCGCTCTTCTGGCGCCGCTCCCGATTCCGGTCCAACGCCCGCAAAACCACCTCATCCACACCCTTCGTTACAGGCGTCCGACTCGATGGCGGCTCAAACCGGCCTATCGGAAGCTCACCGGTCAGCATCTCATACAACACCACCCCCAATGAATAAATGTCAGCCCGATGATCCACCCCGCCTGGTTGCTCCAACTGCTCCGGCGCCATGTAATGCAAAGTGCCCAGTGCCGATCCCGTGTTCGTCAACGTCACCCCCGCCCCGGACGCCTCACCCACCAGCTTCGCAATCCCGAAATCTGCTATCTTCACCCGACCCCGGGCGTCCAACAGGATGTTCTCCGGCTTGATATCCCGGTGCAAAACCCCCTGCTCATGGGCATACTGCAGCGCTTCGCAAATATGCGGCACCACACCCAGCGCTTCCTGCGGAGAAAACCTCCCCGCCTGCATCGCCTGACGTAGATTCACCCCGTCCACATACTCCATCAGCAGAAAATAAAAGCCCCCTGAACAACCGAAGTCGAAAACGCTGACAATGCTCGGATGACTCAGCTTGGCCAAAACCCGCCCCTCCCGATTAAACCGCTCAGCAAACTGCGGATCCTTCGCCAGCTTCTCCGGCAAAAGCTTCAGCGCAACAAATCGATCCAGATGAGGCTGCCGCGCCTTGTAAACAAACCCCATCCCTCCTCGCCCCACCAATTCAATAATCTCAAGGTTCGGAAATGCACCCGCCACCCTCTCCAAACCCGGTAAATCCTCCGATTGAACCTCTCCCACAACCTCCCCGCCACCCGCCGCAGCCTCCCCCATCACACACCCGGGACAAAGCCCCTGCGGCGCCTCCGCAGGAATAGGCGCCCCACACTTGGGACACGTCGGCCCCGACAAAACCTGAGTCTTTGTTGTCATACCAGTTTCCTGAGACGGAATGATCCCAAGGTTACAATAAAACACACTCCCACAAAACATCCTCCTTTCATCAGCACCAGCGACCGCTTCGCTATCCAAACGCTCATCCGCCCCGCCGTAGCTGAAAGCTAAGGCTACGCGACTTCGTCGCGAGAACCCAGGAGAGTGCAGAGAGAAAACAGTGTGGCGCTTCCGCCGTCGTCCTTCGGACTATGGCGGGCAGGACGCCCACAACCCTACTCTCTCCTCTCTCCACTCTTCTCTCTCCCTGCGGTCCGCCCTCGGGTCGCAAGTCATTGCCACCGCCAACGTCCTGCGGTCACGCGGCAGCGTGACCCTACCGTAATGACAATTCCAACAACCTCGCACAGATAGGGGTAGGGATGACGCGTTAGCGCCACCCCTCCCTCCGAACCGGACGGGC
>JBMTVN010000376.1:0-4179 GCA_049451415.1 Limisphaerales bacterium | reverse complement strand
TTTGTTTTTGGGTGGGTGGTTGGGGTTGGGTTTCCGAGGCGTTAGGTTGCTCTGATTTTGAGGGCAGGTTTGGGGTGAGTGCCGGGGTGAGCAACTGGGCGGTGGCATCTTCGGCACTGAGTGAGCGCATATTGACCACCTCGCAGGAGTCTTGAGGGAGGGGGGCGTTGGCGGCGGAGAAGAGCCATTTTACGGCTCGGGGGTAGCATGCGGCTATTTTCACCGGGCCGGTAGCGAGTCGTTTGAGGGAGGGATCGCAGCGGGCGGAGAGTTCGCAGAGGTCGGGCACTGCCTCGAAGGGGAGGCCGGATTCGCAGAGAGCCTTGAGGACCGACTCTTTGACTTGCTCGGGGACCACCTTGGCGTAGCGGCAGTGGCAATAGAGCAATGTGGGGGCGGGTTCACTCATGCTTCATCTTCGAGTTGTTTTTCGTTGGCCAGGATTCGGTCGATGGTTTCGTCCAACAAACCGCAATATCCCTTTACGTCAAGGGCGCCTTCGCCGGGAGCGCCGTCAAAGGCGTAGAGCCAACCTTGGGTGTGGGGGTTTTGACTGACAAATTCGACGGTTTTGGCGAGTTCGGGATTTGCGGTGACGAACGTGCCCTGGCCGACGCAGTAGAGGTCGGTGAGGGCTTTGAAGCCTTCGATGGAGCCTAGGATATCACCGGGGGAGATTGCATTGCCGGGTTGGGGATTAATTTGGATATCGACGAGTTCACCGAGCATTCGGGTGGCGAACTTTGTGAGGCCGACGCGGTAGCGGTTTGGACCTTCTGAGGGGATGGGGCAGAGCCAGGCGTGGCTGGGGGTATAGAGGTGATCCAGCGGAAGGCGGGCGACGAAGCGGCCTCTTTGGTAATGGTGGAAGCCAGCGGAGGCCTTGTGGACCTCCGCCTGCGGCGCGCAGTCGGGGGATGGCTGTGCGTCGTTATTCATGGCAGCAGCAAAAGCTGGCATCCGGGGGCGCACATGGCAAGCATTCCCACGTGTATTACTTCGACCATGCGGCGACGCATCCGATGATGGACGTTGCCAAGGCGGCCTGGCTGGAGGGGGTGGAGCGATTTGGGGGGAATCCTTCGAGTTTGCATCGGGTGGGTGCGCGGGCGGACAGGGCGCTGGAGGGATGTCGGGAGCGGTTGGCTGGATTTCTGGGCTGTTCGCCCGGGGAGATCATTTTCACTTCTGGTGCGACCGAGTCGGATAACTTGCTGGTGTATCATTTATCTCGGGTGGTGGAGGGGGAGGTTTGGGTATCGGCGGTGGAGCATCCTGCGGTATTACAGGCGTTGAGGCGGTGGTTTGAGGGGCGTTATCAGTTCATTCCCGTGGGTGGGGACGGGGTGGTTGATCCCGGGTGGGTTGAGGAGCGGTTTCGGGGTGGTTTACCGGGGGCGATAATTCTGATGGCAGCGAACAACGAGACGGGGGTTTTGCAACCTTGGCTGGAGGTGGCCGGTTTGTGTCGGGCGAGGGGGGTATTGTTTGGCTGTGATGCGGCTCAATGGGTGGGGAAGCTGGCGGTTGAGGGTTTGGGGGCATGCGATTTTGTTGCGGGTTGCGGGCATAAATTTGGTGGAGGGACGGGGGTAGGTTTTTTGAAAGGGCCTTTGGGGATGGTTCCATTGATTGTGGGAGGTCCACAGGAGGATCGGCGGAGGGGGGGCACGGAGAATCTTCCTGGGGTGATGGGGTTGGTGGCTGCTCTGGAGGCGCGGGAGCGGGAGATTGGTGCGGGGGCCGTGGAGCGGATGGAGGTAGTGCGTGATCGTTTTATCAGCGGGGTTTTGGCGGGGTTACCGGGGAGCCGGTTGATAGGAGCCGGCGTGGGGCGGCTTTGGAACACCGTTTCCTTGCAGTTGCCGGAGCGGCGGGATGGTCGGCGTTGGGTGGTGGCATTGGACCGAGAGGGGTTTGCGGTTTCTTCGGGTTCGGCGTGCAGCAGTGGCCAGGGCAAGGCATCCCATGTGCTTGCTGCGATGGGTTTAGGGGAATGCGAGGCGGATCGGGTTATCCGGATCAGCAGTGGATGGGAGAGCCCGGAAGAGTCCTGGGACAGTTTACTTCGGGTACTATTGGCGGCGGAGTTGGCCTGATGGTTGGCTAATCCGTTTGGCAGGTGATGCGGTGGGTTGGGGTGGGTTTACCGGGGCGGAAGTGCTCGAGGTGGTCGAGTTTGGCTTGGAGGCCTGGCAAGTTGGAGGTGAGGGTTTGGACTAATCGGTTTATCGTCCCGGCGAGGATTTCGGGATCGGCCTCGGCGCGGAGGTTGAGGATGAGTTGCCCTGAATAGACGGGTTCATCGAGTTGGTATGACAGTTCGGGGACAAAGTCACTACGGACGAGGTTGATGGCGGCGATTTCACCGCTGAGGCTATCGTCGGGACTGAGCGTCATTTTGAGGTGGGCGATCTCGGCATTTTGGGCTGCCAGATCGTCGCGGATTGATCCAGCCAGCAGGTTGAGGGCGGTACCTGAGTCGAAGCCATTGCTGGATTGAAGTTGGATCGTGCAGTTTAGCCAGCCCAGCAAGGCTTCGCCCTCGGCGTAGACTTCATAATCCACTTCCATGGCGGTACCTGAGCTTTGTCGTCCCTTGAGGATTTCATCGAACCATGGCTGGAGGTTGGTGCTGGTGCGGGCTGAGACTGAGAGAATCTGTTTTTCAGGATATTCGCGGGAGAGGGCGGTTTTCAGTCGGTCCAGCCGGGCCTCGTCCAACAGGTCGGACTTGCTGATGACGAGGATATCGGCTTCCTGGAGTTGCTTTCGGTAGATGTAGATCACCTTGGGGGAGAAGCTGCGACCTTCAGTGAGCCCCAGGATGCGTTCTGCGCGGATGGGGTCGATGAGGACGCTGACGGGGGCGACTTCGAACTGGTTGCCGTAGAGGCGGCGGAGCGGGTAAGTGACCGTGGCGACGAGGTCGGTACAGCTGCCGACGGGTTCGGCGATGAAGATATCCGGTCGGGAGGCTGCGGTGAGGTTGTTGGCGGCATCGACGAGCGAATTGAAGCGACAGCAGAAGCAGCCCCCGGGGATTTCCTCGGTGGCGAAGCCTTGGGAGCGGAGCATGGCGGTATCGACGAGGTTCATGCCCTGGTCATTTGTGATGAGGCCGACTCGTTTACCTTGGGTCGAGAGCGTTTGTGCCAACTTGGAGACGGCGGTGGTTTTGCCGGCGCCGAGGAATCCGCCGATCATGATGTAGCGGGCTTTGGGGAGGGAGGAAGGCGATTCTGTAGACATGGCGGTGGGGATGGTATGGCGGGCTTGATTCAGTTTGTTATTTGGAACATCCAACTTATGTTCTTCGGCCGCGGATGCAACCGTGGACCGGCAAAATGTGGTTGGGTGTTCGTCTGAGTGGGGTGGTAGCCACAGTGAAACGTGGTTGGGGCCGGCGTTGTCTTTATGAACGAACGATCGCAGCGAGAGGTAAGTGATGGCATTCGGCCTCCGGGCCGGCTTCCGGGCTGGGTCGTCGGGGAGTTTTGGGGCACGTTGCTTCTGGTGTTTTTTGGATGTGGCAGTGTGGCGGCTGCAGTCACAACGGGGGCGCAGGTGGGAGTATTTCAGGTGGCGATTGTCTGGGGGTTGGGGATAGCGATTGCCATCACGGTGTGTGGGGGGCTGAGCGGGGCACATTTAAATCCTGCAGTGACCTTGTCCATGGCGGTTTGGAACAGTTTTCCGTGGCGCCGGGTTTTGCCTTATATGGGAGTGCAGTTGCTAGGTGCTTTTGCGGGAGGCTTGTTGGTTCTGGGGATCTTTCAGGGAGCGATTGTGGAGTATGAGGTGGTGGTAGGGGTGGTTCGCGGAGCGGAGGGCAGCGAGGCTACTGCGATGATTTTTGGGGAGTTTTATCCGAATCCCGGCGGGGAGCCACTGAGCGATGCCGGGAGGCGGCGGATGTCGTCGTTTCGGGCTTTTGGGGCTGAGGTGGTGGGGACGGCGGTCTTGTTATTGGTCATCTTTGGCGTGACCGACGAGCGGAATCCTTTGCGGCCGAGAGTGTGGGTGCCGTTGGCGATAGGGTTGACCGTGACCTTGCTGATTTCGTTGCTGGGGCCGCTGACCATGGCGTGTTTCAATCCGGCACGGGATCTGGGTCCGCGGTTATTGTCGGTATTGGCGGGTTGGGGGAGCCTGCCTTTTAAAGTGAACGGCATCGGC
>JBMTVN010000375.1:0-4180 GCA_049451415.1 Limisphaerales bacterium | reverse complement strand
GTGTTTCGGTGTTTCAGGAGTCATGAGCCCAGTGCTCACGGCACCTCGCCCGGTCCGAGAGCACGGCTGGGCGCAGTTTGCCCTCCCCGTCAATCCCTGATACAACTAGCGCCAGAATGGCAATGCTGACGTCCCATCCTCGAGTACAGCGAGTGCTGCTGGCCCTGAGCCTTCCCCTCGCAGCGTTCGCCTCAACGCCAGCGCGAAACCCCTCTGAGCCACTCGACCCCCGGCAACTGCGCACCTTCACCACCCAACACATCACGCAAGCCCTCGAAGAGCACGGCATTCCTGGAGCCGCCGTCGCCATTGTTCACCGCGGACAAACGGTGATCCAAAAAGGATTCGGCATCGCAAATCTCCAGACTCAAGAACCGGTCCAAGCCTCCAACACGCTGTTCCGCGTGGCCTCCATCTCCAAAATCCTCACGACACTCGCCGTCCTGCAGCAAGCCCAACAAGGCACGCTCGACCTCCACCGCAACGTCAACCATTACCTCGACACACTTCACATCCCAGCCGACTTCAACCAGCCAGTCACGCTCCACCACCTCCTCACCCATACCGCCGGATTCGACGTCGAGTTCCTCAAGGACGCCACCCGCTTGCCCGGTGCCAGGCAACCCCTTCATGATTATCTGCTGCTCAACCAACCCAGACGCCTGCGCCCACCGGGCCTGTTCCCCACCTACGATAACTACGGTTTCGCCCTGGCCGGCTACCTCCTCCAGCGGGCTGTTGAAAAACCATTCGCAGTCTATGTGGAGGACTCCCTCCTCGCGCCCCTTGGCATGGACAACAGCACGTTCATGCTCGATGACCACTCTCGCCTGCAACTCGCCAGAGGCTACTGGAACAGGGGATCTCACCTCGAAGCCTACCCCCCCGACCAGGTCAACCTGCCCCCGGCCGCCGGACTCTCGGCCACCGCCGCCGATATGGCCCGCCTCATCACAGCCCTCCTTGGCCACCCCACCCCGCGGAACCACGCCATCCTCCCGGCAGAACTCCTCACGCCACTCCAACAACCTCAGTTCGAAATCGATCCCGACGTCCCCGGCCGCTGCTATGGTTTCAACCAGGTGCTCATCGCCGGCCGCAAAGTCCTGCGACAGACGGGACGCTGGCCTGGTTACAACAGCGTCCTTCTCCTGTTCCCGCGCCACGACCTCGGTCTCTTCCTCACCTACAACCTTGCTGACCGCGGAAATTTCAGGAAGCAATTTACCCAGGCCTTCACCAGGACGTTTGTCCCCCGAAATAGCAGCGCAAAAACTCACTCCCCCTCCCACAACCTCAGCTCAAGCTTCGATTCTCTCGCCGGCACCTACCTCACCACCCGATTCCCCGCCCACGAACCCATCCTTGGCCAACCCCGCGAAATCCAAATCACCACCTCCTCCCAAGGCCTGCTCGTCAACGGAACCCCCTTCGTCCCCATCTCGACCAACACGTTCACACAAGCGGCCCATCCCAATACCAATACCATGCCCGCGACCGCAGAAAGCCTGACATTTCTCAACAACACCGGAAGCAAACCACACTACCTCATCACCGACCGAGCCAGTTACCGCCGCGCCCAATGGTGGGAAACCCGAAGAGCCGGCAGATGGATTGTCGCGTTCGCCCTGACCGCCCTCCTCTCAGCCCTCCTCCACTGGCCCCCGGCAGCCTTGCTCCGCTGGCTTCGCCACCTGTCCCACCCCAAACCCATCCACCTCTCCTCTGCCCTCAGCCGCCTCCTGATCATCACCGCAACCCTCGCCTCCCTCCTCCTCCTAACCAGCCTGACCGCAACCCTGCTCAGCCAACCCCCGCTCAACCACCTCTACGGGCTGCCTCAGCCAATCACCAAACTGCTGCACTGGACCCCCATCATACCCGCCGCAACCGCAGCCCTCACCCTCACCTCCATCTGGGTCTGGACCCACTCCCGCTGGTCCATCCTCGAACGCTCCCACTTCACGCTCGTCACTCTCGCCCTGCTCCTCCTCTCCTTCGCACTCCACCAGCGCAACCTCCTCCTCGCCGCCTATTAATCTGGGACAACGCACTCTATGACCCCCATCCCTCGGTCGCCGCCTACGCGCTGAGATTCTTCCAAGCCCGCCCCATCCCCAGACCCCTGTCACCCGAGGAAAAAGGCTGGATCCTGCAGCGCATACAGAGCGGCAACTCTTTGCAGGCTCAGGACTTGGCCCAGGCACTCTCGCAATCCGGCCTCGCCACGAACGCCCAAACTCTGGGGGTAATCGTAGACAGGTTTCTGAAGGACGTCCGATTCCTCCCTCCCCAAATGACACCCACGCGACAACAACGCTGCCCGGGGACCTGATCCACCAAGACAGCAGTTCACGCACCATCCACCCAATCACCCGAATCCGCAACGTCACCCCACGAAAACCCACCCGGAACGGAGTGAACCCCACGCCAACCGCGTCAACCTCACTCACCCCAACTCAGGAACGCCCGCGCAATACCGGCCACTTCAAGGGACCAAAACTCACCTGGCGTTCCCCTTCCAAGACGAGCTCACCCCCGTCCATCCGCAGCTTGAAGGTCACGGAAAACGGAGTCTCAAACAAAACCACCCGGACGTTGCAACCGCCCTCACCCACAAAACCCAAGCTCCCCGCCACAGCCTCGTGCCGGAAATCCCCCACCTCCCGCAACAGTAACCCAGCAAGGCTCTCAGCCGCCTCCCACCGACCCACCCCACAAGGAATCTCAACCCGCTCCCCCTGCATCTGCAAATCCAAGCTCCACTGTCCCCCCTCCCGCCCGCGCCTCAATTCCAAGGTCTCCAAACCGGTCTCGTTCGCCTCAAACCGAAACACCCTCCCCGCTAACCCCCGGGGCTCCACCGCACCCTCGACCCCCTCGGCCACCGGATACTCCAACGACCCTAGCTTCGCCCTCAACCGCGCCGCCGCCACAGCATCCTCCGGCAAAGCCACCGGACGAAACGCCGGCAATAACTTGTCCCAAGTTACATCCAGCAACTTCTGCATGTCCCGAATCCCACTGGTCACCGCCACCACCGCATCCTGCTCCGGCATCACAACGCAATACTGCCCCGCCGCGCCGTCCCCCCGATACGCCCCATGCCGACAACGCCAAAACTGAAACCCATACCCCTGGTTCCAATCGCTCTCCGGATTGCTCCCATTCGATACCTGCTTGGAAGTCGCTATCTCCACCCACTCCCCCGACAATAACCGGCGCCCCTCCCACTCCCCCCGCTGCAGATACAGCTGTCCCAACTTGGCAATGTCCTCCGTCCGAACCCGCAGCCCATACCCACCCAAGGAAATCCCCTCAGCGTTCACATCCCATACCGCCCCCTCAATCCCCAAAGGCTCGAATAACCCCCCCCCCAGATAATCCAAAACGGTCTGCCCCGTCCGCTTCTGCACAATCGCCGACACCATAAACGTCGCCGGCGTGTTATACATAAAATGCGTCCCCGGCAGATGAGGCACCGGATGCCCCAGAAACGACCTTACGGTCATCCCCTCCCCGTCCCGCGGCGACTCCGTCCCGTGCCCCGCCGTCATCGTCAGCAAATCCATCACCCGCATCGCTCACAGGTTCGAACTCACTTCCCCCGGCAAAGCCTCCGGAAAGATATCCACCACCCGCTCATATAAACCCACCTCACCCTCCGAGATCGCAAACCCCATGGCGGTCGACGTGAAACTCTTGCTCAAGGAATACAACACATGCCGGCGCTCGGCCGAATACGGAGCCCACCACCCCTCCGCTACCACCCGCCCGTGCCGGACCAACATCACGCTGTGCATCCCTTCCACCTCACGCTCCAACGCCTCCACCCAACCCAACACCTCCCCCGAACTCAACCCCTCCGCCTCCGGTGTCGACCGCGCCAACTCCCCACCACCCCAAACCCTCCCCATAGCAACCAATGACACACACAGCACCAACGCCGGCCGAAGCCAATTAAATCGGGTCATGCCCAAGGTTTCTACCCCCCCGCCCACCCCGAACGCAACTCCCAACCACCCCACTCATTCACCCGGCCATCACCCCACTAAACGGTCGGTTCAATACACCGCTTTTAAAGCAGGCCACCTAACTTGACTTAAGTCCATCACACGATTCATCTAATTTTCGTTACCGCCAGCTGCCCCCCCCCCCCCCCCCCCCCCCCCGCCCCGCC
>JBMTVN010000374.1:0-4205 GCA_049451415.1 Limisphaerales bacterium | reverse complement strand
TCGGGGTGTTGGCGGGGTAGTTCCTGGATGGAGGGGGGCTGCATCGAGCATTCAGTTGGACCGGGTTGGCGGAGGCGATGGGGCAGGCGGATGCGGCTGGGGTTTTTGTTCTGGTGACGGCGTTAGCTTCCGTTGTGGCCTTGGGCTTGCCGTTTTTCTTGGGTGTCCAGAGGGGGGGCGGGACCGTTGGGGGTGGAGTTCAGGCATTCATGCGGGGGATGGAGCATATGTTTTTGCCGACCTTAATTCTCGTGTTTGCCTGGTTGCTGAATTCGGTTTTGAAGGAGTTGAAGGCGGCGGACTTTCTGGTGGGGCTGATGGGAGCGGGATTTTCTCCGAGGTGGTTACCTGCCGCGGTGTTTATTTTGGCGGCGGTGGTTTCCTTTAGCACGGGAACATCCTGGGGCACGATGGCCATTGTGATGCCTCTGGTGATCCCGGTGGCGGTGAGTCTTGGAGACAGCTCCGAGGCCGGGGTTCTGGTGGCGACCATCGGGGCGGTTTTAGCCGGGGCGGTGTTTGGGGATCACTGTTCCCCGATCAGCGACACGACCATTGTGTCGGCCTTCAGCTGCGAGTGCGATGTGATGCTCCATGTGCGCACGCAGTTGCCTTATGCGTTGCTTGCGGCGGGGGTGGCAGTGTTTTGTGGTTACCTGCCTGCCGGGTTTGGCTTTTCCGGCTGGCTGCTGCTGCCGGTGGGGGCGACGGTTTGCTGGGCAGTGGTGCGGTTCGTGGGGCGACCTGCCGTCAGTAGAGGGGCGAGAGTAGAGGGGAGAGAGTAGGGGGGCGCTGTTGGCGATTGGCGGCTGACCTCTGCTCATAACCGCGGATGGACGCGGATGTTCATTCGGCAGAAAGAAGCTTCGGCAAAAAGACCAGACCGGAGGGTGTTCGGAAGCACCGAAACACCGGTGGGGTCTGTTGGGGGCAATGGAGGCGAAAAGCTGGCTGCTCACTCTTGAGCGGTTGACGGATCAGCTGATGAAGAATTTGTCGACGGTTTGTTTGGATGGGGGGCGCGTGAGGAGGGATACCACTACGAGGCTGATGGCTGCGACGGCGAAGATGAAGGCTACGGGCATGAGGCCGGCGATGAGCAGTTCGTCTTCACCCGCACCGGTCGCTGCCTTTTTCATGGCGATATCGCGGTAGAAGAGGATGCACCAGGTGACCACCGTTGCGATGATGGAGGCCATGACGCCTGCGAGGGTGGTGCGTCGCCAGTAGACTGAGGCGAAGACCACGGGGAAGAGGCTGGCGAATCCGGTGAAGCACCAGACCCCGAGGTCGAAGACATGGGCACTGTCCTTGAGCCAGAGGGCGAGCAGGTAGGTTACGCCGACGACGAGGACGATGAAAACGCGGGCGAGGAGGATTTTTTGAGTATCGCTGAAGCGATGTTTGCCGAAGAGCCGCACGACGATGTCGCTGGTGAACATGGTTCCGAGGCACATGAACTGGGAGTCGAGGCTGGACATGATGGCGGCGAGGACGCCGGCACCGACAAGGCCGCTTAGGATTGGGGAGTGAACCATTTGTCCGACCATGCGTCCGAGCACGGCGTTTGGGTTGGCTCCGCCGCCGATTTTAGCGGCGGCCCAGATGCCGATGAGGATACACGGGACCCAGACGATCATGATGAAGATGGGGTGAGCGATGACCGTGAGGCGGAAGCTCTTGGCGTTCTTGGCGGTGAGCCAGTGCTGGAAGAGGTGGGGGAACATGCCGACGGAGAGCGGGATGAGGCAGTAGGAGAGGAATTGACCATGGCCGATCAGACCCTCACGAGCGAGTCGTTGTGCTCCGTAGGTTTCATTATTGAGCACCATGTTGGATGCGGCCTGGAGGCCGCCGAGGCGGGAGGCGATCATCCAGAAGGCTATGACGCCGGTGATCATGAAGACGGCGGTTTGGAAGGTGTTGGCCCAGACTGCTCCGCGGAGGCCCCCGAGAAAAACGTAGGCCAGAACGATGACACAGATGACGAGGCTGCCGAGCCAGGGGGCGATGCCGCCGGAGAGGGGGTGGGGTTTTCCGTTGGGGAGCGGGGGCATCTGGAACAGGTCGGGGAACATTCCGGCGGTGGTGGATTGAATGAATTTACCCGCGGCGATGACTCCGACGAGGAGGTAGGGGATGACGAGCAGGACGAGGATGGGAAAGAGGATATAGCCCAGCGAGGGCGACTCGAACCGGTCGCGGAAGTATTCGCACTGGGTGACATAGCCGTGGCGTTTACCGATGGCCCAGAGGCGGATACCGACGAGGAAAAAGACGGCGGAGTGGACTAGGCCGGACCAGGAGGCCATGAGGCCATAGACCCCGATGCCGGAGGTATAGGCTTTTCCTGTTGAGCCGACCAGGGCGAATCCGGTCATGGTGGTGCCGAAGATGGACATCAGGAGCAGGAACGGGCCGATGGAGCGGCTGACCACGAAGTAATCGGCGCTGGTGCCCTTGAAGAAGCGGCTGCTGACGAAGCCGAGGCCGAGGAGCAGGCAGAGGTAACCTGCGATGACGAACAGGGGCAGAGTGGAGGCGGTTTCAGTCATGACTTTGAGATTGGGGTGGCGGGGGAGCTGTTTTGGAGTGAGGCAGAATCCACTTGGTCGGCCCATTCCTCAATGTGAGTTGGCCAGGCCCAGCGGCAGGCGGCTGCCCAGAGCAGGCCTGCGGCGATGCTGAATGCGGCGTGGTAGGCGAGGCCGATGGGCAGGAAACCCAGGACGAGAGTTCGACTATTCCACCACCAGAAATCGTGGTGGAGGAGGGCGAGCAGGATTACTGCGCCCCAGACCAATTTGGGGTGTTGCGGGTTGTCACTCATGGCCGGAAAGAAAGCGGCGTCAATATTCCGCAGGTTTTGGTTCAAAGCAAAGGAAAATAATACTCATACGTAGTAATTGTGATGCTGGGAGCCTTTGTAGATGGGGAAGGGGGAGGACCTTTGGGGCATTGGGTTGAGGGGTTGTGTGATCTGCCCCGCCTGGCTTGGGGCTGATGGGTGGGCCCATTTACGTTGCCCTTTCGGTTGCGGGCTCGGTTACCGGACGTGGGGGTGCTTTCGTATGGACGGCTGGGAGCTGCTTGTTATGGTCGCCGGGTTCCTATGCAGACCTTGATTGTTGCATTGTTGTCGGGGCTGGGTTTTTTGGTGGCTTACCACACCTACGGTCGATGGCTGGGGGGCAAGGTGTTTCGTTTGTCGGCGGAGGCGGTATGTCCTTCGGCTGAATTGGAGGATGGCGTGGATTACGTGCCGACAGACCGTTCGGTGGTTTTTGGGCATCATTTTACGAGCATTGCGGGGACCGGGCCGATTGTGGGTCCGGCGATCGCGGTGATGTGGGGGTGGCTTCCTGCATTGCTTTGGGTGTTGTTGGGTTCCGTATTCATTGGGGCGGTGCATGATTTCGGGGCTTTGGTGGTGAGTTTGCGGAACCGGGGGCAGACCGTGGGCGACATTGCGGGGAAGCTGATTAACCGTCGGGTGCGACTGTTGTTCCTGCTGGTCCTGTTCTTGGCGCTGACGATTGTCCTGGCGATTTTCGGGTTGGTGATTGCGTCGGTATTCCGGCAGTACCCATCCTCGATTTTTCCGTGTGTGATTCAGATACCGATTGCGGTGGTGGTGGGGATGTGGTTGCACCGCAAGGGGGTTGGGTTATTGGTGCCTTCACTGGTGGCGCTGGGCTTGATGTATTTGAGCGTGTTTTATGGGGATACCGGATTTCTGGGGAGGTGGAACACGGCGATGGCGGATTGGCAGCCTTGGACTTGGGTGGTGATCCTCCTGGTCTATTCCTATGTGGCCTCGGTGTTGCCGGTTTGGCTGTTGTTACAGCCGCGGGACTACATCAACTCCCTGCAATTGATCAGTGCATTGGGGCTGGTGGTATTGGGTTTGGGGGTGGCGGCGGTCGTTGGCGGTGCGGTGGTGGAGGGTGCGGGTCGGCCGGTTTTGCAGTGGGTTGCGCCGATGTGGGAGATGCATCCGGAGGGTGCGCCGATGATTTTTCCCTTTCTCTTTATCACCGTGGCCTGCGGGGCGATCAGCGGGTTTCATTGTCTGGTGAGCAGCGGGACCAGCAGCAAGCAGCTGCGGTGTGAAACCGATGCCCAGCCAGTGGGCTACGGTTCGATGCTGCTCGAGGCTTTTCTCGCGATTCTCGTGATCGTGGCGGTCGGAGCAGGCATCGGCC
>JBMTVN010000373.1:0-4225 GCA_049451415.1 Limisphaerales bacterium | reverse complement strand
GCAACGGACACCCCCCCTCCCCACAACAACACCTCCTGCTCCAAAACCCGCGCGATACCATGCGCACCTTCATCGAATCCATGGCCCAATACGATATCGGCGGTAAAACCAATGCCATCAAAACGCTCGACCTCTCCTCCTTCCCCGTCCAAGTCGAAGAGGAAGAAGCCGTTCTCATGGCCTATTACCTCAAACATGTCATCGACCGCATCGGCTTCGTCCTCTACCAGGAAATCCCCAATAACCCCCAGCAACCCGAACCCTACGTCCACTTCCGACACCCCATCGGCAATGTCACCATCGCCCCCTTCCCCACCAATGACACCAACGTTGTCTGGCGCTTCACCGCCGATACCCTCCACCATATCCGCGCCCTCTACTCCGCTATCGAAAATATGCCCGAGGAATCCGGCTACTTCGACGGAACCGAATCCTCCTTCTTCGTCATCCGTGAACAACTCCGCACCTATACCCCCTACCTCCTCAGACAAATCGGACCCATGGAAGCCTGGCAGTGGATCGCCCTCGCCTCCTTCCTCCTCGCCAGCTACCTCCAAGCCCTCCTCACCGTCGCCATCCTCCTCTGGCTTATCCGACAACGCCACGCCTGGACCAAAACCTTCGCCTCCAAACTCGCCCAGTCCGCCGTCGCCTGGCCCCTGCGCCTCTCCATGCTCGGCCTCTTCTGGTTCACCAATATCGGCTACCTCGGCCTCCCGGAAATCGTCGCCGGCTCCTCCCGACGCCTCGCCGGCACTCTCGCCATCTCCAGCCTCGCATGGCTCGCCTACCGCGGCACCAACGTCGCCTCCCAGTTCAGCTCCCTGAAACTCGGAACCTCCGGACATAAAGCCGTCCTCTCCTCCCTCACTTTCGGCCTGCTCCGTATCCTCATCCTCATAGCCGCCTCCCTCCTCCTCGCCCAAGTCTGGTCCGTCCCCTACCTCAGCGTCCTCGCCGGCCTCGGTATCGGTGGCCTCGCCTTCGCCCTCGCCGCCCAACCCACCCTCCAAAATATGATCGCCGGCTTCACCCTCTACGCCGATAGCCCCCTCAGCGTCGGTGACTTCTGCCGCTATGGCGATAAAGTCGGTACGGTCGAACAAATCGGCCTCCGCTCCACCCGTATCCGCTCCCTCGAACGCAGCATCGTCAGTATCCCCAACTCCGAATTCGCAAACCTCCAACTCGAAAACCTCGCCAAACGCGACCGCATGCTCCTCCGTACCACCCTCCAGCTCCGCTACGAAACCACCCCCGACCAACTCCGCTTCGTCCTCACCGAACTCCGTAAACTCCTCGTCGCCCACCCACGCGTCCACCCCGAGCCCGCCCGCGTCCGCTTTACCTCCTTCGCAACCCACTCCCTCGATGTCGACCTCTTCGCCTATGTCACCACCCGCGACCACTCCGAATACCTCAGCATCCGCGAAGACTTGCTCCTCCGTATCATGAAACTCATCTCCGACGCAGGAACCAGCTTCGCCTTCCCCTCCACCGTCAACTACTGGACCCGCGACCCCGGTAACAACCCGTCCCTCACCCGGCAAGCCGAAGAAACCGTCCAAGCCTGGCGCAACTCCTCCTCCCTGCCCTTCCCTAACCTCTCCCCCGATGAAATCCGTCACCTCGACGGAACCCTCGACTTCCCCCCAAAAGGCTCACCCCCCACACAAAATACCTGACCCCACCACCAACCAGCCGCAGCAAACACCGTCACTAACCTGACGGATTATTGGGACACCTGTCCCAATAATCCGTAACAGTGCCCCCCATAAACGAAGAGAACCACCCGGAACCACCCGTCTGCAGCCAACTGCACACACCCCGCAAGCCAACCCCAAAAAACAGCAAGGCCGGGTCAAAAGACCCGGCCTTGCCGTAAACACTTGAGAACTTCTTTCGAAATTCCTGTCGCTTTCGGTGCGGCGCCGCAGACTTACGCCTTACTACACACACGGAACTGCATTTCTGCACCAACGACGCCTCTATACTAACAAAATCCCCTGTCCTCACCAGTCACCAGTACTGGTGACAACAGCCCCACCAACTCCAAAATACCACCACACCCCCACTCTCCCCTCTCCAGCACAAAGCACCTCACACGCTTTGCGCTTTGCACTTCCCGCCCAGCCCCACAACCATTACCCCTCACAACCGAGCATGGCACCCAACCACATCCTCATCATCGGCGCAGGAGCAGCCGGCGTCTTCGCCGCCGCCAACGCCGCCGAAAATAACCCATCCGCAACCATCACACTCCTCGAAAAATCCCCCTCGCCACTCGCCAAAGTCAGGATCTCCGGCGGCGGACGCTGCAACGTCACTCACGCCTGCTTCGACCCACGCTCGCTGAGTGATCGCTACCCCCGCGGCGGCAAAGCCCTCATCAGCCCGTTCCACCTCTTCCAACCCCAACACACGATTCAATGGTTTGAATCCCACGGCGTCCCACTCAAAACAGAAAAAGACGGACGTATCTTTCCCTCCTCCGACTCCTCCCAGTCCATCATCGATGCCCTCCTCCTCTCCTGCCGCAAAAACCACGTCCAACTCCTCACCCAAAAGGAAGTGACCCGCATCACCCCACAACCCGATTCCACTTTCAAAATCAACCTCGCCAGCGGCGAATCCAACTCCTGCTCGCAACTCCTCGTCGCCACCGGCGGACTCCAAAATACCCGCCTCCAGGAAATGATCTCCCAGCTCGGTCATACCATCCACCCACCCGTCCCATCCCTCTTCACGTTCAATATCCCCGCCCCCTGGATCCATGCCCTCGCAGGCGTCTCCATCCCCCAGGCCCAAGTCTCCATCCCCCAGACCAAACTCAAGGAGACCGGCCCCCTCCTCCTCACCCACTGGGGACTCAGCGGCCCGGCCATCCTCAAACTATCCGCCTGGGGCGCCCGCCAACTCCACCAACTCCATTACCAGTTCGAACTCCTCGTCGATTGGCTCCCTAGCCTCCCCACAGAACAACTCACCCACGAAATCCAACAACGCCGTAATCTATACCCCGCCAAATCCATCGCTAACCTCCCCATCCAACCCATCCCCCAACGCCTCTGGACCCAACTCCTGCAGCAATCCCAGATACCCCACTCCACCCGCTGGTCCGAACTCTCCAAAACCCGCCTCCATGCCCTCCTCAAAACCCTGAAAAACACTCGCCTCAAAACCGCCGGCAAAAGCACGAATAAAGAGGAATTCGTCACCTGCGGCGGAGTCGCCCTCAATGAAATCGACTTCAAAACCATGCAAAGCAAAATCCATGAGAACCTCCACTTCGCCGGTGAAATCCTCGATATCGACGGCATCACCGGCGGCTTCAACTTCCAAGCCGCCTGGACCACCGCCCGCCTCGCCGCCCTCCACATGACCTCCACCCCTAAACCCTCAAACTCCAATTAAATGCCCCAGTCCCTCCCGTAGACCCAATAACCTCCGCCCCGCATCCGAACCCACTTCCATTAACTCAAAATCCTCAAACTCAAACCCCGGAGCCACGGTGCACCCCACCAAGACCTCCAACCCCAACGGCTCCGCCGCCTGCCACCAACCTGACCGCACCACATGACAAAACTCACCCGAACTCGCGGATAACTCCACGACCTCCACCCCCGAAGACACCCCGTCCCATAACCATAACCGCACCCCCTCACCCCGATACACACTCCAAACCTCATCACCCCCCAACCGATGAAATCGACTCACCTCACCCGCACATAGTTGAAAATAAATGTGCGTCATCCCACACCTGACGCCTCCTCCCTCAACACGCACACTCCGTGCCGACCGATATACCTCCCGAAATCGCCCCCCCTCCGGATGCTCCGTAAATAAGTTCAAATCGACCATAGTCACTCCCCGCCGATCAACGCCCACCACCAGACATGTGAAATACCTCAGTCAACCGCCGCTCCACCGGACTCCCATCCGCGTTCGCAGGCATCACCTCCCGCATGTAACGCCACCACCGCTGGCAGACCTCCGTCCCCGCTATCGCCGCCCACCGCTCCTCACTCTCCACTTCCGCATACGCAAACAACTGACGCGTCTCAGGATGTAAAAAAATCGTGTAACTCCCCACCCCATGGGCCCGTAAAACCCCCTCCAACTCAGGCCAAATCGGGTTGTGCCGACGCTCATACTCCTCCTCAAACCCCGCATCCACCGACAACACAAACGCCGTCCGAATCATGCCCCAACCCAAACCCAACCC
>JBMTVN010000372.1:0-4226 GCA_049451415.1 Limisphaerales bacterium | reverse complement strand
CCCATCCAAGAAGCGAATGGTGAGGCCAGATATCGAACGAGATCTGTTGGGGAAAAAACTAGTCTGCCAGCGCTTTTTTTCATGATAAGAGAGCAGCACTACTTGTAGTGCGTGTATTTAGTTCCTGTGAATGGGACCAGGCCGCCAAAGATAATCCAGATGATTTGAGGGCGTTAGGCGCTGGTCGATGGTTGGAGATCGGGTGCACATTCTCCATCCATCGTCCTCCCGAGACTCCGCGCCGAGCATCTATAATACCTGCCGCCGCAAGCCCCCGGCAGTCCGGGTCCGGCGCCACCGGACCTGCTCACCGACCGGGCTCGAGTGGCCGATGAGAGCCTTGAGAAGGTGTGTCACAATCTCCTCGTTGTTACCCAGCAAAACGCAGGGTAGTAATCCGACTGTCTCTGGCGCAGACACTGCCTTCCTGGAATGAAACTTGTTCTTCATGCTACTCAGCTTTGCGATGTCCTTCTCTGGATCCACCGTGCAGGCACCAATCTAAAGCAGCACTGTGACAAGGACGGTCACTGCGTGCATGGTCAGCCCCCCTCTCCGTACTGTTCACTCGTCGAGGGCTCCAGCGCCCGAGGTCACCGCACCGAAAAGCGCCTTCGCCATCCTGCGCTCCCCGGGCAGGCACTGCTCGAGCTCATACCGATAGCCCTGTGCCTCCTTGTCGTAAGTGACCGGCAGCATCAACCGCGTCCGCATAAAATCCAGGTCGCGGTGCAAAGTCCGCGGACACACCTCCGTGACCTCGCTCAACCGACGCAAACTCGGACAGCCACGTCCCGCCAGTTCCAGATGAATCAGTACCAGCCGCTCCACAAATGCGCGGCCAGCATTACCGGATGCCGAGGTAGATTCGGTCCTAAAACGTACGTGGATCTTCTGCTTCATCGCCTTTGATAAGTTACCAAGCCAAGTAGGGTTTGGGGTTAGCTGCCGAGTTACTAACGACGTCGAAGACAATAGACAAAAAGCTTGCCATTGTCCAGCTTATTGTCTCCCGAAGGTATAACTCATAACTGGATGAGTTACCTGATGCCACTTGAAAGTGGACGCTTTCCGCGGGCTTCCTGCGCGTGCAGAGTCACCGCTATCAGGCCTGCACTAACTCCACGAGCTGTTCTTCCGAGAGCACCACTGTCCCCTGCTTGGCCGCTTTCTTCAGCTTGCTGGATCCGCTGTTGGGGTCTGCAGCTACCAGATGCGTCACCTTCGCGGAAAACGTGTCGGTGTAGATATCGCCGGCCGCCTCAATCAAAGACTTAAAATGGTTCTTCGGTTTGGACAGGCTACCTGTGATGCAGAACACGCGGGCATCGGCCCGGACTGCCGGACGGTCCTTATGGCCGGCCTTGATCCTGACCCCATTCGTCAGCAGCCGTTCGATCAGGGGCCGGATGGCCTGGATGTCGGCGATCAACCTCGGCGCGATATTGGGGATACCGGCCGGAACGGCGAGCTGCCAGAGCTTCTTCTCATCCAGCCAGTCCTCCAGTGTTTCCAGTTGGCCCGGCACATTCTGGCGAATGATGTCCACCCGACGTTGCCCCAGCCCGAAAATACCCAGCGACCCCAGCAGCTGGCTCAGGGTTAACTCGCGACATCGATCGATTTCCTCCAGGACTTTGGCGGCCCTTTTGGTTCCCAGTCGCACCTTTCCGCTCAGCACCAGCTCAGCCAGCGCTTCTTCCCGTGATCGCAGGGTGTAGAGGTCTGCGGCATCCCGCACCCCCATGTCCCGAATCAATCCCTCCAACAGTGTATCCCCTACCCCAAGGATGTTCAGGGCGTTGATATAGCGTTCGATCTTACCCGCTACCTTGGCTGGACAGGCCAGGTTGAGGCAGTACACCACCGTGCTTTCCTGACGCGTGACGTTGTCCCGCCTTCCCACCCTGCCCTGGCAGACCGGACATGCCTTCGGTTCCGGGATGGTTTTCCGTCCCCGCCCCTTCTTCGTCACCTCGATTACGCGGGGAATGATATCCCCCGCCTTGATGACATGGATGCCATCCCCCAGCGCCACGCCCAGTTCCCGGATATTCTCCCAGTTGCACAGGCTGGCATTGGAAACCGTGGTGCCCCCGATCTGTACCGGATCGAACTCGGCTGTCGGAATGATGGCCCCGGTATGGCCTACGCTCAGCCTGACCTTCCTCAAAACGCTCTGCGCTCCCTCGGCGGCAAACTTGATCGCCACCTGCCCCTTGGGCCGCCCATCCGTCTGGCCCATGTCCTGTTGCAGGTGCAGGTCGTTCAGCTTCACCACCAACCCGTCAATCCAGTAAGGCAAAGACTGCCGCGAGACGGCGGTCTCATTGAAAAACCGCCACACCGCCTCCGTATTCCCCACCATGCTGGGCGCCGTGATGAAACCCATGGCCCGGAGCATGGACTCCTGTTCCTGTTCAGTCGCTCCGAGCAAGGTGCCGTCGTCCGCATGCAACCGGAAGGCGAACACCTGAAGCAGGTCGCTCTGGGACCCGTTCTTGCGACGGGCAATCCCCACAGCGCTGTTGCGCGGATTCGACACTTGATCGGTATCGACGTGCGTCTGCCAGTCCTCGACGCTCAGGATCACCTCACCGCGCACGAAGCCGCTGAACGGTGCGCCCGTCGCGAGTCGCACCACCGGCGGCAGGTTCCTGAAGCTCACGGCGTTGCTGGTGACATCTTCCCCCTCCTTTCCATCCCCGCGCGACACTCCACGGACCATGCGTCCCGCCTCATACTCAAAAGAGTAGGACCCTCCATCCATCTTGTAGCTCGCATGGAACTCGGGATCCGCCACCCCGGTCGCCTTCACGACATTCTGGACCCAGGCATCGAACTCAGCCCGGTTCAAGGCCTTGGCCTGTGAACCCATCGGAATCTTATGCCGGAACTTGCTCGAGAGGTTCTCGGATGAACCCACCCGCCCCAGCCGGGGATCCTTGGGGTCGAGCTCCGCAAGCTCATCCCGCAAACGGTCATACTGGGCATCCTCCATAATCGGGTTGTCGCCGTTGTAGTAGGCGACATCCGCGCGATCGATCAGTTTCCTGAGCTCTTCTATTCGTGTCATGCTGTGGGATTGGACTCGATTGTTACACTCACCGCGCCAGACGCCACCCTAATTCCATCGCGGGTCCACCTTCGCCTCCTCGCCCTCTTCGGTGTGCTCTTGGCCGGCCTCACCGCCATCCTTCTCCACCTCACCGATGGCCACGGCCGGCAGGACCCCTCCAAAGGCCACCGCCAAAAAGGCCTTATAGTATCGCTCAAACAACACCCCGTGCAGGGACAACATCCACCGCAGGGCTTCCGGGTCCAGCCGCGACGTCAGCACAGGAATCGTCGCACGAAAGGTCACCACCCTGTACTCGTCCATCTCAAAACAACCTGGAGGCAACCCCGCGTTGGCCCGGTTTAACGCATCCGCCATCGCCTCGCACCGCTCCTCAGGCACCTTTGTGGGAAAGAGAGAGACCATCTTGATAAAACTCCGAGGACGGGCACTCACCCTGACCGTCCAAAGGGTCTCCCCTGCCGCGAGATTGAACCGAACTTCCCCCTCCTCCTCGTTGATCCAGAGATGAGAGGGGATCAGCTTTGACAGCACCTGCCGCACCCGGCGCAGTATCCGCATCTGCTGCCGATCCGTTCCAGCCTCACTAAGCCCCGGCCGCCCCGTATCGTCTTCATTGTTCATCCACACATCCTAAATCACCCCTATGACATAGACAGTCATAGGGGAGCATTTGATGCCTGGCCCACTCCGCAACATAGCGGACAATGTCAGCGTCCGCGGCAATCTAGCTGCAGATGGGATACAAGAGCGCTTTCGAGACGTGAAGCGCACAGAGCTCGGATCGGCTGGCACCCACCGTTCACATGCGCCGGAATTCCTACAGGAAGAATGCCTGCTGTGTGCCCCCCTAGCGCCTGTCATTAACTTTCCGGGGGAAAACAATGTAGAAAGTATAAATAATGGGCCATTACGCTTGGGATGCCGAAGAAGCCCAGACCCTATCCGAGTGATGTGAGCGACGAAGAGTGGGAGTTTTGCGCTCCTTACCTCACGTTGATGAAGGAGGATGCGCCCCAGCGCACACACAACCTGCGAGATGTGTTCAATGCGCTGTGGTGGCTGGTCAGGGCGGGTTGTTCCTGGCGGATCCCGCAGAACATGGGCTCAAGCTGGAGGTCGTCAAACACCATGAGGCCAAGAGAGG
>JBMTVN010000371.1:0-4238 GCA_049451415.1 Limisphaerales bacterium | reverse complement strand
TCGACCCACACGCACTGAAGCCGGAGGTCGAGGGCGAGTTCGTTTGGCAGCAATCTCTCAACGACGATGTGATCGGCGTCGGTAACGGATTGGATTTCCAAACAATCGCGTTTCAACCAGAGACCGGCGATCCGAATGGCGACCAGGTTGGGGACAATCAGAACCAAGGAATCTTCGACAACTTTTACCTGACGGAGGGCAGCGAGTTCGGGAAGCTCATCCTGAACACCCCGAATCATCCTGGTCAACCACCTGGGGAGGGCGACACCCTGCTCTCGGTCACTCTGCCGATCTTCGAGACTTCCGATTTTGCACTGCAGGCACCTGCTGATGGCAGTTGGGGTACGCGGGCCGCCTATGGCAGCATTCAGGACGGGCTCAACGCCATCCTGGTCGACCAGATCGCCTTGGAGGTAGCCCTGGAGGATTACAACGACTATTTGCGCAAGGTGCAGCTCCAGGTCTTCAACGCCCGCCAGAAAATGGATGCACTCAAGGGGGACGCAGGATTCAACACGTATTACCAATCTCTGGAGACCACGTTTGTGGTTTTAAAGGGCCTGTTAGACAGAGGCGTTGCAAGGCTCGACGAGAAAGGGGAGTGGAAGGCTGGTTATAAATCGCAGCAAGATGCCGGCACTCCAGATAGCCTGGGCGCATTTGGAGGAGATCTCTTGGCACCTGTCCTGGCGGCACTTGAAGGTGTTTACAATATTTTTAAACAAACAACGCTAGCGTGGAAGTTTCAAATGGAAGGCCAAATCAAGGTTCTCGAAACCGAGCTGGAAGTCACAAAACTAGCCCAAGAAACCGGCAAGGAGACGATCAGTCGTTACAGCGAGTTCCTGGAAGTCCTGAAGGAGTTATCGCTGGAGTTATTGGAGGAGGAAGGGAAGCGCGGGGCGCTGATGGCGCCGTTGCAGAAGATGAACTACTCCACGATCAACTCCCTGATTGCCGAAGGGGAGCGATTGCAGTTGGAGCGGGCGGCGCTCAACCGGCAGATCGCGGCCAAGGCGCAGCGCAATCGTTACGCGGACCTGGTGACCCGGCTGAACCGGACGGAGGCCATGCGCAAGTATGATCTGGCGCTGGACAACGCGCTGCGTTACGCGTGGCTGGCGGTCAAGACCTACGATTACGAGACCAGCCTGTCGGAGGGGCACCCGGCCTCGGCCGCTCATCTGCTGGATGAGATTGTCAAGACCCGCAGCCTGGGCAACTGGGAGGGTGGTGAGCCCCACGGCGGCAATGGTGGCCTGGCTGAGATCCTCGACGAGCTTTCGGCGAATTATGACACGTTGCAGGGCCAGATCGGCCTCAACAACGCGCAGGGCGAGGCCAACGTCCTCTCCCTCCGCAGCGAGATGATGCGCATCAGCCCGGCATCGTCCAGCGACGACCGGTGGAGGACGGCACTGTCTGCGGCTCGCGTGGCCGACCTGTGGCAGGTGCCGGAGTTTGCCCAATACTGCCGTCCCTTTGCCACGCCGGGTGATGGAGCGCAACCGGGTTTGGTTATTCCGTTCTCCACGGAGATCACCAGGGGTAAAAACTTCTTTGGGAGGCCGCTCAGCGGGCTGGACCATGCGTTCAGCCCGGCGAATTACGCCACCAAAATCAAGTCCTTCACGGCGGCGTTCCAGAACTACGATGTGGACTCGGATGGAACCAATCCGCAGCTCTCGGCGAGCCCGCGTTTCTATCTCGTGCCGGTGGGGCAGGACATGCAGTATTGTTCGGACACGGACTTCCCCACTATCCGGAGCTGGAACGTGGTGAGCCAGCGCATCCCGGTGCCTTTCGTGCTCAATCCCGAGAGCCTGGGCGACCTGACTTATCAACCGGGCATGGACGGCCAGGACGGTGTGTATGCTGAGCGCATCCGCTACGGGGATTCGCGGGCATTCATCTCCGATTACGGCCTGACGGCCGCGGATGAGATGACTCTGGGTGCGTTGGCGCCGGGCTGGAACTCGTCGAGCCGGCTCTACGGCCGCTCCGTCTGGAACACCCGCTGGCTGCTGATCCTCCCGGGGGCCACCCTCAGCACGGATCCGGATGCCGGCCTGACGCGATTCATCCATACCGTGACTGACATCAAGCTGTATTTGGAAACCTACAGCAACCAAGGCATGTGATGCTGCAGGCTACCCGTCAACATGACCCCGGAATACGGGGTGCCGTGCTACTGTCCCTGCTGGCGTGCCTGCTGGCAGGTTGCGGTCGGGAAGCAGGTCCTTCTGCTGAGGTGGAGGAGGGGAGTGTGGTCTTGGCCATCGTGGGTGGTCAGACCGTGACAGAATCAGAGTTTCGTCGTGCCTGGCAGGCAAGGCCACAGATGGCGGACACGTCTGCGGGGCGTCAGCGTGTGCTGGATGGCCTGATTGAGCGGGCGGCGATGGTGGATGCTGCGCGTCGTGCCGGGCTGGAGCGGGATCCGGAGATTGCGGTGGAGATGGAGCGGCTGCTGATTGCCGGCTTGCGCCAGAAGCAGCTGCAGCCCCAGTTGGAATCGCTGTGGGTGAGCGAGGAGGAGTTGCAGGCCTATTATGAGCAGCACCGGCAGGAGCGATTCACGCAGGATGCGCGGGTACAGGTGGCCGTGCTGTGGTTTGACACCCATGGCCAGGCTCCGATGACGGCGCGGTTCCGGCCCCGGCTGGAAGCTGTGCGCGAACAGGTGTTGGCGAATCCGGAGTTGTTTCCGGTGGAGAAAGGTTTTGGGTCAGTGGCCATTGCCAATTCCGAGCACCGGGCATCGCGCTACCGTGGGGGAGACTTGGGCTGGCTGACGGTGGGGACGGGCGGCACGGCCTCGGGCGGGTGGAATGCTGTGGTGCAGGAGATTGCACGGCGTCTGGAGACGCCCGGGGAGCTCAGCGGGGTGGTGGACTCCCCGGAGGGTTTGTTTTTGGTGCGGTTGATGGCGCGTCGTCCCGGTGGTGTGGCGGATTTCTCCAGCGTGAGGGATCGGATTGAGAGCGAACTCTTGCGGGAGAGGAGGCAGGCACTGGAGGCGGATTTTCGAAGTGGGATCATGGCGGGAGTGGTGGTGAAGCGTCGGTCCGATGCGCTGGCGGGGCTGGTTGGTCTGGAGTCGACCAATCTGGCTTCTCTCCGGTCCGGGGAAGAGGGTCTCAAGGGGATGCCGGTGCGGCCATGAATCTGGATGGTGGATGGAATTTTAAAACTGCGATGCATATGAACGAATCCAAGCTGCAGCAGAGGCTGGCCGGGCAGACGATGAAGACTTCGGCCGACGTGGACCTGCGTGCGATGTGTCGGTGGGGCAGGTGGGTGGTGTGGACGATAGGCATTCTGGCGGTGGCCGGGCTTAGGCCCTGCCCGGCTTCGGCAGCGCAGTATACGGAGCCCGACGTGATTCTTTACGGCAAGGTGGTGAATGTGGATGGTGGCAGTGCCCACCAGCTCTTCTCGGGTCAACTGAAGCTGGTTGTCTTATCGCCCGGGAGTAGCGCGCCGACAATTCGTCAGGTCGACCTCCGGCCGGTGGGATCCAATGGTGAGTATTCCTATCGTGTGAACATGCCGATGGCCGTGGCGCCTGACGATGATGACCTGGGGGTCATGCTGGGGGTAACGGTTGTTCCCCTGAACCATGAATTGACGGCTGAGTTGGATGGTGATCGGCTCGAATTTGCTGACCCGGCCCAGTTGAGAGCTTTCCTTATCTCCAGTGATGCGCGTGGCCAGGAGTTCCAGATGGATTTTGTGCTCGCGCGGCCGGAGCTGGATTCAGACGGGGATGCCATGGCGGATTGGTGGGAGGACCTTTACCGGCTCAACAAGTATCAGAACGACGCCTTGATGGATCCGGATGGGGATGGGCTGACTACCGTGGAGGAATACCGGCTGGGTACCAATCCCCAGGTGGCCAATACCCAAGCCATGGTGATGTCCAGTCGCTTTCAGGTGCCGGTCGCTGGGACGGGCGGGCTGGCCTTGAAGCTTGTCGCCCAGGGATCCAGTCCGGAGGATATCTACCTCTCCGTATCGCAGGCGACCCTTGGGCTCGACTTTCAGGTCCATGGAACGACTCTGGCCGAAGGCGAGGAGTTTACGTATCGGGACGTGCTGGATGGCGAGGTGAGCGTGCGCGTTCCGCGCACCTTCAATTCAGGATCGGCTCGGTTGAACATCCGCGACGTGACCCCGGAAAAAATGTATAGCACGAACACACCGCTTTGGTTTGAGGGAATCTCACCCCTGAAGGG
>JBMTVN010000370.1:0-4241 GCA_049451415.1 Limisphaerales bacterium | reverse complement strand
ACTCACCCCCAACTCCCTCACTCTCCAAATCACCACGCGCAACCAACGCCGCACGGTCTGCGCCGCAACGGTCGAATTCACCCCCCATGAATAAACCACGCCGAGTCGCTATCACTGGCGTAGGAATGGTCACCCCGGTCGGCCTCAACGCCACGTCCACCTGGAATAGCCTCCTCGCCTCCCAAAGCGGTATCCGCAAAATCCAAGGCTTCGATGCCTCCGGCTTCCCCACCCAAATCGGCGCCGAAGTCAAAGGCTTCAACCCTGATTCCCTCCCCGGTGACCGTAAACTCCTCAAATACGCCGCCCGCGCCCACCTCTTCGCCTTCAGCGCCGCCGAGGAAGCCCTCGCCGATGCCGGTATCCGGCCCACCCCCCAAACCGCCAACCGCTGGGGCTGCTCCCTCGGCGCCGGCATGATGGGCGTCACCTACGAAGAACTCGAAACGGTCCAGCGCGTCTGCGCACCCCAAGGCGAATTCCAACCCGAGAAACTCACCTCCCCGGAATTCCCCGTCGACCCCGTCGCCTTCTGCCGTACCCAAACCAACGCCGGCCTCGCTATCGTCACTCAACGCTTCGGTATCCAAGGCTACGCCACCGCCGTCCATACCGCCTGCGCCTCCGGCGGCCAAGCCGTCGGCACCGCCCTCAAAATCCTCCGCCGCGGCCTCGCCGATTGCGTCCTCACCGGTGGCTTCGACTCCATGCTCAACCCCATGGGCCTCTCCGCCTTCTGCCTGCTCGGTGCCCTCTCCACAGATAACGACAACCCCGAACGCGCCAGCCGCCCCTTCGATGTCACCCGAAACGGCTTCGTCCTCGGTGAAGGCGCCGGCTTCCTCGTCCTCGAAGACTGGGACCACGCCCAACAACGCGGCGCCCGTATCTACGCCGAACTCGCCGGCGACGGTAACTCCCTCAGCTCCTACCGCATCACCGATTCCCACCCCTCCGGCGATGGCCCCATCCAAGCCATGCACCAGGCCCTCCATGACGCCCAACTCACCCCAGCAGATATCGATTACATCAACGCCCACGGCACCTCCACCCCCATGAACGACCGCAGCGAATGCGCCGCCATCCGCTCCGTCCTCGGTGACCACACCAGCCGCGTCTCGGTCAGCTCCACCAAAAGCTGCATGGGCCACCTCATCGCCGCCGCCGGCGCCGTCGAAGCCGGTGTCTGCGCCCTCGCCATCCACCACGGCATCGCCCCAGTCAATGCCAACTGGGCCGAACCCGACCCCAATTGCGACGTCAACCTCGTCCTCAAGGAACCCAAACACCAACCCATCCGCGCGATCCTCTCCAACTCGCTCGGCTTCGGCGGATCCAATAGCTGCCTCGCCTTCCGCCACCCCAATGGAGGTGCCCAATGACCCCACGCCAAATCGTCTTCACCGGCACCGGAGCCATCTGCGGCGCCGGCCATAACCCCAAGGAAATCTGGCAAACCCTCCTGTCCGGCCAGTCCTCCATCGGACCCCTCACCCGCTGGGACCCCACCACCTGGTCCGTCAAACAAGCCGCAGAAATCACCGGCATCACCCCTCGCCAGCTCGTCGAAGACCGCCGCCTCCATAAAATGCTCTCGCGCTCCGACCTCTACGGCCTCTATGCCGCCGGTTGCGCCGTCCAGGAATCCAACCTCCCCGCCCACCGCGATACGCTCAGCCCCGAAGCCGCCACGCTCTTCAATGACCGTAGCGGTGTCTTCGCCGGCTCCGGCGGCGCCGCCTACTCCCATAATTACGACTTCCTCCCCGCCATCGCCGAAGCCCAAGGCTCCCTCCATAAGTTCGGCACGGAACACAGCACGCTCGTCGACCCCCTCTGGCTCCTCCGCCACCTCCCCAATAACGTCGTCTGCCACGTCGGTATCCGCTTCGGCTTCAAAGGCACCAACGCCTGCATCACCAACCAGTGCGCCGGTGGCCTCCTCGCCGTCATCGAAGCCGCCGAAGCCATCCGTAACCACGAAACCGACCGCGCCACCGCCACCGGCCACGACTCACCCCTCGACGCCGAAACGTTCCTCCATTACCAAAACCTCGGCCTCCTCAGCCCAGATACGCTCCGCCCCTTCGATACCCAACGCTCCGGCACCATCTTCGGCGAAGGCGCCGCCTCTGTCGTCCTCGAAACCGCCGAAGACGCCCGGCAACGCAACACCCCCATCCTCGGTGAATACCTCGGATCCGGCTGCACCACAGAAGCCACCGGCGTCGTCGAAATCCGCCCCGACGGCGATGGCCCCGCCCGCGCCATCCAACTCGCCCTCGAAAACGCCAATCTCTCTCCCGACGATATCGGCCTCATCGTCGCCCACGGCAATGGCACCCGCACTTCCGATGCCTCCGAAGCCGCTGCCATCCAATCCATCTGGCCCCATAACCCTCCCCCCATCACCGCCTTCAAATGGGCCTTCGGCCACCTCATCGCCGCCGCCGGAACCATGGACCTCGTCCTCACTCTCCTCGCCCTCCAACAAAACACCGTCCCCGCCATCACCCCCACCCGCGAAATCGACCCCGCCTTCAACCACCTCCCCATCACCACCCAAAGCACCCAGCCCCGCTCCAATACCGCCATCGTCCTCTGCCGCGGCTTCGGCGGGATGAACGTCGCCGTAGCCGTCCGCGCCGGCACACCCGCCGCCGCCTCATGAACCCCTCCCCCACCTCCACCACCTTCCCTACCCAAACCATCGATACGGTCCAGGTCCAACGCATGGAGCGCCTGCTACAAGCCGCCGACCCCCAACACCTCACCGACTTCTTCAGCCCGCAGGAACTCGCCGACGCCGGACACGGCCCCGGCCGCGCCGCCTCCCTCGCCGCACGCTTCGCCGCCAAGGAAGCCTGCCTCAAACTCTTCCCCCGCGAAACCTCCCTCGGCCGTATCGACCTCTACGACTTCGCCATCCATCGCAGCCCCGTCGGCGCCCCCGCCGTCCACCCCAGTCCCGTCGCCCGCGCGGTCATGGACCAACACCGGGTCCGGGAAATCCACGTCTCTCTCACCCACTCCCGCGAGTCGGCCACCGCCACCGTCCAAGCCCAACCCAACCCCATCCACGTCCCCTGGTACGGTAAAGCCCTCTACAAAATCTTCCCCTACCGACGTCACGTCGTCCTCGGCAACCTCCGACGCGCCTTCGGTCACTCCCTCCCCGAATCCGAAATCGTCCGCATCGCCCAAGCCTACTCCGGCCACTTCCTCAAATTCCTCTACGAATTCTTCCGCCTACCCTTCATGTCCAAGGCCAAACGCCAGGCCTGGATCCGTATCGAGAATATCGATTCCCCCGTCAACGCCCACAACCAGGGCAAAGGCATCATCCTCCTCACCGGCCACTACGGTAATTTCGAAGTCGCCACGGTCGCCGGTATCGGCCAGTTCCCCCAATACAAAGGGGTCTTCTACTTCGTCCGACGCCCCCTCAAACCCGAACTCCTCAACAAGTTCGTCAAATGGCGCTTCCGCCGCGCCGGCTTCGGCACCCTCCCCCAACGCGGCTCGCTCGACGCCATCCTCGACCTCCTCAACCAAGGCGCCATCATCGTCTACCCCTTCGACCAACACGCCGTCGCCAAAGACGGCGTCACTGTCGACTTCTTCGGCCACCCCGCCGGCACCCACAAAAGTGTCGCCCTCCTCGCCCTCTCCACCGGCGCCCCGGTCATCCCGGCCTCCAGCTGGCGCGAACCCGATGGCTCACACGTCCTCCGCTTCGAAGACCCCATCCCCACCATCCAACACGACAACGTCAGCGAAGCCATCCGCCTCAATACCCAAGCCTATAACGACGTGCTCGAACGCCTCGTCCTCCGCCACCCGGAACAGTGGATCTGGATGCACAAACGCTGGAAACCCCAGCCCAAACGCAAACGCCGCAAACGCCAGGGCAGTTGAAGAATTAGTGCAGCCGGAGGGGCAAGTCGCCCTCCCCCTCAAAACCTTCCCACCTCCCTCGCTCCAGCACGGTCAACCTGCCTCTCCGCCGTAGCTCGCAGAGCGCAGGATGGCGCGCCACAACCGCCAACCGCCAACCGCCTACTGCCTGCCGCCCACGGCCGCACTCATCGCCGCAGCATCCCCCCGCCGCAACTGAAACGGCACACTCCGCACAATCCCCCCCACCAAAGAAGAAAACCGATACTCCTGCCCCATCACCCGCGCGGTAATTTTGTCCACCGCACACGCATCATAATGCTCCAACCCCCGACCCAACGCAT
>JBMTVN010000369.1:0-4251 GCA_049451415.1 Limisphaerales bacterium | reverse complement strand
GCGCGCACCTCGAGGCCTTCGACAGCGAGTGCCGCTTCGACGACGGCCCCGGCCCCGAAACCCCAAAACTCCTCGAAATCCTCGACCGCTATCACGTCAAAGCCACGTTCTTCGTCCTCGGTGAAGCGGCCCAAACCCGCCAGGACACCCTCCGCGATATCAACAAACGCGGACACGAAATCGCCTCCCATACCACGTCCCACATTAACTACGCCCAACACCTCAAAAAACTCTCCGCCTCGCAATCCGCCTCCGCCGCAGAATCCAAAGCCACCCGTGACCTCGTCGCGGATATGCAGGAAACCCACCAAACCATCACCAAAATCACCGGCACACCCCCTTCCCTCTGCCGTATGCCCCACGGCATCGATCGCCCCTGGATCAAAACCGCCGCCCGCGAAATGGGTTACGCCCTCGTCAACTGGACCTACGGAGCCGATTGGCAACCCGGCCCCGCATCCAAACTCCTCCCAGACTACCTCAAAGCAGTTCGCCCGGGCGCCATCCTCCTCTTCCATGACGGTGGCCGTAACCGGTCCAAATCATTCGAACTCGCCGAAGCCGTCATCCGCCACGCCCAAAAAGAAGGCTACTCCATCGTCACCGTCGGACAACTCCTCGGAGCACAAACCTCCCGCTGGAAACGCGATTTTCATGTCAGCAGCTCCACCCGCTGAAAACCAAATCCCGCTCCCCACTCGCGGAGCCACCCCAATACCCAACCGCCTATGAGCCGCGGCATCCCCAAAAAGAAAATCTCCCTCAACGTACCCCTCCAGGCCCAACCCACCGATACCTCCTGCGGCCCAACCTGCCTCCACGCAGTCTATGCCTACTATGGCGATGATATCGCACTCCAAATGGTCATCGACCAAATACCCAGCCTCGAAACCGGCGGCACCCTCGGCGTCATGCTCGGCCTCCATGCCCTCCAACGCGGCTACGACGTCACTCTCTACTCCTCCAACCTCCGCGTTATCGACCCCACCTGGTTCCAACCCTCAGTCGACCTCCGCTCAAAACTCGCGCTCCAAGCCGCCCGCTGCCGGGGTAAACGCCGCACCGCAGCCGAAGCGTACCTCCGCTTCGTCGAAGCCGGAGGCAGAGTCCGCTTCGAAGACCTCACCGGCCCCCTCATCCGCCGCTACCTCCAGCGTGAGACCCCCATCCTCGCCGGACTCAGCGCCACCCACCTCTACCATATCTGCCGCGAAGACCCCGAAACGGGACGCGACGACGATATCGAAGGAGCCCCCCTCGGCCACTTCGTCATCCTCAGCGGCTACCAGGCCAAACGTCGCCGCGTCACCGTCAATGATCCCTACCAGAAAAATCCCCTGTCCCCCCGACGCCTCTACCACGTCCCCATGGATCGCCTCCTCAATGCCATCCTCCTGGGTGTCTTGACTTACGATGGCAACCTCTTAATCGTCACTCCTAAACCCAAAGCCCTCTAATGGCCCGCATCCTATTCGTCGTCAATGTACCGGACCGGTGGCCCATTCGGGTACCAGGCGTGGAAGTCGTGTCCGCCCGCCAATACCTCACCGAAGAACGCTTCTCCACCCTCCGCCACTGCCGCGTCTTCAACCTCTGCCGCTCCTACCGCTACCAAAGCATCGGTTACTACGTCTCCCTCCTCGCCGAAGCCCGCGGCCATAAACCCATGCCGCGAATCTCCACCCTCCAGGACCTGCGCTTCCAGTCCATCTCCCGCACCATATCCAGCGACCTCGACGACATCATCCAAAAATCTCTCCACCGCCTCCAGGGTAAAACGTTCACCCTCTCGATCTACTTCAGTAAAAACCTCTCCCCGCAATACGACCGCCTCAGCCGACAAATCTTCAACCTCTTCCCCGCACCCCTCCTACGGGTCCAGTTCAGCAAAAACGAGGATGATCAATGGCAACTCCATAGCCTCTCCGCCATCTCCGCCAACGATATCCCGGAATCCCACATGGGCGCCGTAGTCCAGTTCGCCTCAGATTACTTCTCCCGCCACCGCGCCCACCCCACCCGCAAAACCCCCCCACCCTACAGCCTCGCCATCCTCGCTGATAAATCCGACGCCACACCCCCCTCCGATGCCAAAGCTCTCCAACGCTTCGCCGATGCCGCAGAACGCCTCGACTTCGAAGTCGAGTTCATCGACAAGGACGACTACGGCCGCATAGCCGAGTTCGACGCCCTCTTCATCCGCGCCACCACAGCCGTCGATAACTACACCTTCCGCTTCGCCCGCAAAGCCGAGGCAGAAGGCCTCGTCGTCATCGATGACCCCGAGTCCATCGTCCGCTGCACGAATAAAGTCTTCCTCGCAGAACTCCTCGACCGCCACAAAATCGCCACCCCCATCACCGAAATCCTCCACCGCGATAATATCCAGGACGTCCTCGCCAAACTCGGCCTCCCCATCATCCTCAAACAACCGGACTCCTCCTTCTCCCTCGGCGTAGTCAAAGTCGAAACGGAAGAGGAATACATCGCTAAAGTCGACCAGCTCCTCGAGGACTCCGACCTCCTCATCGCCCAGGAATTCATCCGTACCGACTTCGATTGGCGTATCGCCGTCCTCGACCGCAAACCCCTCTACGCCTGCAAATACTTCATGGCCCGCAACCACTGGCAGATCTATAACAACGCACTCGCCGGCCAGGATGACCATACCGGAGAATTCGAAACCCTCCCCATCGAACTCGCCCCCACCCGCGTCGTGCAAACCGCCGTCAAAGCCGCCAACCTCATCGGCGACGGCCTCTACGGCGTCGATATCAAGGAAGTCAAAGGCCGCAGCTTCGTCATCGAAGTCAATGACAACCCCAGTATCGATTACGGCGTCGAAGACAAACTCCTCCGCAATACCCTCTACGAACGTATCATCGAAACCTTCCTGCGCCGCATCGAAGCCCGCATCGTCGGCCGCCTCTCGACGTGAACCCCCCATCCTACCCACTCTTCCAACGCTTCGGCGTCGAACTGGAATACATGATCGTCCACGAACGGACGCTCAATATCCAAACCATCGCCGACCAACTCATCCAACGCGAAACCGGCCACATCCAATCCGATGTCTCCTCCCGCGGCCTAATCGAATGGTCCAATGAACTCGCCCTCCATGTCATCGAGTTCAAAACCGGCCGCCCCACCCCTAAACTCGATCACCTCCCCAACCTCTTCCAAACCGAGGTCCAACACGTCAACCAACTCCTCGCTTCCCTCCATAGCCAGCTCCTCCCCACGGCCATGCACCCGTGGATGAACCCACACAAGGAAAGCAAACTCTGGCCCCACGACTGCGCCGATATCTACGCCACCTTCGACCGCATTTTCAGCTGTAAAGGCCACGGCTGGACCAACCTCCAGTCCGTCCACCTCAACCTCCCCTTCGCCAACGATACTGAATTCACCCAGCTCCACTCCGCCATCCGCCTCGCCCTCCCCCTCCTCCCCGCCCTCGCCGCCAGCTCACCCTTCGTCGATGGACGCAAATCAACCCGCCTCGATACACGCCTCCACGTCTATCAACATAATTGTGACCGCATCCCCGCCGTCACCGCAGGCGTCATCCCCGAAGCCATCCTCTCCCCCCCCGATTACCAGAAACCTAACCTCAACCGTATCCAACGCGCAGTCCGCCCCTTCGATCCGGACAATACCCTCGAACCCGAATGGACCAATGCCCGAGGCGCCATCGCCCGGTTCTGCCGCAATACCATCGAAGTCCGCGTTCTCGACGTCCAGGAATGCCCCCAAGCCGACCTCGCCATCGTCGCTTTCCTCGTCGAAATTCTCAAATCCCTCACCCTCAACGGCCCATCCAACCTCCAACAACAACTCCGCATCCCCGGCTCACATCTCAAATCTCTCCTCCAAGACACCATCCGCCTGGGCCCCCGAGCCAAAATCACCTCACCCGCCATCCGTAATGCCCTCGGCCTCCCCTCCAAAACCAACCCAACCGTAGGCCAAACACTCCAACGCCTCCTCCAGGAACTCGCACCCAGTCATGCCTGGTGGCGCCCCGCTGCCGAAATCCAAACCCAACTAGGCCCACTCTCGTCCCGTATCCTGAAGCATACCGGACCCAAGCCCTCCGCCACCCAATTGCTCAAAACCTACCGCCAGCTCGCCAACTGCCTCCAACAAGGAGAGCTGTTCCTGCCTTAAGCCCCCCCATCCCCCACGCAGGATAACCAACCCCCTTTCCCTGCAACTTTGCCCCACCCCCCTGTGTCCTCCTGCAAGGAC
>JBMTVN010000368.1:0-4266 GCA_049451415.1 Limisphaerales bacterium | reverse complement strand
ATTGAATTGATGAAGCCCGTCGACCTTTTGTTCCTGACGCGGGCGTTGGCGCAGTTCTGTAGCGCCAACGACGCCAAGGCAGACCGCATGAAGGTCGAGTTCTTCGAGAAGCTGTATGATGCAAAGATCGAAGGCGTGAAATCAATCGAGGAGTATAGTGATCCCGACGCATTCTATGCTGCGATTGCGAAGCAGGTTGGGATCCCCCAGAAGGCTTTCAAGGCGGTGGAGGAGAAGTTTGGGTGGAAGCAAAGCGACGATTACATTCTGTCTGCAATGGTCAAGGGGGGATGGGACAGCGATTACTGGGGGGTGATGGTCGCAAAGGTTCCAGCGGCATTGAAAACGGCCAAGGGGAAGGAAGAACGAATGCAACTGCTGAGGCAAATGGAGATGAAAATGGTCGTGATCGGATATGACGGGGCGGTGTCCTTCCCGGAGGATCGCAGGCGTGAAGGAGAGGGCAGCTATGCTGAGCCGACGGCAGCTCAGGGATCGAAAGCCAACTGATGCTATCCACGTTCGATCTAAGCCGGGAAGCCGGTTCATTGTCGCGGAGGACAGGCATTCAGCGGGACTGAGTTTCCGAAATTGGAATAGGATTTCATGAAGCCGCATCGGATCTTTGCCACGAGTTTTGGGGCTGTTTACCCGTTGTATGTCGCCAAGGCCGAGAGGAAAGGCCGGACCCGGTCGGAGGTGGATGAGGTGATCTGCTGGTTGACGGGCTACAGCCTGCCGGAGCTGGAAGCGACGATAAAGCAGCAGACAGACTTTGAGACGTTTTTTCGGGATGCACCCTGCCTGAATCCTGCCCGAACGAAGATCAAGGGTGTGGTTTGCGGCGTGCGAGTGGAGGAGGTTGAGGAGCGAACCATGCGGGAAATACGCTACCTGGACAAGCTGGTCGATGAGTTGGCCAAGGGCAAAACGATGGGGAACATTCTCAGGGAATGAGAATCTTGGCGCAGTGGAAGTCGGCCAACATGAGCGGGGTCTTGAAGCGGGCTCTTGGCGCCGCCTTTCTGGGAGCGATGGTATTTCTCTTGGGGATCACAGCTTCGGGGTGCAGGACTTCACGAGGACAGCGTTCTACGTCGGAGAAACCGCATCCTGCTGAAGTTGCAGCTGAGCAACTGGTCTCGGCGTTTTCTGTCCAGGAGCTTGCTGACTCGATGCCAAACATCACTGTGTTCGAGAGGTTCTCCGGCCGGGAACGTCGGGAACGGCAGGAGCTGTTGCGTCGTTACGTGGTCTCCCAGAGTTGGGTTCTTTGTTTAACCGAGATCGTGGTTCTGGACACGGTGGAGGATGTGGCGAATTGCTTCTTCAAGGGGAGTAACGGCGAGTATCTGGAACTGGGGCTCGTATTCCACGAGGGGGCCTGGATCGTGACCAGGCTGGAAATTCCGACTCTTCCAGGGGCGCGCGGGAGTGAGACGTTTGAGACCTATATCGAGCGGATGATGGCTGGTGCGCGGGAACAGGGGGTACCATATCGTGCCGGGATTTTGGGTGACGGCCTTTATCTGCTGGAGCATTAGGCGTGTAGCTCGGGGTTTTGTGTCGGGAGCCGCGTGTTTGGGTATGGGGCCGTTTTTGGCACTAAAAAGGGCTCCATAGGGCCAAAAACGGCCCCTTTTTTGTTGGAACGTGTTTTGGGAGAGGGGGTTGTCGTGGTCCGACCACGAAGGGGTCACAGTCCGGGTCTTCTGGTCCAGTATTCTTCGACCAGGCTGGCGGTTTGTCCGGGTTCACGCTGGATGCCGGTGATTTCCTCAGCGATGGAGCCTCTCCGATCCTCTCTGATGGAGCTTTTACTGACCACGAATTCGTAGGTGACTTCACTGGTTACACCGGACTCAAACTCATTGAAGACATGCATGACTCCGAGGCCTTCCGGACTGACGTCATAGGTTCCAGTGGACACCAGACGCAGTAGCTTGCGACCGCCTTCACCATCACTTGTGTTGATGGAAACAACCCTTCGGACGTTGCCATTTCCGTCGAATGTAGTCACTCCAATGGAGCGCGATAGATAGCCCCCCGCTCTACCCGAGGAAGCGTAGGAACCAACTAGCGAGCTATTCGAGAACTCATGCTGATTCCGTCTGCCTGCCGTTGCAGGAGCTATAGAGAAACTGCCGATGGCGATTGCGATGAGGGCGATCAGAACGAGCGGGTGTTTGGCTTTCATGAGGATACGACTTTATAGATACGAATTTTGGAAATCGTATAATCCTTCGAGCGCTTTGTCATTCAGTCAATGTGGCTCGTGGCTGAGAAAGAGCTGGCGGTTGGATAACGCTGCCGCTTGAAAACAGCTACGGCTGTCGCGTTGGCCTTAGTTCGGGCTTTTGCTGAGTCTATGTGCAAGGGCGTGAGGGGCGGTGGTTTCCCGGGTTCAAACGCTCAAGCGATTGGAAAAGAGACTCATTTTATGGAGGGGATCGTTCCTGTTTCCCGCGGTCTCAGGATATTAAGAGCGACATGGGCTACAGGGCCGTTTTTGGCACTAAAAAGGGCTCCATAGGGCCAAAAACGGCCCCTTTTTCGTTGGAAAGTGTTGTGGGAGAGGGGGTTGTCGTGGTCCGAGGAAGATGGGTGGGGTTAGGGGGAGGCTCGCTGGTGGGTGACGATGGGGACGTAGCCGATTTCGAGGCCTTTTGGGGGGGTGACGAGGAGGGCGGGGTCGAGCGTGGCGAGAGTGCCTCGGGTGGGAGGTGGCATGTAATTGCGGTCGATAGGCCAGGAGGTGTGGATTTTTTCAATGAGGGCTTGTAGTTGGGCCTTTTTGCTTTCGGTCCAGTTGTATTGCTGGAAGGAGGGTTGATCGACGAAGCGGTACCAATGGTAGGTGACGATGGAGCCGTCGGTGAGGGTGGTTTGGTAGGGGCCGGATTTGGGTCCCGGGTTGGTCCATGCGCCTTGGGTTGGGGAGGTATAGGGAGGGCCGGCGGTGGCGGTCTCGAACTCCTGGTGGAGCAATCCGGTTTCGGGCGGGACCTGACTGGCTGGGATGGCGATGCGCTGGTCGCCATCGTGTTTGTAGTATTGGGGGAAGATGCCGGTGGGGCTCAGGGTGTTGGTGGACCATTGGAGTCCCCAGACATTACCGGGGAGGATGGTGGTATCGAAGGCGGTTTCTACGCCGACCAGAGGTTTGCCGCCCTGGTCATAGCGGGTGGTGCGGGTGGTCAGCGTGGGTTTCCAGGTGGCCTGGGGGTTGAACTGTCCGGAGGGTGCGGGGCCGCCATCGCGCCAGGCTTTGAAGTCGTTATAGAGGGCGGCTTTGGAGTAGTAGGTGACGTCCTGGACGAGCGGGGCGAGGCCGGTGGCATCGACGGGGAATGAGAGCTTGGGAATTTTGGAGTAGGTGGTGCCTTTGGCGTCGTGGCTTTGGAGGCGGGGGACCGTGTTAATTTCCATGGCACCGCCGCCCATGTTGCCGGGGCGGGAGTCGAGGCCGCGTCCGTGGAGGAAGGGGTAATTGAAGATCTTGGCGATTTTGCTCCAGGTTTCGGGAATGTAGTAGGCGATGGGGCCTTTGAAGTTGGCGGCGCTGAGGAAGCAGGTCCAGCTTTGGTCACCGGTGGGCGGGTCATTGGTGGTGGGTGGTGTGAAGGGGAGGGCCATCCAGGTATAGCCGAGGAATTCGCCGTTGGGGTTGCCTTGGAACGGGAGGGCATCGGGTGGGATGAGCAGGCGGTTGCTGAGTTGGGCGATACCGAGTTGGTGATCGGGGAGGGCTTCGTTGTGGTAGAAGAAGGACCAGCCGGGGGAGCCGACCTCGTAGTCGTAGCATTGCGGAGTGGCATTGAGGCTGAACTTGGGCGGGCCGTAGCGGAAGTGGTTTCCGGCCCAGTAACCGAGGCCGCCTTCGAGAGTCTGGAAGACACTGGACCAGGTGGGGCCGCGTTCCTTCCATGTGCGGGCCAGCGTGCCTTCCGGGGCGAGGGGTTGGTCTTTGTTATCTGAGTTGTCGGGGGTGACCCAGGAGCTGGGGAGTCCGATTTGGAAATTGGCGAGTGGCTGGTCGATCAGGGGCCAGACGGCGGCATAGAATCCCATGCCGGCGTTATAGCCGGAGTCTGCAGGGGGGCGGTCGTGGCTGAAGCCGATATAGCCGTGAAGGCCGTCGTGGTGGGTGGTGACTTTACCGGGTTGGGGTGTGGGGTCGGCGGCTTGGCAGATCGTGACGGCGAGGGCCCCGGAGAGGATGAGGGGGAGCTGGTGGATCATGGCTGGGAGACGAATTGAGATTGA
>JBMTVN010000367.1:0-4268 GCA_049451415.1 Limisphaerales bacterium | reverse complement strand
ACTCGAGTCTTTGACCGCAACGCCGACAACGGCTCGTTAAAGCCAATGTGCCCCGCATTCCCAATCCCCAGGAGTTGCAGGTCTATTCCCCCACTCCTCTGAATCAACTCCTCATAACGGGCACACTCCAAGTCCAAGTCCTGCGCCACCCCGTCCGGCAAATGCGTGCGCCGCAGCTCAATGTTCACCCGACTGAACAAATGCTCATCCATGTAGTGCCGATAGGACCCGGGATGATCCGCCGGCAGCCCCACATACTCATCGAGGTTAAAAGTACGACAGAGGGAAAAATCCAGCTCACCCGCCTCATGCCGCTTCACCAGCGAATCATACACCGCCTCCATCGTGCGCCCCGTCGCCAAACCCAACACCATGTGCGGGTTCAACTGCAGATCCTTCGCCACTAACCTTGCCACAAATTGGGCCGCCGCCGCCGCATCCTTCTGAATTATTACTTCCATGGTCGTCTCACTACTCCACCGCCCCCGATACATGAATACTCAACCGGGCAGGTCGGGAGGCCGCCAAACTAAGACCGCACCGCCCAACGGTCGAGCAAATCCAACGCACCAGCGCCCGCTTTTCAGGCGTTGACGTCTACCCCACCAAAAACCACCCTCGAACGCGTGGAACCCCCAATCCAAACGCTCGCCGGACGCCACTACCAAACCGGCCAGCCCATCACAATCCACCATCAAAACGGCCTGATTACGGAAATCCAGCCGCTTGAATCCAGCCAGCCACATCTCCTGCCATTCCTCGCCCCCCCCCTCTTCGACCTCCAAGTCAATGGGTTCGCCGGGGTCGACTTCCAGCAGGATAATGTCTCCCAAGACCAACTCCACCAGGCCTGCCAGGGCCTGCTCGCTGCCGGATGCACCCGATTCCTGCTCACACTCATCACCGATGCCTGGCCCCGGCTCACCCAAAGGCTCGCCCACCTCCACCAGCTTGTACGTCGCTCGCAACTCGCCTCCTCCATGGTCGCGGGCTGGCACATCGAAGGCCCTTTCCTCTCAAATCAACCCGGCTTCCACGGCGCTCACCCCCCCGAACAGACCACCGATCCCTCCCCCGCCGCAGTAGACCAAATCCGGGAAATCACCGGACAAGACCATGTCCTCCTCACCCTCGCCCCGGAAAGAAAGAACTCCACCCGAACCATCGAACACGCGCTGAATCTCGGGCTCAAAATCAGCCTGGGACACACCAACGCAACAAGTCGGGAATTGCAGTCCGCCATCAGCGCCGGGGCCTCCTGCTTCACTCACCTCGGCAATGCCTGCCCGCAACAACTCGACCGCCACGACAATATCCTCTGGCGTATCCTGGACCAGCTCCGCCCCCGGGCCGGCGATACAAAGCCCCCGGGACGCTTCCACGCCACGCTGATCCCCGATGAACACCACGTCTCCCCCGCACTCTTCCGAATCATCCACGCCGCCAGCGCCCCTCATACCCTGATGTATACCTCCGACGCCATGGCAGGGGCAGCTGCCCCCCCGGGTCCCACCACGCTGGGACAACTGCACCTCAACATCGGCGAAGACGGCATAGCCCGACAACCCGGCAAGACCAACTTTGCTGGATCAACGCTCAAACCATTCGAGGGCGTCTTCCACGCCAGCCGTATGCTTCAAGCACCATGGCACGAGTGTTGGGATCGTTTCTCAACCCTGCCTGCCAAATGGATGAATCTCCCCCCGCATAACCTCCAACCCGGCCAGCCCGCCTCTGCCTGCCTCCTCGATTTCTCCCGGAACTCCACCCTCCCCGACCTCACCGCCGTCTTCCTAAACGGCCAGCAGACCCTCGAGAGCTCCAAACACCTCCGGCACTGAGATACCCTCCAGACCCGACGCAGAACGGATCACTTCAACGCGTTCACCCCGGGGACGCCAGACCTCCTCCACGGTAGGCCCCCAAAGGACTAAACTGGGCAAACCCACCGCGGCAGCCAAATGCGTTACCCCTGAATCGTGCCCAAGAAACGCTTTGCAGCCGGATAGTAACCGGGAAAGCTCCACCAAGCCGAGACTCCGGGCAACCACCACCCGCTCCCGCGGAAGCTGCGCTGCCAGCCGCTCCAAACGCTCTCCCTCCGCCTCACCTCCCACCAACAACAGCCGCTCCTCCCGCCGCTCCACAAACCCCTCAAGCAATTCACCCCAGCTCGACTCCGACCAATTCTTGCGCTCACTCCCACTACCCGGATGAAAGGCAACACACCCCCTCACGCCGGATTCCTCAGCACTACCACTCCGCCCCACCGCCAATCGGGGAACCGGATCCGCCTCAAAAATCGCCAACCGCTCCAGAGGACTCAATAAAACCTCGGTGGCATGTCTCCTCGCCAAATCGTTGGGACGATGCGGCCCCGCCAAAAACTGACCCTGCATGCACCGAAGCACATTCGTTTGGAAAATGGTGTCCGGGTCAAAGAGATAAGAGACCACGATCTCGACCCGCTCAAAGACCGCAGCAAGCCCCGTGTCCAATTTTCCCCGCGCAGCAAAAAAACCCGCCAGGGCCCGGGATTCAATCGGATGAAGCCTATCCACATACCCCGCCTCAACAGCGAGTTCCCCGTACTGCGGATAAGCCATCAGCTCAATGGAACAACCCGGAAAATGAACCCGTAAGGCCGCCAGGACCGGCAACGTGAGGATGAAATCCCCCAACGCACCTCCTCGAACCACCAAAATCCTCGCCCCACCACTGGCTTGCCCCGCCTCCATCTGGTCCTACCCTCTAAAAACCGTTACCCCCAAAACCAAAACCGTAACCCCCAAGGCCACTCTCAGCAAAACTCCTGCACGCATCCTCCCAACGGTCTGCGTCCACCAATCCACCCAGTCCCTGAATCGATACGGCGATACCGTCAGCCATATCCCTCCAACCACTAAAGCATAAGCCCACACGACAACCAAAAGACGCCATTCGCTCTCCACCCAGCGCGCCGTGTCGACCATCACCTTCCCCAAGAGCAAAAACAAAATCGCCATGCCGCGAACCGCCAGGAAATCCTTGAGGTAAAAACAGGACCCAATTCCCACCCCCGCAAACCCCGCCATCAAGAAGGGTTTGAACTTCGCAAAGTCGGAAATGTTTTCGTTATACAGGTTCCAGACAAACCAGGCGGTAGCCAGCAACATCAACACCGCACCCCATATCCCGGAACGGGAAAACTTGCGCCACTCCTCCCGATACCGATCCGGCTGAACCAGACCATAAGCATGGAGCCCGCCATAACCACCACCCAATAAAATCGCCAGCCAAAATAAACTCATCACCGCTATCCTTCAGCCAGCACAGGCTGGCCATACAAGGTAAATGTGCCGCAGGAGCCAATCTCCAAATCCACCAACTGCCCCACCTGCTCCGCCCCACCCTCCCATACAACAATCTTGTTGGATCGCGTCCTCCCCTCCAAACGGGCCGCGTTCCTCCGACTCGGCCCCTCAGCCAATACCTCAACCCGTTGCCCCACCATCGCCCGATGTCGCGCCAGCCCACCCTCGTTCACCAAACCCAATAACCGTTGGTGCCGCTCCTCAATCACCTCCTGCTCCAATGCACCAGGCATCCGCGCCGCCGGTGTGTCCTTCCGCGGCGAATACTTGAACACAAATGCCTGATCAAACCCCACCTCGCTCACCAAATCGCAGGTCTCCTCAAAATCAGCCTCCGTCTCCCCAGGAAAACCCACAATCAAATCCGTGCTTAATCCAATGTCCGGCCGCACCCCGCGCAACCTCGAGATGATCCCCATAAACCGCTCCCGCGTATACCCCCGGTGCATCAACTGCAACACCCGGTCACTGCCGCTCTGAACCGGAATATGCGCGTGCTCACACAATTTCGGCAACCGACCATAGGCCTCAATTAAATCATCCCCATACCCCTTCGGATGGGGCGCAGTAAACCGAATCCGCTCCAACCCCTCGACCGAGGAAACCGCATCCAGAAGCTGCACAAAAGCCGACTTCCCATCCAAACTCCCGATCTCCCGCTTGCCATAGCTGGTCACAATCTGCCCCAACAACGTGACCTCCCTTACGCCACGCTCAACCAACCCACGACACTCACTCACAATCTCCCCAATCGGCCGACTCCGCTCACGGCCCCGCGTCGATGGAACAATGCAAAAGGTACAAAACTGGTTGCACCCCTGCATGATGCTCACAAACGCCGTCACAGATGAGTCCCCCCCCAGCCCCGAAGCCAGATGATCGGATAATCTGGACTCGCTCCCAGCCTCCAAATCC
>JBMTVN010000366.1:0-4289 GCA_049451415.1 Limisphaerales bacterium | reverse complement strand
ATTGAGGTAACCGTATTGGTGTTCGTGTTGGTATCCGATGGGGAGATTGGGGCGGCCGTAGTAGGTGTTGATGGCATCGACGCAGGGTGCGACCCATTCGTTATTGGAGGAGATGAGGATGCCGAGGATTTCGGCTTCGTTCTGATTGGCGAGGGCGTGGAGGGTTGCGATGGCGCCGATGTCGTCGACATCTTCGGCGGCATCGACATCGAGGATGATCTTTGGGGAGGGTTGTGCGAGGGTGATTTGGGTGAGGAGAGTCAGGAGAAATAAGTGCAACGCTTGCATGGGATTACGCATGGTAGTTGGGAGTGTGGGGTGGCTGCTTAAGACGGGTGGCGTATTGTCCGATAGCTGTCTTAGGTGTTAGGGAGCCTACATGGAAAGAGAAGGGCAAATGCTGGGCGAACAACAAGATAAAACCGTGAGGCGACCTGGGGTGATGGTGGTGGAGGACGAGGCACCGATCCGGAATTTGGTTGTGACGTTATTGAAGCGTCAGGGGTATGCGGTGGAGGGGAGGGAGAGTGGTGAGGCGTGTTTGGAGGCGGTGCGGGGAGGGTTTCGCGGGGTGATTTTACTGGATTTGAATTTGGGGGGTGTGAGTGGGTGGGAGGTATTGAGGACGATAGTGGAGAATGGTTGGAATGAGGGGATGGTGGTTTGCATGTTGACTGGTTCATTGATGGAGGGGGAGGTTCCTGATGGGGTGGGGGGGGTGGCGGAACACGTGACGGATTATCTGGCCAAGCCATTTACGCCTGGAGCTTTGGTAGAGTTGGTGGAGCGTGCCGGGAAGTCCCTGGAGCTGCAGAGGGTTGGAGGTTGATGGGGTTGGCGAGGTTTTGGGCGGATAGGAGGAGTTTTTTCCTGAGGGTGGTGGCGCTGGTGGAGATGGCTTGTTGTTCTTCGATGTAGGCGTTTCTGCCTTCCGTGGTTTCGATGGGGATGGGGTTGAAGCCGAGGTGCTGGAGGTTATAGGGGCTGGCGCGCATATCGAGTGAGCGGGCTTGGGCGGCGAGCTGGAAGGTTTCGCCGACGAGGCTGCTTCCTATGTATGGCCACAGTTTGTAGGACCATTTGAAGAGGTCCATATTGGCGTGGAGGCAGCCGGCTTGTTCCAGTTGGGGTCGGTTGGCGTGGGTGGGGTGCAGTGTATTTTTGGTGGAGGCTTGGGGAGTGAAGAAGCGGTAGGCGTCGTAGTGGGAGCAGCAGAGCGTTTGTGATTCGACGAATTGGTTTATGGAATGCGGCGGGAGCCGGAGCGGGGTGGAGTTATGGCGGATTTCGTTGGGGTTGAGTTGGTAGACCATGGCCCATTCGTGGAGGCCGTAGCAATTGAAGCGGGGTGGTCGGTTGAGGATTTCGTGGCAGAGGTTAGCGATCCAGCTGGCGAGCTGGAGTTTTTTGGCATGTGGGGGGTGGGTGGTCCAGAGAGTGGAGTTGGGTAGGTTTTCGGTAGTGGTGGAGGTTGGGCGGGGGTTGCCGTTGGGGTCGACGAGGCCGGGGACGTAGGTGAGGAGTCGGCGGATGGGGAAGGAGTAGTAGGTGAAGAGGAAGTCCCAGACCGGGTGCTTTTGGTTATGGGAGCGTCGGGTGAGGGCGGGTTCGGCGAGTGGTGCTACGCGTTGGTGATGGGCGGCGGCTTCCGAGTCCCACTGGTGTTTGGGGAGTTGGATGCAGAGGGGTTGAGTTGGGGTGGGCTGGGTTTTCAGGGGAGGGGTGCGAGGAGGTTACGGGCTTGTTGGAGGTCGGATTGGATTTGGAGGCGGAGGGATTCGAGGGAGGCGAATTTTTTTTCACCGCGGAGGAACTGGAGGGGTTGGACTTCGAGGTAGGCGCCGTAGATATCTTGTTGAAAGTCGAGGATATGGGTTTCGAGGCGGAGGGAGGGTGTGGTTTGGTTGAGGGTGGGGCGGATGCCGAGGTTAAGGACAGCGGGGTAGGATTTGTCATTGAGGATGGCGTTGGCGGAGTAGACGCCGAGTGGGGGGAGGGCGAGATTTTGGACATTGAGGTTGGCGGTGGGGAAACCGATTTGGCGGCCGAGTTGGTCGCCTTGGATGATCTCACCGGCGATGGAGTAGGGACGACCGAGCAGGCTGCTGGCTTCCGTGAGCAGGCCGGCGGCGATTTTTTCGCGGATGATGGTGGAGCGGACGGGGCAGGAGTTCAGGGAGACGGGGGGGAGGATATGGGTGGTGTAATGGAGTTCGCTTTCGAGGTTTTTAAGGAGTTGGCAGGTGCCCGAGCGTTGATGTCCGAAGGTGAAGCCTTGTCCGATGCAGATGGAGGAAAGGGGGTGGAGGTCTTGGGCGATTTGGCGGACGAAAGTTTCTCCGTGGATTTGGCTGAACGCGTGGGTGAAGGGGGTAACGATGGCGGCGTGGATGCCGGTCGTTTTGAGCGTTTGGAGTCGGGATTGGAGGTTTTGGATGGATGGGGGGATGCGGTGTGGGGCGACGACGTGATTGGGGTGTTGATCGAAGGTCAGGGCGGCGGCGAGGCCGTGATTGCGGTTGGCGTTATTGAGGGCGAGCTGGAGGAGTTGTTGATGGCCGAGGTGGACGCCATCGAACATGCCGATGGCGATGTGGACGGGTTGCGATGAGCGGAGCAGTTCCTTTGGCGAGGAGACGACCTGCATGCGTGGGGGTAGTGTGGAGAGGCGGGCTTGGGATTAACTCTCGGTTTTTACTTCCACGACATCGTGGGGTGCGGCTTCGCGTTGGCCGGCGGGGCTGACCTGGATATAGCGGGCTTTATTGCGGAGTTGGGGGAGGTTGGCGGCGCCGAGGTAGCCCATGCCGGACTGGATGCCGCCGACGAGCTGGGTGAGGATACGGTCGACGGAGGCGGAGACTTCCTTGAGGGCTTCGATGCCTTCGGGGGCGACCTTTTGGGTATTGGAGGGGGAGTGTCCGTAGCGTGCGGCGGCTCCGGCTTTCATGGCGGGGAGGCTGCCCATGCCGCGGTATTGTTTATAGAGTTTGCCGCTGATTTCCATGATTTGGCCGGGGGCTTCGGGGCAACCGGCGAGGAGGCCGCCGCACATGACGCCTTGGGCGAGGGTGAGGGCCTTGACGATATCGCCGGATTTAGTGATGCCGCCGTCGGCGAGGATGGATACGCCTTTGCTGTTGGCGATACGGCTGGCGACGAAGAGTGCGGTCATTTGGGGGATACCGACGCCTGCGACTGTGCGGGTTGTGCAGATTGAGCCGGGGCCTTGTCCGACCTTGATAATTTGGGCGCCGGCATCGGCGAGGAACTCGACGCCGGAGGCGGAGGTGACATTACCGGCGATGATGGGGAGGGAGGGGAAGGCTTGGTGGAGGAGCCGGACTGTATCACCGACGCCACGGCTGTGGCCGTGGGCGGTGGAGACGGCGACGACATCGAGGCCGCGTTCGACGAGGGAGCCGACGTGGTTGAGGATGCGGTCGCGGTCGAGTTCACCGAAGGCGTTGCGGGTGGCGGAGACGGCGGCGCCACAGATGAGGCGGTGTTGGTTGTCTCGGGCGGGTTTGAATTGGGCGTTGCGTTCGAGGGCGATACGTTCGACATCGCTGAGGGTGAAGAGGCCTTGGAGGCGGTCCTGGTCATCGACGACGAGGAGTTTATGGATGCCGGGATGTTCCGTGAAGAAGGTATCGGCGGTGGCGACGGGGTCGGGCCCGAGTTTTTTGGAGGGGATGGTATGGACTTGAGCTCTGGGGGTGAGGGCTTCGATGGCTTTCCGTTTGGCGTAGCGGGGTTTAACGACGTGGCCCGGGAGGAGGCCTAGGAGGATGCCCTGTTCGTCGACGACCGGGAAGGTGCTGAAGGAGAAGCGTCGTTTTTCGATCATTTCGAGCACTTCACCGATGAGTTGGTTTGGGTTGACCTTGATGGGGTCCTGGATGAGGCCGTGGACGTGGTTTTTGACGCGGCTGACTTCGGAGAGCTGTTGTTTCTCCGTCATGTTGTAGTGGATGAGGCCGAGTCCGCCGTTGAGGGCCATGGCGATGGCCATGGAGGATTCCGTCACCGTATCCATGTCGGCGGAGACGACAGGGATATGGAGTTCGAGGTTGTCGGCGAGTTTGACGTCGAGCTGAGTATCGCGGGGGAGGACTTCGGAGTAGAGGGTGGCGAGGGAGACGTCGTCGTAAGTCAGCGCCGTATTGCGCAGGGCGGGGAAGAAGGAGTCAGCGTTTTGGTAGAAGTGCTCATCCCAATTTGCGACGTTGTTTGTGTCTGCCATGGGGCATGTTTTGGGAAGCGGGGGTGGTGAGGCAAGCGGAAAG
>JBMTVN010000365.1:0-4297 GCA_049451415.1 Limisphaerales bacterium | reverse complement strand
AGCAATTTCGTTGTGTTGAGGTTTCAGGCGGTGTCGCCGGCTGCTGCGGCGGTCGTGGGGTTGGTGCTTGTTTTTGTTTTTCCGAAGTATGTGATGATTGTTGAGGAGATGGGGGCTGAGGTGCCGGCTTTTATGGGGGCATTGATCCGGCACAGTCCCTTGGTGATGTGGTGTCTGTTTGGCTTTTGTGCGGTGGTGTACGGGGCGGCGTTTTTCTATGCATTTGGGGGGTATGTGGAGGATTGGATGAGGCGGATGGGGTGGGGATGGATGGATCGGGTGACGTGGTGTTTGCCTTGGAGGAGGTTGCGGTTGGAGCGGGATTTTATGGGTATGCTGAGTGTGTTGTTGGACGGGGGGATGGGGGAGCGGGAGGCGGTGGATTTGGCAGGGCGGAGTGTTTCCCATGGTGTGGTGCGGGCGTATGCGCGGGAGGTGGTGGGGAAGTTGGGCGGGGGTTGTTCCCTGGTGGAGGCGTTGGGGGTGATGGATGGGTCGGGAGAATTGGTATGGCGGATGCGGAATGCGACGGCATCGCGGGTGGGGTTTGGCCGGGCTTTGGGTGGGTGGTTGGAGGTTTTGGATGCGAGGGCGTATCAGAGTCAGCAGTGGTTATCGCAGGTGTTGACCACGTTGTTGGTGGTGAGCAACGGGTTGCTGGTGGGTTTTGTGGTGGTGGCGGTTTTTCAGCCGTTGATAGCGGTGATTGAGGTGGCGTCGTTATGGTGATCCAACGAGCAGGTCGGGTTTGCAGGGGAGGTTACATCAACGCGGATGCGGTGGTGGGTTTATCGATGCTGGTGTTGGCATTGATGCCGTTGACCCTGACTTTGTTTCCGCAGCAGAAGGTTGCGGTGGCGGCGTATGAGCAGGCGGTGGTGATGGAGGTGTTGGACGGGGAGCTGGAGGTGTTGAGGGCCGGGGCGTGGAAGAAGTATGGGGAGGGTGAGCACGAGTATGTCGTGAGGGCGGAGGCTGCGGGCAGTTTATCGGCGGGGCATTTTGTATTGAGGGTATGGGAGGGGGTATTGAGGTTGGAGTGGCGGCCGGATTCCACGTTGGTAAGGAAGCGGATGTCGGTTGTGCGGGAGGTGCGTTTATGAAGGTGGCCGGGTTCACGAGTGGCGGGGGGGTGCGCGGCATCATGCTGATGGAGTGTCTGGCGTATTTGAGTTTGTGGATGGTGGTGGTTGGGCTGGGCTTTGGTTTGTTTTACCGGGTTTACACGCAGTCGAAGCATTTGGAGCGGGCTACGGATGATGTGGTTGGGGTATTGCGGTTAGGGGAGCGGTGGCGTGCGGAGGTGAGGGGTAGCCGAGGGGTTGAACTGGGCGAGGGTGGTGCGGGTGGGCTTGATTTTGTGATGGCGAGTGATGCGGGGGTGGTGGGGTATCGGTTTGAGGGGACGAATATTTGGCGTAGGGGTGAGGGAGAGGGCGACTGGCGTCCGGTGTTTTCCGGGGTGGAGCGTTGTGTATTTAACCGGGACGAGGTGGAAGGTGTGCTGGTTTGGAGGTGGGAGTTGGAGCTGAGCAAGCGATCGCCTCATTCCGCGGTGGTGCCGCGGTTTACCTTTCAGGCTGTGCCGGGCAGGAGGGAGGGAGAGGAGAGGCTATGAAGCTGGGAGCAAATGGTGGAGCTAGACCGGGAGAGAGCGGATTGGTGACCGTGATTATTTTGGCGTTGATCGTGTTGGTGGCGATCTACGTGCGTCTGAACAGCGGTTCAATTGAGCGGATGAAGCAGGAGGTGGAGTTGATCAGCCGGACTTCGGCGGTATCCGTTCCGGTGGAGGCGGAGGTTGGGGATGAGTGAGAGACCGGAAAGCGGGGAGGAGGGGATGCTACGGGTCCTGGCCATCAAGCGCTCGCTGCGTTGTTTTGTTTTTGCTTGGCTGGGTTTGTTGCCTTGGGTGGGGATTCCATTCCTTGGGTTGGCATTGTGGCAATCCGGAGCGGGGAGAAAGCTGGAGCGTCGGATTTGGAATCCGGCGCGGGGATACCGGTTGGTGGGCTTTGGGCTTACTATTTTGGGCGGTTTGCTGAACCTTGGTGCGTTCGGGTTGGCTGCGTTGGCCTATATTCAATCGGGCTATTGAGCGGAGCGATTCTGTTAGGCGAGGCAGAGGGCGGCGATCCAGAGGAGGATGAAGCTGGCTGTCCCGCAGACGGTTTTCCAGAGTGGTTCGTTCGTAATGGGAAGGGAGGCGTGTTTCAGGGTGTGTCCGGCGCTGAGCGGGCGGATGCTATGGACGCCTCCCAATGTCGTTTCACCGGATGCTGCGGGGGAGGTGAAGAGGTCGGTTTGATTCCAGCTGAACGTGTGGGTTGGATAATTCATGGAGGCAGTATGCCAGAGGGGGTGGGACACAGGGTGTCCAAGGGTAGCGCGCCTGGGGCGCGCGAGCGCCTCCCCGCCCCGAAACCCAGCACCGTTCCCGACAAAAAGGGACAACTTTAATTTAGGACGTGACCGCGCGAAATGGGGTGAGGGATGGGGGGTGGAATGATCTGCGGTCCAAACGCGGCGTAGAACGCATTAAACAGCCGGATCCTACCTTTGCGAGGTGGGAGCGAGGCGCAGCGTCCAAGGGTGGAGGGCGGAGGGGGTGGGAAAGGAAAGGCCCGCCTTTTTAGGGCGGGCCTTGGGCGAGTGGTATATGGGGCTATTTAGGCTTGGTCTTTGACGACGAAGCCATCGCGGTAGGAGGTTTTGAGGAACTGGTTGGCGCGGTCTGAGCCTGGGCCGGTGAATTGTTCCTTGTCCCGGTTGTAGGTGAGGTGGGCCCCGAGCGTGAACCGGTTCTGGTCGAGGTTGACTTTGCAGTCGTTCATTTGGGCGAGCATGTCTTCGAGGGTGTTGAGGGCGTCCTCGTGTTTTTTCATGGTCTCGCGGACTTGGTCGACGCTGGCTTCGGCGCCGACGCGGTAGGCGATATTGGCCTGGTGGCAGACGGCTGTGCTGAGGTGGCCGACTTCGATTTCGGCGTTGAGTTCGCTGCGTTTACGGCTGCGGACTGCGCTGATGAAGTTGGGGGCGTGTGCGCCACCGCCGTCGCCCTTGTATTGGTGGACGGGTTTATTTTTGTTGTCGAAGGCTTTGCCGCCACCGCGGGAGATGCTGACGTAACCGTCTTCGCACTGGATGTAGTTACCGCCGCGGGAGCGGAGGTAGACGGCACCGTCTTCCCCGCCACGTTCGGGATCAGGGAGGTTCCGGATATCGACGACGATGGGGGTTCCATCGTAGTCGAAGAGGGCGAAGTGCATATTGGGGGTTTGGCCGTCGTCGTTCCAGAGGAAGCGGCCGCCGGCGGCGACGACTTGGGAGGGGATATTATTCCAGCCCATGATGTGGCGGAAATCATCGATGTAGTGGATGCCCCAGTTCCCCATTTCGCCGTCGCCCCAGTTCCATTGCCAATGCCAGTCGTAGTGGAATTGCTGGCGCATGACGGGGGTCATGGGGGCGGGGCCGGCCCAGAGGTTGTAGTCGATATTGCTGGGGACGGTAGTGGGTTGGGAGACTTTGCCGATGGTTTTGCGGGCGCCGAGTTTGGAGCAGTGGATCCATTTTACTTTGCCGTAGCGGCCGTTTTGGATATCGCGTGCGCATTCCTGGACGGCGGCACAGGAGCGTTGCTGTGTGCCGGCCTGGACGATGCGGTTGTGCTTGCGGGCGGCGTTGACCATTTGTCGGCCTTCCCAGATGGAGTGGCTGACGGGTTTTTCGACATAGACATCTTTGCCGGCTTCGCAGCCCCAGATGGTGAGCAGGGAGTGCCAGTGGTTGGGGGTGGCGATGACGATGGCGTCGATATCCTTGCGGTCGAGGAGGTGGCGGACATCCTGGTGACCCTGGACCTTGTTGGCGCCTTGGAGGTTGTATTTAGCGTTGGTTTCCTGGACGCGGTTTTCGAGGATTTCGCTGTCGGCATCGCAGAGAGCGACGATTTGGACATCGGGGATGGCTTGGAAGTCCTTGATATGGGCATTGCCGCGGCTACGGATACCGATGACGCCGACCCGGACCTGGTTATTGGCGCTGCCGCTTTGGGCGAGCAGGTGGGGGAAGTGGGAGAATGCGGCTGCGGATCCTGCGGCTGCGAGGCTGCGGCCGAGGAAGGCACGACGATTGAGAGTAGGTTTCATGTGCACTTGGGGGATTTGTGTATGGGGTTTGGGTTACCAGATTTGGAGCGGGATGGCTACCGCTTAATGGGATATGGGATATGGGTTCCGTTTTAGGGTTGGGGGTGGGCGGCTTCCTGGATCATGGCGGCGATGGTATTGGGGGA
>JBMTVN010000364.1:0-4300 GCA_049451415.1 Limisphaerales bacterium | reverse complement strand
GGGGGACGTGAATGGGGATGGGGTGGTGGATTTATTTTGTGCGCAGAATTTCTTCGGGGTTCAGCCTGAGTTGTCGCGGAATGATGCGGGGCGGGGGGTGTGGTTGCAGGGGGATGGTGAGGGAGGGTTTCGGGTTGTATCGGGAAGTGAGAGCGGGGTGAGGTTGTATGGGGAGGGGAGGGGTGCGGCTTTGGCGGATTATGATGGGGATGGTCGGTTGGATTTCGTGGTGGGGCAGAATGGTTACACCACGGGTTTGTTTCGCAATACGGGAGGGCGACCGGGGTTACGGGTGAAGTTAAGTGGCGGGCCGGGGAATCCGGGTGCGGCGGGGGCGACGGTGTGGCTGAAGACTGAGGCGGGTTTGGGGCCGGCCCATTATTGGACTGCGGGTAGTGGTTATTATTCCCAGGATGGTGCGGTGCGGGTGTTGTCGGCTACAGGTCGGGTAACCGGGGTCGAGGTGCGGTGGATGGATGGTCGGGTGCAGAGTTATCCGGTGAGTGAAGGGATGAGTGAGGTGCAGATTGAGGCGGGGAGCGCGAAGCGGTAAGGGGTAAGGGGTAAGCGCAGAGCGCGGAGGGCTTTTGCGGCGCGCGGAGCGGCGCCGCAGGGAGAGGGGAGAGGGTGTGCGAGGGGGGGCGGGCTGTTCTGAAGCCCTGAGACTCCGGAGCACGGGATGGGGGGTTAGTTGGACGGGCGGGAGAGGATCCAGGGGCCGACGTAGCGGGTGTTATAGGCTTCGATCCATTCGTCGTTCTCGAATGAGGGGCGGGGTTCTTGTCCGTAACGTTGGTCGGAGAGTCCGTGCCAGGGGAGGGGGGCGACTTCCCAGCCTTTTTCGCAGTGGAAGTCGGAGTCTTTGTCCCATCCGGTGGAGAAGAGGAAGAAGGTGCGTTGCAGGGTGGGCGGGGTTGGTGGGAGTTTGCTGGCTTCGAAGCGAAGGACGACTTCATCGCCGCCATTCAGTAGGGCGAGGGCGTTATCGCGGTCTTGGATGAGGGGGAGGACGTCGCCGTAGCGGGTGCACCAACCGGCGGGGGTGATGCGCCAGGCGGGGTTGAGTGAGACTTGGTCGTAGGCGGGGGTGAGGGGTTGGGTCCAGGGTTTGTCTTCGAACCGGCTGAAGCCGCGGTAGCGGAGATTGGCGGTATCGGGGGTGAGTCGGGTGATATGCGTGGAGGTTTCGCCGGTTTTTTCCATGAGGGCGATACGGTCCCAGTGGAGTTCGTAGGCGGTGGTAATACGGAGCCGATGGCATTTGGGGGGCAGTTTCCCGGTGAGGTCGACGATGAGGTTTTTGGTTTTGCCTGCGGGGGTTCCGAAGACGAGGTCGACGGGCTGCCATTGGTTGGGTTGGGTTTCGACCTCGAGAGTGGGGAAGGGGAAGGGGAGGTCGGGGTTTTGGGAAGCGGCGACGTTGGCCATACCGCCACCGAAGCGGAGCCAGGCGGTGATACCGAGGGCGAGGGGGCGGTCGGTGGGGAGGGGCCCGAAGTCGAGCGTGATGGACCAGGGTTCGGCGAGGCCGCGGAGTTGGGGGATGCGGGGATGGATGGGGGAGGCGTGGTGCTGGTCGATTTCCCTGAGGGCTTGGGTGACATCGAGTCCGTCGTTCCGTTCCGCGTGGAGGAGAGGGCCGAGTGGTTTGAGAGTGATGAGTTCGTGAGGGGGGAAGGGTTTTGAGGGTACCATTTTCCCGGTGGTGTAGACCTCGGTTCCGGGGGGGTGATCTACGGCGACAAGGGCAGCGGTATCGAGGTAGAGGACTTCGCGGAGTTCTTCCGTGATGCGGAGTTCATAGGCTCCGTTGCGGGGTTGGAGTTGGCTGCTGTTGCCCAGCCAGACGTATTCATCGGGGTCGGCTTCGACGAAGAAGTTTTCGGCGACGCGGAGGCCAAGGGGTGCGGAGCCGAGGAGGTCGGTGACAAAGCGGAAGCGGGTTCCGTCCCAGGCGTAGAGGTAGGGGCAGGAGCCTTCGGGCAGCGTGAGTTCCCAGAGCGGGAGTGCGGCGGTGGGGTTGACTTCGACGTCGACGTTATTGAGGTCGAGGTTGAGCCAGCGGGCGTTGAGGGATTCGAGGATTTTGTGGGAGCCGACGCCGATTTCGATGGGGAGTTGGTTGACGCGGCGTCCGATGCGGAGTTGGCCGGCGGTGATTTCGATGCGGGAACCGAGTCCGCTGGCATTGGAGCGGTTTCCGTAGAGCTGCACTTTGACCTGGAGGTTGGCGTTTCCTCCGTCGTTGCGGAGGACCTTGAGGCCGGAGCCGCTGGCGTGGATGACGAGGTCGGAGTCGCCGTCGATGTCGATATCGGCCGAGGCGATGGCATTGATATTGAGGTTACTGAGCGTATTGAGTTGGAGGGTATCGGTGGTTTCAGTGAAGCCGTTGCTACCGAGGTTGCGGAAGGCCCGGAGGCCTGGGCCGGCGACGAGGAGGTCCAGCCAGCCATCGTTGTCGTAATCGAAGGGGTAGAGTGTTTGGGTTGGGGTGGGTTGGGAGGTGAGTGCGATATGGTTGGTGGTTTTATTGAGGACGATTTGGATGCCGTTGGGTGTGGCGATGGCGAGGTCGCCGAGGAGGTCGTTATTGAAGTCGGCGACGGCGATGACTGAGCCGTTGGGCCAATGGGTGGGGGAGTTGGTGAGTGTGAGGGGGCCGCCGCGTTCCTTGAGCAGGAGGGCGGGGGGTGCGTCATTTTGGGCGATGATGACATCGAGCTGGTCATCGTTGTTCCAGTCCTCGACGGCGATGGAGGTGGCGGACTGGATGGAGCTGGGGATGCCGGAGGTGGCGGTGACGTCCTTGAAGTACATACTGCCGAGGTTACGCATGACCTGGACTGAAGCGTTGGTGGGATTGATGGCGAGGAGGTCGAGTTTGCCGGTGAAGTCGATATCGATGAGAGAGCCGTTTTTGGCGGGGACTTTGCCGAGGCGCGAGAAGGTGGTGACATCTGTGATGCGGCCATTGGTGGCGAAGCGGAAGGCGTGGATACCCTGGTCACCGATCATGAGGGCATCGGGGTAGCGGTCATTTTGGAGGTCAGCGACGAGGCAATTGAAGTAGGTGGCGTTGGTATTCAGGGGGACGGGATTGCCTTGGGGCATGAACCGGGTGCCGTCGTTGAGGAGGAGCTGGAAGCCGTTGGGGGTTGTGACGAAGAGGCTGTTATGTCCATCGGTGTGGATATCGAGGAAGGCGAAGGGGGCTTGGCAGGGGAGGTCTTGGGGCAGGGTGGAGGCGGAGACATCGGTGAACGTGACGGGGATACCCTGGGCGGGGGGTTGTTCGATGATGAAGGGGGCGCGGGCATCGGTATGGATGCAGCGTTCGAGGCGGGCGACGTCCATGGGTTTTTGGCCGGGTTGGAGGCCTTGGGCCTGGAGGGCGCGGTGTTTTTCGAGGGCATCCTGCGCGGCTTCCGGCTGGTTATTACGGATGAGGCATTGGCTGAGAGTGTACCAGGCTGTGGGGTGGTTGGGTTCGAAGCCGAGGAGTTCCTGGTAGGCGGCGGCGGCGTCTTCGAAGTGGCCGAGTTCCTGGTGGGCGGAGGCGAGCTGGAAGGTGGTTGCGCCGACTTTGGGGGCGAGGTCTTTGGCTTGCTGGAGCATTTTGAGGGCTTCCTCGAACTGGCCCATGCGTTTGAGGGAGCATCCGGCGACGTAGTAGGCGGCGGCGAGGTTGCGGTCGAGGGTGATGGCGCGCTGGGCGTGGTCGAGGGCGTTGGTGGTGTCTTCGGAGAGGAGGAGGGCGTTGGCGAGGTTCAGTTGCGCATCGGCGTCGGTGGGGTTGAGTTGGGTGGCTTGGGTGAAGGGGTCGATGGCGCGTTTGGCTTCGCCGCGGTCGTAGTAATTCTTGCCGACGTTCATCCAGTGGGCGAAGTCCTGGGCGGGTTCGGTCGATGAGGCGGATGGGTTTCCGTTGTCGGAGCGGCGGCAACCGGTGAGGGGCAGGAGGGTGAGGCCGGTGAGGGTGAGAGCGAGGATGATGCGGGTGGTGCTGGGCAGAGCGGGCTGCATGGGGGGATAGGGTAGCGTGTTGGTGGGGGCTGGCAAGCTGTTGCGCTGCGCGCGGAGCGCAGAGCGGGAAGGGGGAAGCGCAGAGCGCAGAGCGCTGAGGGCTGAGGGCTGAGGGCTGAGGGCTGAGGGCATAGCGCTGAGGGCAGAGGGCTGAGGGCATAGCGCAAAGCGCAGAGCGCGGAGGGCAGAGCGCTGAGGGCGGACCGCAGGGAGAGAGGAGGCGCAGTCAAGACATAGGTAACACTTTTGGGTCAGAACATAGGTAACACATGTT
>JBMTVN010000363.1:0-4304 GCA_049451415.1 Limisphaerales bacterium | reverse complement strand
CCCCCATCGCCCGCTCCGCATACCCACACAACGGCACCGCCACCACCACCAGCAGCACAGCTCCCAGGAAATACCACAGAAGATGACCCGACATCAGCAACCCGGCCGTCACGGCTATCCCGGGCAAAGTCCCCCATGTCCCCGGCGCCACCGGCATCCGTCCACTCCCAAACCCTTGAGCCACCCACACCAGCCAACCGCCACTGGATTTCGCGTCCCCCATCAAACGTCCTTCAAATACAACTCACTGTTGTTCCGCAAATAGATGTAGCCCGACAACCCCGTGAAGAACACCGCCACCCATTGCGACACTTCCGCCACGATCTCAACCCACGGAATCCACAGCACCGGCCACGCAAAAAACGACTGCAACACCCCGCCCCATTGCGTGTAACTCACCAGCACCAGGGTCGCAACTATCGCCACAATCTGCGAAACGGTCTTGTGCTTACCAAAACCCTCCGCCGCCAGCACCATGTTCTGCGCCGCCGCCAACAAGCGTAACCCCGTGATCGCCAGCTCCCGCCCCACAATAATCACCACCATCCACGCCGGCATCAAATCCCGACCCACAAACGCAATGAACGCCGAACACGTCAGGATCTTGTCCACCAATGGATCCATCAAAATCCCGAAGTTCGTGATCAACCCGTCCCGCCGCGCAATCTTCCCGTCATAGTGATCGGTAATGCTCGCCACCAAAAACAACACCAGCGCCACGGTCTCCCCCCACGGTATCCCGGAAAAAAACACCAGCAGAAACAAGACGGTCAACACCAGCCGACCCACGGTGAGTTTGTTGGGTAAATTCATGCGCCTCCCTCCACCTCAGTCACCCACCGGCTCCGCCAACAGGTCATAGTCGGTCGACTTCACCACGCGCACCCGCGCAAACTCGCCCGCCCCCAGTGCCCCACGCACATACACCCGGCCGTCAATGTCCGGCGCATCCGCCTCACCCCGCCCCACCGTCCACTTGCCCCGCAACCCCTTCCCCGCATCCTCACCCGACCGCACCAGCCCGTGCTCCCACGAACTCACATCCACCGGCGGTAAATCCTTCGCCTTCGCCTGCTCCTCCAGCAACACCCGCAGCTCCCGCCCCACCTGCGCCGCACCATGCGCCCGCGACACCAGCAACTGCTCCGCCATCGCACGATCCCGACGCTCCTGCTTCACCTCGTCCGCAATCAGTTGGCTCATCCTCGATGCCCGCGTCCCCTCCTCATGCGAATAGGTGAAGACCCCCATCCGCTCAAACCGCACCTCTCGGATGAACTCCAGCAAACTCTCAAAACACGCCTCGGTCTCCCCCGGAAAACCCACAATAAACGTCGTCCTCAACGCAATCCCCGGAATCCCCCTCCGAATCCGCCGAATCAAATCCTCAATATACTCCCGCGACGTCTCCCGCCTCATCCGCTCCAGCATCACCGGATGAATATGCTGCAACGGCATGTCCACATACCGCGCCACTTTCGAACACTCCGCAATCGTCCCAATCAACTCGTCCGTCCAGTGCGCCGGATGCGTATACAACAGCCGCACCCAAAAATCTCCCTCCAAACTGTTCAGCTCCCGCAGCAAACCCGACAACGTCGGCCCCGCCGCCCCGGCCTCCCGCACCGCCACCGCAAACTTCTCCGGCGACGACGCCCCACCCGTCCGCTTCGGACGTAAATCCAAACCGTAATAAGTCGTGTCCTGCGAAATCAGGTTGATCTCCTTCACCCCCTCCGCCACCAACCGACGCACCTCCTCCACCACATCCGCCTGCCCCCGGCTCCGATGCCCCCCGCGCATCTGCGGAATAATGCAGAAACTACACGGATGATTGCACCCCTCCGCAATCTTCACATAAGCAAAATGCTGCGGCGTCAAGCGAAACCGCGGCGTCCCGTAGTCCGGTATATACTTCGGCCTCCGCGTCACCTCAAAGGCCGCCGGCTCAGCCGCCGACCGCGATTTCACCCCCGCCTTCGCCACCTTCTTCTTGGCCGCCTTCTTCTTCGACCCACGCACCGCCGGCGCCACCCGCTTCTGACGCCGCTCCAACGCCTCCCGCACAATCCGACCCACCCCGGCCACCTGATCAATCCCCATAAACGCATCCACCTCAGGCATCAACTTCGGCAATTCCTCCCGAAAACGCTGCGGCAAACACCCGCTCACCACCAACCCCTGCCCCCGATGATGCGCCTCCCGCAAAGCCGCCGACTGCAGGATCGTGTCCACACTCTCCTCCTGCGCCGCGTCAATAAACGAACAGGTGTTCACAATCACCACGTCCGCCTCACCCGCATCGGGCGTCACTTCCATCCCCTCCTGTAACAAAGTCCCCAGCATGATCTCCGCATCCACCAGGTTCTTCGCACACCCCAGGGAAATCATCCCCACCCGCAACGGCTCTTGGTTTTCAGTTGGTTCGCTCACCGGCCCGCCAACTTACGCAACCCCACTCACACCAAGCAACTCTACAGAATAAATCTCACACAACCGAAAACCCCGCCCCCCCCCGATCAGTCAGATCAGTCAGATCCATCAGCCCCCCCTCGGGCGTCACCGGACGCGCCTTACTCTACTGAACCACCGAAGGGGACTGAGCCTGAGCGAGGGGCAACGCCCCGAGTCGAAGGAAACAGGGATTCGGCTCCGCCGAATCCCTACACCTCCCGCCATACCCCGGGCACCGGCGCCTCATACCGCCCCTCCCCATCCGCCTGCGCCGGCGCCGGACTCGACGGCGTCAAGCCATCCACATCCCCATAAAAAGCAAAGTCCGACGCCATCGCCTGCTCCCATGTCACCACCGTCCCCATATGCACCGCCGCCCGGCCCATCATCGCCCCGAGATTGGATAACGCCGCCCGGCGCGCCTCATTATGCGGCCGATCCTCCCGAATCGCCCTCAACAACACCTCCCACTCCGCCTGCCATGGACTCACTTCCTCCCGCGGCGCACGCCACGCCACCTCCGACGACGCCACTCTCTGCCCCCGATACATCCACGAATCCGGTGCATGAATGTCCCCCGAAAACTTCGCCGCACATTTGCTCCCGTGAACAAACGTCGCAAAATCATTGTGACAGTTCGGAATATACCGCCCCGTCACCTGCGCCTTCGTCCCGTCCGGAAAGGTATACTCCACCGCATAACTATCCAGATTCTGGCTGCAATCCGTGCTCCCCGCATACCGACCCCCAACCCCATGCGCCGACTCCGGCCACGCATCCTTAATCCAAAAACACTCGTCAATCTGGTGGATCATCAACTCCAGAAAAATCCCCCCAGACGCCCACATAAACTGATACGGATGCCCCGGACTCAATTGCCACATCAACTCGTTCACCCCGGCCGGCTTCGGCCCCATCCGATACCCCGGATCCATCCGATACGCCCGAATCAACTCCACCTCCCCCATCTCCCCCTCCCGAATCTTCTGCACCAACGCCTGCCGCGCCGCCGAATGCCGACACATCAAACCCGCCGCAATCTTCAACCCCTTCCGCTCCGCCACCTCGCCCGCAGCCAATACCCGACGCACCCCGCCCGGATCCGCCGCGAACTGCTTCTCCATGAAAACATTCACCCCACGCTTCACCGCATACTCCAAATGCACCGGCCGAAACGCCGCATGCGTCGCCAACATCGCCACATCCCCCGGCCGCAACGCATCAATCGCCTCCCGATACCCGTCAAACCCCTCATACCTCCGGCTCGCCGGCACATCCACCCGATCCCCAAACGCATCCCGCAACGTGTTGTAGGACCCATACAACCGGTCCTGACGTAAATCCGCCATCGCCACCAACCGTACCGCACCCCCACCACCCAACACCCGTTCCCCCCCCCGCATCGCATCCGCCACCGCCCCACTCCCCCTCCCCCCACACCCAATCAGCGCCACCCGCACCCCCGCCTCCTCACCCCCATGCACCCCAAATGAACCACCCCCAGCCACCGCCACCCCGGTAGCAAAACCTGTCCTCTTCAAAAATTGACGACGCGATACCTCGCCTCTCGTTTCAGGGTTCATGACCCAAACCCTATAGCACCCACCCCAAAAACCTCAACGCTTTCCCCCGGGGACCCGTGTTTCAGAGTTTCCGAGTTTCTGTGTTTCAGAAAAGCCGCGCCCCTCACCCCAGGCGCCTATCCAATCCGAAACTCCGAATTACCGAAACACCGGTTTACCCCCCCCCTCGCGCGTCACCAGACGCGCCTTACCGTACTGAAACACCGAAGGGGACCGACCCGCCGGGAGGCGGGTACAGGGATTCGGCTCCGCCGGCCCCCCCTCTCC
>JBMTVN010000362.1:0-4308 GCA_049451415.1 Limisphaerales bacterium | reverse complement strand
GCTTTCTGCTCCATCACCCGCGACGTGTTCACAAACGCCCCCGCCATGACCCGCTGCCGCAAGCTGTCTCGCAACCCATGCGGCATGGCATGATACAACGTGACCTCCCCTTCCACGGCCAACCTCGCAGGCTGCGTCACAAAATTCGGCATGCCCCGCACAAAGGCAGCCGTCACCGCCAGCCGGCATGCATTGGTGTGATCCTCCATGTAGTCCTGCGGCGATGGCACCAGCAGCACGCTCGGCTTCACCTCCCGAATCACCGCCGCCAAACGTTTCAACGTCCTGCGCTCATAATAAATCTCCAGGTCATCTACCAGACTCGGATGAAACACCGCCCCCAAGACGTCCGCCGCAGCCCGCCCCTCCCGCTTCCTCACCGCCCGTAGTTTCGACGCCGGAACCGTCGCACTCCCGCACGACCCCGAAGCCAGGTTCATCAAATGCGTCTCAAACCCGGCCTGCTTCAGCAAAACCAACGTCCCCGCCATCATGAATTCCACATCATCCGGATGCGCCCCTATCGCCATCGCCACCCGCCCGCTCATCGCTCACCCCCGTCCCCCAACCGAATGCACGCATAACTCATTGTGTTCACCTTTCCTGACTGTGTTCCCAACAAATCCAGTTTCCACGAGGACCGGTTCCCCGCCCTCATGCTCGCCGTGAAAAAATCCCCAAACGGCACCTTCAACGGCACTCTGGCCAGTTCCCCCAGCGAACCATCCGGCAGCACTTCCACAAGCCAATTCCCCGTCCGCTCCCGCCCCAACTTGTCCCTCCCGGAACCCGAAGCGTAATACACCACCCATAACTTTCCATCCGGCGTCACATGAAACCTCCCGCGCCCCGGAACCGCGCCGTCCTCCCCCTCCTTCAACTCAACCAAAGTCCGCCGCATGACTACCTTGCCATCTCGAACCCGCGCATACTCCAAAGCGTGTCGCTGTTTCTCTCCCGGATAAAACCGGTCCCGCAACCGCTCATCCAACGCCCGCTCCGACCAAAGCACGTGCACCACGCCGTCCTCACCCGCATGTAAGTCCCCGGGCGTAATCCAGCCGCACGTCGATTCCCGACTCGCCACCTCCACCCACTCCCGAAAACCCTCAGTCCGAACATCCGGCGTCCAAGTGAAGAACAACCTCCGGAAATCATAATCCCATTGCTGCCCCGTCAGCTCCTTCTTGAATGCACGCCATTCCGGGTTCGGCTCAATAATATCGCTGACCCCACAGAAATAAACCGCCCCCTCCACCACCGCCACGTTCGGATAACATACCCGAATCGGCTCCGACTTCACATACCCCTCACCCCAAGGCCATTTCAGTTGCCCCCGCGCACTCCATTCCCCCTCCCGATCCAAAAATGCCCACTCCGCATGGGTATACCCCACGTTCTGGAACAAGATCAGCTCAACCCGCTCCCCGTCCGCCGCAAAACTCCGATACGAGTGCTCCGTGAATTCAGGCCTGCCCCCCCATTTGGGCAACCAAGGATAGAGCTCATACCCCCTCCTGCTATCCCCTCCAAACCGGAATTCTAAAATCTGCGGCCGAGCCGCCCCCGAATACTCACCCAGCGCCAAGGTCGGATTCGCCGATAGCAAAACCCGACCACCCCCAAAAGTCACCAGTGGACTCGGCTCCCGCGTTCGATCCACCTCATCCACCAACACCCGCTTCCACCCTCCATCCACCCTCCGTAGCAAAAACCAGCGGCAATTGTTCAATGGCTTCGCTCCCTCCAAGGTCTCCAACCCGCTCGCGTAAACCTCCTCCCCGTCCCGCACCAAACACGTCGATCCATGACACCACATCGGCCCGGCTCCATTATTAGCCGCCTCATACGTGTAAACGTCCTCCTCCACCTCAACCGCCAACTCCAGCCCCGACAACGACACTCCCATCCCGGCCAACATACTCAACCCCCATCGCATCACTCCAACATACACCCCCACCGTAAGCCTCTTTCGTTCAGGGTTCATCAATGCCGATCCTCCGTCCACCCACACCACCCAGTCAAGCCCACCAAAACGCCACGCATGTCCAAGGTGAGCCCCACGTCCTCAAGGGTAAAGTCGCGGTGCTTCCGTGTTGCGGCATTCCAAAACCCCAAACTACTCCCCCATCTTTTTGCCCACCCTTCCCACAAGCCCCAGTGTTTCAGAGTTTCTGTATTTCAGAACCTGCACCTGTCCATCCCTCCGCGTTCTCTGTGCCCTCATGTTAAACAAACAAACCCGTACACCATCCTCGCTCACGCATCGAAATCGCTATCGGGAGCGGGATCGCTATCGAAACGGGCCCTCGCGTGAAGCGCCTGCTCCACTGTCTCCCTTCTCCTCACTCCGCTCTCCCGCGGCCGCGCCCCAGCGCGGCCGCATACACTTCCGGCAAATCAAACTGTCCCAGCACACCCGGCAACATAACCGACAACGGCCAGCCGCAATCTTCCTCCACCGCAAGCGCATGATACGATTCCAGCCGCTCCCACAATTGCACATCCTTCACGTGCTCGGATAACAGTGCAGCAAAAGCCGCCGGAACACTCCCCCATCCCTTGCCCGCCAGATGCACTTCCCGGTGTCCACACGCCATCAACCAATCGAGAACACTCAGCACATCATGGGTCTTCTGCCCCACATACGGACGTCCCAACATCAACCCATGAATCGCATAGAAATAGTCGCTGCCATACGGATGCAAAAACATGTTCTCCCCGCACGTGTTCGGTTTCGACTCCCCAATGCCCCGCACATCACATGCATACAACACTCCTCCCTCGTACTCTTCCATCCAGCCTCGGATCCGCTCTTCTTCCCTCAGTTCCATATCCGCACTGTGATGGGCCACATAGAGCAACGCCGGCCCACTCACCCTCGGCGGAGCAGCCTCCAGCCGTTCCTGCCCCAAGCGACACACTAACGCCTGCACCCCCGGCTCGGTCTCCACCGCATACGGCGTCGCAAAGGGCAACGGATACCCATTGTCCCGATGCGACCTCAGCACCCGGAAGTACGGCATCCCCTCCCTGGCCGGAAGTCGCAACGCTTCCTGCACCCGGTCCCTTAACTCATCCGCCCCCAAAACCGGCCTCTCCAACTTCAGCTTCTCCGCCTTCTCCCGGGTAAATGAAAACACGGACCTCGACCCCAGCGCGGACACTTGTCCCTCAATCGTGCACTGCAAGACCACATCCTCCTCCAACACAATGTCATCCTCAGGAGACAGCTGCTCCCTCCCCGTCCAGCGGTTAAACCACGCATACATGGCTTCGCGATTTTCCCGGCTAAAACCATGCGCCGTGGGCCCCGCATAGAATCCAATCCGGTCCTCCGCGCCTAGCAACCGATACAAACGCTTCAGCCTCTCAAAGGCCTCTCGCGTTCCCCGCACATCAAAAAAGTCCTTCTCCTTCCCCAGCAAAATCACCGGCTTCGGCGCCATCGCCACAATGAAATCCTCATGGTCCAACCCCAATGCAATCGCACCCGGCGGACATTGCTCGGTATCCGCCGGCAACTCGTTCTCCAAGTTGTGGCGGAACGTGGTCACAAAACAGCTTGGAGCCGCCATCGTCCATCGGTCCTCCAGCCCGCACAACCATGTGGTCATGGTCCCCCCGCCCGAATTCCCCGTCACTCCCACATGCGCCGGATCGACCTCCTCTCTCGTCAGCAAGTAATCCAGCGCCCGAATCCCGTCCCACGCCCGCCAGGCGCCAATAAACTCACCCACCAAAAACTGTTGGTTGCCTGCCAGTAAATGCTCCCGTACCCCCACCCCAACCCTGGATCCACCCCCGTCCCCCACATACTGCAACCGCTCCCCCTGCCCCAATGGATCAATGATCAAGACCACATACCCCTGGCGCACCAGCCCCTGGCAAAATGACTGATACGCCCCCTCCGCCTTCCCGTTGCTCGAATGCCCGCACGTCGCAACCACCCCCGGACGCCGCCCTCCCTCCGTCTCCGGTAGATACAAATTCCCCGTCACCAGGAAACCCGGCCGACTCTCGAAAAGAACGTTCTCAATCCGATACCCCTCACGCCGCACCACACCTGTAATCCTCGCATTCAAGGGGGTCTTCTCCGGAAACGGACCAAAACACTCGCGAATCCTCAGCCGCACATCCCTCACGTAATGCTCCGCGTCCTCTCGCGTCCGCAACGACGCCAACCGCCCGACCCGACGCACCTCCGCCATCCGCATCTGTTCCACGTAAAACTCTTGCACCATCCGCGGAAACCGATTTGGGGGGGGGGGGGGGGGGGGGGGGGGGGGGGGGGGGGGGGGGGGGGGG
>JBMTVN010000361.1:0-4321 GCA_049451415.1 Limisphaerales bacterium | reverse complement strand
CCAGCCGCCTCCGCCCAGGATCCCCACGCCGGCATGCAAACCGGCGCCCACGGTGGAATGCCCACCCCGAAAATGAATTGGACAGCCCCCGAAGGCTGGCAGGAACTCGGCCCCTCCGAAATGAGCCCGGCCAACTTCGCCATCACCAATGATGCCGGCCAAGCCTCCGTCTCCATCATTTCCCTGCCCGGTAAAGTCGCCAGTGAACTCGATGTCATCAATATCTTCCGCGAACGCTTCAACCTCACCCCGCTCGATCAGGCCGGACTCACCGAGCTGGCCGAAACCACCCAAATCGGCAAAAGCCAGGGCAATCTCTATGACATGTTCTCGGAGGCCGATGCCAGCCAGCCAGCCGGACGCGTCCTCGTCGCTATCCTCGACCAGGCCGCCTTCACCTACTACATCCGCATGACAGGGGATGCCCCAGCCGTGGAAAGCTCCAAACCCGGCTTCAGGGACTTCCTGAAAACGCTCGAGATCGAAGAAATCTCCATCCCCATGATGGGCAACCTCCCCGCCTCCCACCCCCCCATCGGCACCCCCTCCAATAGCACCACCCCCTCAGCCCCGGTCGCCAGCGGCGCTAACCTCCCTGAGTGGCAGGTTCCTGCCGGTTGGACCGCACAAACGGCCCCACGAATGGTCCTCGCCCGCTTCTCCGCCGGCTCCGGAGACCAAACCGTGGATATCGCCATCAGCAACTTCCCCGGTGACGTCGGTGGAGCCGCCGCCAATGTCAACCGCTGGCGCGGCCAAGTCGGCCTTCCCGCCGTCCCTGAAGCAGAAGCCCTGCAATCGCTCGAGACCATCACCACCGCCGACGGTGAAGCCCAAATCCTCGATATCACCGGCAACAAGCGCATGATCGGTGCAATCGTTCCAAGAAATGGCAGCACCTGGTTCTATAAACTCACCGGCGGTGCCGAGGGCGCCGAAGCCCAAAAAGCCGCCTTCATAGAATTCCTCCGCAGCAGCAAACACCCACAAAAATGAATAAGCTGTTCCGGTTCCTCACGTCGCTCAAACTCACGGCCCTGCTCCTCACGCTGGCCATGGTGCTGGTTTTTGTCGGCACCATCGCCCAAAAAGACCAAGGGCTCTACGCCGTCCAGGATCGCTACTTCCAAAGCCTCTTCGTCTTCTGGGCCCCGGGCGGCGGGCGCCTCCAAATCCCGATCTTCCCCGGCGGTTACCTCATTGGCGGACTCATGCTCCTGAACCTGATCCTTGTAGGCTCAAAGAAACTCCGCCCCTTTAAACCAAAGCTCGGACTCCTGCTCATCCACGCCGGACTCGTCCTCCTCCTCCTGGGACAGGTCTTCACCGACTCCCTCTCCGTCGAAAGCGCCATGCGACTCAGCGAGGGCGAAACCAAGAACTACTCCGAGGACTTCCATGCCAATGAGCTGGTCATCGTCGATACCACGGACCCCGAACATAACGAGGTCACTGCGATCCCCGAAAAGTTCATCCGCAAAACCGGCGACCTCCCCACAGGCAGTCTCCCCATCTCCCTCCACGTCACACAATACTGGCTGAATGCGGACCTGCTCACAAAACAGGTCAGTGGAGCCATCGAGTCCCCCGCCACCCAAGGTATCGGCATCGGTATCTGGATCGTCGGCAAACCCTCAGCCACTTCCATGGACGAGCGCAACCTCCCCACGGCCATTGTTGAAGCCCGCAACGGGAACCAGACAATTGGCTCATGGCTCCTCTCCAGTGCCATCGCCCAACCCCAAGCCTTCTCCCACAACGGCCGATCCTACGAGCTGGCCCTCCGGCCCAAACGCCACTACGAACCCTTCTCCCTGACGCTGATCGAGTGCCGGCACGACATCTATCCCGGTACTGAAATACCCAAAAACTTCAGCTCTCTGGTCACTCTCAACAACCCCGCCACAGGGGAAAACCGTGAAGTGAAAATCTGGATGAACAACCCGCTGCGCTACGGCGGCAATACGTACTACCAGTTCCAAATGGCCGCAGCCAACGGCAGCTCCACGCTCCAAGTGGTGCGTAATCCTAGCTGGCTCACCCCCTACGTCTCCTGCACCATGGTCGGCCTCGGCCTGGTCTGGCAGTTCATGACTCATCTGCTCAAATTCCTTCGAAAAAGGTCCAATGAAGCCTAAATCCAAACTCGCATGGTGGCCCCTGGGCCTGGCTGTCTTTATGGCCGCCTGGGCCCTCTCCTCCCTCCTCCCAAAATCCCAGTCCGGCCTCCATAGCCAGGACTTCGGCCGACTCCCAGTTCTGCTCAATGGCCGCGTCCAACCCATGGACTCCGTCGCCAGGAATACACTCCTCCAGCTCCGCGGCAAACAAAAGGCCCCCATCAAACTGCACTTCAGTGTGTTTAACGCAGAACGCCGCGGACAAACCATGCCCGCCATCGATTGGCTGCTGGAAGTCTTCTTCAAACCCTCCACCGCCGATACCCGCAAGGTCTTCCGTGTCGACCACCCGGAACTGGTCTCTCTCCTCCGCCTCCCGCAAGCGAACCCCGACGCAGGCGAAGACGGGAAACACTACTCCTTCAACCAGATCTTCCCCTCCATGAACGCCCTGGAAAACGAAGCCCGGGCCGCCAACGCCAAGGAAACCTCCGAGCGCACTCCGCTGGAACGGCAATCCCTCAAGCTCTGGAGCGCCCTCAATCTCTATCAACGCCTCAAAAACAGCGTCAAACCCGAAGGCATGCACGACGCCGCCGCTGAAATCGCCGCGTTCCAAGCCTCCCTGCCCGCAGGCTTCGCCGCCCTCCAGGCGCGCCAGGCCGGCCAGGACTACGACCAGGAAGCCCTCACCCAATCCATCAACTTCCTCCGCGGATTCGAACCCACCGCCCAAATGGCCCACCCCCTCATCATCCCCCCGGCCAACCCCACCCAAGCCCCCGATGATTGGGAAAACCTCGGCGAGGCCGTGCTCAACGGACTCCGCACCGGCACACTCAACCCCGCAGTCGAAGCCTACGCCAAACTCGCCACCGCCTATCACAACAATGATACCGCCGGCTTCAACGCCACACTCGACAATTACCAGGGCTACCTCAAACCCGCGTTCGAAACCGAAATCAAGAAAGCCCTCGCCGAAACCCGGTTCAACGCCTTCGCCCCCTTCTACCGCGCCCTCGTGGTCGACGTGCTCGCCTTCCTCCTCATCTGCGCCTATTGGATCAAACTGTCCGAAAACCTCCGGCGCGCCGCCGTATGGCTCCTCTTCGTGGGCGTCCTCATCCACAGCAGTGGCCTCCTCTACCGCATGGTGCTCGAAGGCCGCCCCCCCGTCACCAACCTCTACTCCTCAGCTATCTTCATCGGCTGGGGCTCCGCCCTCCTCGGTCTCATGATGGAACGCATCCACCGTATCGGTATCGGTGCCGCTTCAGGCAGCTTCATCGGCTTCGCCACTCTCGTCATCGCCCACAACCTTGGCGTCGGCGGAGATACCATGGAAATGATGCGCGCCGTGCTCGATAGCAATTTCTGGCTCGCCACCCACGTCGTCACGATCACAATCGGCTACTCAGCCATGTTCCTCGCTGGGTTCTTCGGGATCCTTCTCCTCGTTCTGGGCCCCTTCACCCGCGTTCTGGGATCGGAACAGGTCAAGGTCATCGGCCGCCTCATCTACGGCATCATCTGCTTCGCCACTCTCTTCAGCTTCGTCGGCACCATCCTCGGCGGAATCTGGGCAGACCAGTCCTGGGGCCGCTTCTGGGGCTGGGATCCCAAGGAAAATGGTGCTCTGCTCATTGTTCTTTGGTGCGCCGCCATGCTCCATGCCCGCTGGGGCGGGATGGTCCGTGAACGCGGTATGGCCGCCATGGCCGTCTTCGGAAATATCGTCACCAGTTTCTCATGGTTCGGCGTCAATATGCTCGGCGTCGGCCTCCATACCTACGGGTTCATGGATAAAGCCCTGGTCGCCCTCTACGGCTTCATCGCCAGCCAGCTCATCATCATGTCCTTCAGCCTCATCCCCACCAAAAGCTGGCTGAGTGTCCGGTCCCCCCTGCGCCAAACCAACTCCCCAGGCCCCCGCCCCCGACGCCACGCCCACGCCTAGTCACAAAGCGGCAGCCGGCAGCGTAAAGTAAAAGGTCGTGCCTTCGCCGGCTCGACTCCTTGCCCATACCCGCCCCCCGTGGCACTGCACTATGTGCTTCACAATCGCCAAGCCCAACCCGGTCCCCCCCTGATCCCTCGACCTGGCCTTGTCCACCCGATAAAAGCGCTCAAAAACCCGCTCCAACGCCGCCTCAGGTATACCCGGCCCATCATCAATCACCCTCACCTCCACCCACCCGGGC
>JBMTVN010000360.1:0-4347 GCA_049451415.1 Limisphaerales bacterium | reverse complement strand
TCAACCTGTACGCCGACACGCTACTCTTTTCTTACCGGCACCTACGCCTTCCGCCAAAATAACACCGGCATAGCACCCCCCAATAGCCCCGCTATCATCCAGCCCGGAACAACCACCCTGCCCTCCCTCCTCAAAAATGCCGGATACCAAACCGCCGTCATCGGTAAATGGCACCTCGGCCTGGGCAACCCCACCGGCCCCGACTGGAACAGCTCCCTCACCCCGGGCCCCCTCCAAATCGGCTTCGATTACGCCCTCCTCCTCCCCACCACCAATGACCGGGTACCCCAAGTCTACGTGGAAAATGAAACAGTCCTGAACCTCGACCCTCTCGACCCACTCTGGGTCGGCAGTGAAAAACCCTCCCCCGACCACCCCACCGGCGTAACTCACCGTGACTCACTCAAAATGGACTGGTCCCACGGCCATAACAACACCATCCATAACGGCATCAGCCGTATCGGATTCTACACCGGCGGAAACCAGGCCCGCTTCCGCGATGAAGACCTCGCCGATAAATGGATCACCCAATCCATCCAATGGATCGAATCCCACCAAGACCAGCCCTTCTTCCTCTTCTTCTCCTCCCACGATATCCACGTCCCCCGCATGCCCCACGAACGCTTCCAAGGCTCCACCTCACTCGGCTACCGCGGCGACGCCATCGCAGAACTCGATTGGTCCGTCGGCCAAATCCTCCAGACTCTCGACCGCCTCCACCTCACCGAAAATACTCTGGTCATCCTCTGCTCCGATAACGGCCCCGTCCTCGACGACGGATACAAAGACCAAGCCATCGAAAAAAACGGCAACCACCAACCCAATGGCCCCTTCCGCGGTGGCAAATACAGCATCCTCGAAGGCGGCACCCGAACCCCCTTCATCACCCGCTGGCCCGGCACCATCCAACCCGGCACCTCAGACGAAATAGTCTGCACCATCGACCTCCCCGCCAGCCTGGCCAGCCTCGTCCATACCCCCCTCCCTCCCAACGCCTGCCTCGATAGCCTAAACCTCATCGACGCCCTGCTCGGCCAACCCAGCGCCAAAGGCCGCACCCACCTCGTCCAACAAGACAACGGCCGCAGCGGCTCCTTCGGCCTTCGCCTAAATCATTGGAAACTCCAACGCCACGACAGCGGAAAAGCCCTGAATGTCGACCTCCGGCTCGTCAATACCCCCATGCCCCACTACCAGCTCTTCAACCTCCAAACCGACCCACGCGAAGAACATAATCTCCTCACCTCAGAAAAATCCCAGGCCGCCCACATGATCCTCCAACTCCAGCAAATCATCGACACCGGACGCTCCCGACCCTAACCCTCCAGCCTCACCACCGATACCCCACGCCAGCCGTTACAAAGAAATCCGCAAACGCCGCATCCCCGTGCCTCCCCGTAATCCGGTCCTGCACGCTCCTGACCCGATTCCGATACACCGCCAACTCAACCCCCGGCCAACTCCACCGCCATCTGGCGCACACCACGCAAATCCAACTTGCCCGACCCCAAATGCGGAAACGCACCCACCCGAATCATCGCATCCGCCTTCGGCCTCCATAAATTCGGTAATTCGCTCGCCCCCAACCTCTCCATCACCCCCGATAACACCTCCTCCGCCAAGGTGTGCAACACGACTAACCGCTCCCCCTTCCGCTCGTCAGGCACACCCGTCACGACAAAACTCTGCTCCGTCAACCCCGCCAGTTCATGCAGTACCTCCTCCACCTTGATGTGAGGTACCATCTCCCCCCCGATCTTGCTGAACCGACTCAGCCGATCGGTAATCAGCAAAAAACCGTCCTCGTCCAAGGCCGCCACATCCCCCGTCGTATACCACCCGTCACGCAAAACCTCGGCCGTCTTCTCCGGCAAACCCAGATAACCCTGCATCACGTTCGGCCCCTTCACTAAAAGTAAACCCGACTCCCCTACCGCCACCGCCTCCCCACTCACCGGATCCACCACCCTCACGCTCACCCCGGGTAATGGATGCCCAATCCGCCCACGCTTCCCCCCAACTTGACGGAAACCCGCCGCCCGAAAATCCCTCGTGTTCACCGCCACCGCCGGCGAACACTCGGTACACCCATACCCCTCCAACGGCCGAATCCCAAACTTGTCCTCAAAAGCCACCGCCAGCCGCTCCGGCAATTTCTCCGCCCCAGCCACCACAAACTCCAGACTCCCAAAATCCCCAGCCTCACACCCCCGCAAATACAATTGCAAAAAGGTCGGAGTCGCCAAAAGAAAGGTCACCCCATGCTCCCGCACCAGCCCGCCAATCGCCGGCGCATCCAACGGCGTCGGATGAAACACTACCCCGTTCCCCGATAACGCCGGCAAACACAACGTCCCCGTAAATCCGAAGGAATGGAAAAATGGCAGGACCCCCAAAAAACGATCCCCCGCCCCAACCGCAAAGGTCTGACCCAATTGCTCCAAGTTCGATACCACGTTGAAATGACTCAGCATCACTCCCTTCGGATCCCCCGTGCTACCACTCGAAAAAATCACGGTCGCCAAGTCATCCAACCCCGTCCGCCGCCGCCGACCCAAAGCCCTCTCCAATAACCCCACCGGCAAAACCACCGCACTCAACATCCCCAAAACCCGATCCCACCACCCCACCCCACGCACCACGTCCTCCAAATAAACCGCCTCCCCAGGAACCTCCAACTTCAACTTCCCCAAAAAGAACCGCGAGGTCACCACATGCTTCAACCCACACTGCCGCGCACAGGAAGCCATTACTTCTGCCGACGCCGTGTAATTCAAATTCACCGGCACCTTCCCCAATAAAAACGCCGCCCAGTTCACCAACGCCCCCCCCACCGATGGCGGTAACAAAATCCCCACCTTCTCCTCACCCCGCCATATGCGACCCAAAACTCTCGCCAATACTACCGACCGCACCAACACCGAACCCGCACTTAACTTCCCCTGCTGACCATCAGCCATCGCAAACCGAAACGGATGCCGACGCGCCATCCTCACCATCCCCCGATCCAAGGTCTCCACCCGCTCCTTCCGCATCCTCCACGCCTCAGCCGCCAACTCCTGCACCGCCTGCCTCACCTCCAAATGCGTCGCCCCGGCATCCATCGGCCGACCATAAACCACCGTCACCGGATACGGCACCCGATGCGGCCACTTCCATACAAACCGACCCTCCTCAAAACTAAATATGCTCCCCCATACGCCATCCAGACACACCGGGACAATCGGCGCCTCCTGCCCCTGCATAATCCGCTCAAACCCCCGACGAAAAGGCAGCATCTGCCCAATCCTCGTAATCTGCCCCTCCGCAAAAATACACACCACATCCCCCTGCCGAATCGCTTCCGCCGCCGTCCTCAATGCCTGAATCATCTCCCGCGGCCGCACCGATGACGAAATCGGAATCGACCTCGCAATCCTCGCAAATGGCTTCAACCACCAGCGCTCATACATCCCCTTGAACATCACAAACCGAATCGGCCTGTCCGTCGATGCCTGCAGCAAAAACGCATCCACAAACGATAGATGATTGCACACAAACAACGCCCCGCCACGCTCAGGAATGTTCGCCCGCCCTTCCACCCGCACCCGGTAAACCGTCCGCGTCAATACCCACAACACAAACCGCAAAAATGCATCAGGCATCAACCACAACGCATACAACGTCCCCAAAAATGTCATGCACGTGGTCACCAGAAAAACCTCCCTCGGATTCAACCCCATCACCCCTCCCAGTAGAAAAAACACCCCCGCAGCAGAAAATATCCCCACGAACGATAACAGGTTGCTCGCCGCAATAACCGACCCCTTCTCCCCCTTCTCCGGCCGGTGCTGAATCAACGCCGCAATCGGCACAATGAAAAACCCCGCAAAAAAACCATACAACACCAACCCCACCACAACCTCCATCACCCCATGCCCCGGCCATGCCAAATACAACCCAAAGGCCGTCATCCCCATCGAACCCAAGGGCACCAAGCCATACTCAATCTTCCTCCCGGATAAATACCCCGCCGCAAAACTCCCCACCCCAATCCCCACCGCCATCGCCGACATCAAATACGTCGTAATCTGAGCCTCGTTCAAACCCAGCAAATCCTTCCCATAACCGTAAATGGTATACTGCTGAATCAACGCCCCCAAAAAAAAGAAATAGCTGTTCCCCAATACCGCCAACCCCAATACCCGATCCCGACGTATCGCCCCCATCTGAACCCATAAATCCCCCACAAAATTCCAGCGGAATTTCTTCCCCGCATTCGCCGGCGGAACCCGGTCAATCCCCCAGCTGCTCACCAACCCCACCAAAGCCAACACCACCAGCACCACCCCCCCGCCCCATTCCGAT
>JBMTVN010000359.1:0-4375 GCA_049451415.1 Limisphaerales bacterium | reverse complement strand
GATCTGGGTACAGACTCTACAACCCCTCCACGGGGAGGTGGCCAAACAGAGACCCCATCGGAGAAGCAGGGGGGATCAACTTGTACGGGTTCGTTGCAAACGGCCCCACTTACTCGATAGACTCATCAGGCCTTGACAGGAAGATAATCCCGCTTCCCTACTTTCCGCTTTGGAATCAACCAGGTGCTCCTGAGTTGATGAATAGGGGTTGCATCGGACTTTGCCTCTACTATCAAGGCCTCGGATGTGACGGAAAACCGCCGACGTATCCCGAGGATGCAAAGCGCACTCGGTGCTTCTTGAAGAAGTCCCAAGCGGAAGCCTACAAGTGTCCCAAGAGCACGACTCCATTCCTTTTTGCGAAACAGGGTTATTGGAAAGACAACAAGCCGCCTAAATCAAAACGAGATGGGCGAGTCCCTGATGACTCGATTGGCAATCCTCCCCATCCAGGCGGGGGGGAGGACTATAATTACGTGTCCTGTGTTGGGGGGAAGTATATCTGGATGACTGGTGCGGTTAATTGGCCGGGGATTCCTGATGTAGTTATTGATGATGAACCGCCACAGCATCTCTATCCACATGAGATTTGGTGCGTGACCTGTAAGAAATGCAACTGACCTTCAATCACTCCTTTCACGCTTTTCCACAAATGATCAAAGTTTGGATACAGCTTTCGCTGCTGGCAGTCGTCGTTGCAGGCTGTGTCAGTCGACCTGAGTATCAAGTGTTCGTCCCAGGGGTAAGATCATCTCAGCAGCTCAACAGCAAGGAGGATATTGAGCAGGCGATGGAGTGGCGTTGGCGTATGGAGTCCATCGAGTTCTTTTGCAGGAATGAACAGCCGGTGAAAAGGATGAGAGGGGTCCAGGGGGCTAAACCTTTAGAGAGTGATTGGACAGGAACCATCCATAAAGGAAACAACTCCTTTGAATCAATCACCTATCTCGTTCGGGTCGATGATGGACAGCCAACTTCGTTCATGTTGTGGGCAAGCGACGGAAAACGATCGTGGCTCTTAGAGGGCGGCCCCATTGACATTCTCCGTGAGCATCGCTTTCTCGGGTATGCAAGATGAAACCTAAACCTCCTCATCATAGCCGGGCGGCACCCCATCACCCTCTTGCCGCCGGGCGACATGGTATTTTGGTGATGGGTGCTGGCCAGTGAGAACTCGTGGTCCCGCTCCCGGGCTACGGCGCAGGTACACCGCGTCTTACCTGAGGACTTGCCGACCAGGTTGACCGGTGGTCGGGGCTGGGTTTGCAAATCGGGGGTGGAGAGCGTAGAAGTCGAGGCATAGACCTGTTGGTGAAGGATCCCATTCCGCAGAGCTCAGAATGACGACACACCCACAGTGCCAAAACCGAGGAGCCGTAATGGGCCCTGTTCGCTCACGGCGTCGACGGCGCCTTCATTCCCGGTCACGGCCACGAAATTCGGAAAGTGAGATCCCCGCTTTTTGTGTAGGATCTGGGTACAGACTCTACAACCCTTCCACAGGGAGGTGGCCAAATAGGGATCCTTTGGGAGAGCCCGGGTTCGAGCTGACGCGGGGCAAACGACCGGACGCGTTGGGAGATGGGCCAAACCTTTACGCATTTGTCGCCAATTTGCCGGTCGGACGAGTGGATTTCTTTGGGCTTTACGGTACGAGCATTGACGCGGCAATACGAACATGCATGGCGATCCCGTCGCCAGCTGGGAGGATCAAATGTTTGATCGATGTTTTGGACACGATCGGCGCCGACGATGCCGCAAAGCGACTGTGTGAGGCAGCAATGTGTGCTGAGATTCACAAGGCTTATAAGGCATTTGAGGGGCCTGGATGTGACCCGAAAAAGTACCCCACCCTGACCCCAGAAGAAGCGCGTCACCGAGCGCTGCTCTTAACTGCGCAAATCGCAGGAAGAACGCTGTACCTGAGGAAGAAGTGCGATTACAAGCTCGCCGGAAGTATCAAAGCAGGGAGTAAGAACAAGGAAAGAACGCATTTCATCGAGTTGGCGAACAAGAAAAGAGCGTTGGCGACCTGCTTGGCGCGGAGCCAAAGCGGCGAGTAGAGGCGCTTCGATTTGGACACCCAATCTGGTCGTGAACATCCCGCAGAAGTCAGAATTTGTCACGGTTGACGAGGATCTGGATCAGCAATGCGCGTGGGAGCAGTTTGGGGGACGCTCTCTCGATGCCGCATATGCGCTTATCAAGGGGGATCCTCTGAACAGGATGGAGGACCTGATGCACATGGGGCCAAAAGCGTTCTGCTTCTATGTGCAGGCAGCCATACGATACCTCCGTGAAGCAGAATCCCGAAACGATCAGGAGATGGTTTCCGGGTTCGTGAGCGTCTGCGAGTCGTGGATCGATGGCCGCATCGAGTCCGTAGAGGGCACGTGTTTAGCGGACTTGCAGTTGGCCATGGAATACCTCCTCAACCGGGGTGATTCGTTTACGCACGAGTACCGCGAGATTCCATCCAAGCTCCGCGAGTTGATTGATAAGACCATACATAGCAGCGCTGATTAGTTCGACTCGACGACGGGAAGGAAAGCCTGAGGGACACCCGCTCATCCGGAAGCGCACTGGCCATCCGTTACATCCAGCAGTTGCTCGGACACGAGAAGCTCGAGACGACCGCTATCTACACCGAAGTCACCATCCGCCAGTTGCAGGAAGTCCACGCCCGGTGCCATCCCTCGGCCCGACCCGCGGGGCCGGTTCCAGCCGTGGTGCAAACCGCCTAACCGCAACCATTTCCCGCTTCCCATCCTTGGCCAAAGGCGTAGGCTCTGGGTCCGTGAAGGCGCGCGGGCCAAGCTGCTGCTTTTCTTTAGCCGCCGAGCCGCTGTCTGTCCGCCGCCGTCCCGCCTCGAACTGGGACGAAGCCGGGTTCGAGGCCCGTTCCGCCGCTGTCACCCTCTCGCCGACGTGGATGCCTGTTCCCCGAAGTCCTGCCTTAACGGGGGACAAAAGGGCGACCTCCCCCGTGAAAACACGCGCCCGGGGTTTTTGGCGGACCCCATCGGGTCGCAAGTCACGGCGACGCCGGTTTCGGCCAATGTTCACGCCCGGTTGGCGGCCCTGTGGCTACAAAACCGCATCGGGTCGGGCTAGATGGCCAAACAGAGACCCGTTCGAGGAGAAGGGGGGTGCGAACCTCTACGCAGCGTTTAGAAACAATCCCTTGCAGATGCTCGATGTCCTTGGGCTTTGGGCAACGGATGTTCACTACGCCGCAACCAAGCGATGGGCGATTGCTGGGTCTTATCCAGAGCAAGCTGCCGAAATGGTTGGAGCTGCCGATGAAGCTGTTGATTCTCTCTCGGGAGGCACTGGTCCGTGGCCTGCCCCTGTCCCAGGCGATCAGAGCTACCATTTCAATCGCAACCTGAATGGTGGGAAGGACTCAAGGGAGGTTCATTTCGCTGATCATAAACAAAAGGCAGAGACACTTTGCACAATACGTCTTGGGAATGATCTTCCTGAACAGGCTGCGGTTCAATTGGGGACGGCGCTTCATCCCATGCAGGATATTATGGCGCACGGTGATTATGGGATGGCGATGCGAAACAGTGATGTCTTTATTATTCACAACATGTTTTCGCCCCAGAGGGAGTTCGGCTGGGATGCCAGTAAATACCCGGATTTGACATGGCTGGATGCGGTTGGCAGTCCGGACGGCAGGCCGGCTGGCAAAGCGATACGCTTCATCGGCAGTTCCAATTTTGATTACGCGATTTACACCCCTGGAATACGAAGGTGGAAACTCACCAAGGAGAGAACTGAAAGTGCGCTGGCGAGTTTCCGAAGCTACGTGGCGGCAAACGGTGGCTGTAAATGTAAACAGTGCTTCGGCGTGGATTGAAGTGGGACTTTGCCTATGAATCCTCAGCTTCGGAAAGCGTTGACGGTGGCTAGTCTGGGCGCGGCAGGTGGAATCGCCTTTGTGTTCGCGTGTTTTGTGTTGGGCATCGGTCGCCCTGATCCTAATGGGGACAGGGGGGGCATCGGAAACTTCGTTGATTGGTTGTATACACCATGTGCGTGGTTGGGTGACTGGGCAATTAAGCACCAACTTATCCGGTCAGATAATGTGCTAGTTGGGCTGGCAGTTATGTTTGCATACTCGGCGCTTGTGGGGGGGATTGTTGCCTTAGCTGTGTATCAGCTACGGCGCTTAATTGGAAACGCTGTCCCGCACAAACGGTGAGAAGCAATCTAGCTCGCCTCAGGCCGGCTCGATAGCAGGTCGGCCACCCGCGCCTGGAGCACAAACCCTGGCGGTCGTTCGCGAAAGCTCCTGGCCAGTGCCAGCCGGGCTGGCCGTAACGTGGGCCTTGCCTACAACTATGCCGGCTTGCTGTTGACCGAAACG
>JBMTVN010000358.1:0-4399 GCA_049451415.1 Limisphaerales bacterium | reverse complement strand
GGCAGTTGGTGGAGGACGCTGCGGCTACGCGTTTGGAAGAGGGCGGGCATGAGGCCGGGTTGGAGCGCAGCCTGGACGCCATCGAGGAAGGCGGGGTCGGTGGTGGGGTTGTTGGCGTGGGTGGTGGTGAATTGGAGTGTGCTGTGGTGGTGCAGGACATCGAAGAGTTCACCCGTCATGTAGGTTGTGATGTGGGTGATGTGGTGATCCTGGATGCGGGCGTGTTTGGAGTGGGTTCCGGGAAGGATGATCAGACTGTCGTGGTTGAGTGGCTGGCGGTGGGGTTGGGAGAGGATGCCGACGAGCTGGGTTTCTTCGCCGCGCATCATGTCGGTTTGGCTGGCGAGGCCGGAGATAAGGAGAGTGGGCAGAGTGTGGTTCTGGACGGTGAGGGAGAGCCATTGGGTGATGGCGGAGGATCCGTTGGTTTGGAAGGGTGTTTTAGCGTAGGGAAGTTCATGCCAGCCGATGGAGGATGAGGCCATGCCCGAGATGACGATGGGGAGCGTGGGGGCGAGGTGGTTAGAGACTTCGGGCCACGATTGGAGAGTGAGGGCGAGAGTGTGGGCGAAGAGCTGGGCGCGTGTGGAGGGGGAGGCATTGTTGGGGAGAGTGGCGGCGGTATTGCGCACGCCCTGGCTGGGGTTGGAGAGCTCGCTGAGGATGGAGCTGGTGTGTCGATCGACCCAGCGGAGTCGGAGGGAGGAGGTTCCCCAGTCGCAGCTGATGAAGTAAGGGCTGGGGTTCATGGGGGTGGTGGGGTGATCAGGGTGTGGTGACGGAGTAGTAGCGGTGGGTGGCGGGGTTGAGGGTGTCGGTGAAGGAGGCCTGGTTGCTGGTGACCGGCAGGGTGGCTATGGGTTCCCAGTTGGTGGGGGAGAGCGAGGGCGAAGCGAGGACCGTGACCTGGCTGGCGCCCGGGGCATGAATGATGAACTGGACTGAGCCGTCGGGTTTGCGGGTTACGGAGTCGGAGAGGATGGCGGCGGCGTCGATGAGGTTGAGTGGGGCGGCTGAGGAGGTGGTAAGGTTGGGATTGCTGGTGCTGGTGATGTGGATTGAGTAGTTGGGTGCGGGGGGCAGCGTGGTGGGGATAGTCCAGCGGTAGGCGCCGTTACTGGCATTGGTGGCGAGGTTCAGGACGAGCGCATCGTCCTGGTAGAGGCTGATTACAACGGGTTCGGGGATGTTGTCGGTCCATTCGAGGGAATGGGTGGAGGAGAGGCGCCAGGTTTCGCGATGATTGGGGCTGGTGATTTGGAGGTAGGGCGGGCTGGTGGTGAAGGAGTGAGTGGCCCATTCGCTGGTGCCGGCGTCATTGATGGTACGGACGCGGTAGTAGTAGGAGGAGTTTGGTTGGGGATTATTCCAGGAGTAGTAGGCGTTAAGGAGGAAGGGTTCCGACACGACCGGGTTGGTGAAATCCGGTTGCGTATCGATTTGGAGTTCGTAGTAGCCGGCGAAGCCTTGCGGGGACCAGGAGAGGTAGATGGGCAGGTCCTGATTGAGAGGGGTGCTGTCGATTTGGGAAGCGAGGAGCGGGGCGATCACTTCCGTGGTTTGGGCACCTGTGTCATTGGCGGTTTGGGCGAGGAGCGGGGGTAGTGGAACCTGGGGTGCATTGGGTTGGCCCAGGACGATTTCGCCGAAGTCGCCGCCATTGGAGGTGAAGGAGATCGTGGCGGAGAGAGTTTGCAGGGCGGGGTCGTATTGGGTGGTTTGAGGGATGAAGAGGCCTTGGCCGGTTTGGGGGCGGTGGTAGAGCGTGAGGTTGGCGGGGTTAGGATGGTTGATGGTTGTAGCGTCGAGGTAGACCGTGGCCTGGAGTGAGGGGATGAGCGCGGCATCGACCTGGTAGCGGAGGGGGAGGATATCCGGGGCGGTGGTGACGAAGAGGGGGTTGACGGGGGCGTAGGGTTGGCGGGAGACGCGGCATTCGTTGTAGCCGCCGCCGCCGGAGAGGATGAGCATGGAGATGCCGGTGTTGCCGAAATGGACTGTGGTGCCGGCGGTGAGTTCGACCTCGAGGGCGTCGGTGCGGTTGGTGGCGGGCCAATCGAAGCGGTAGGCGCGGTAGCTATAGGTTTGGGAATTATCGAATTCCATTTCGAAGACGATTTGGCCGGCGGGGGTGACTTCGGTGCAGGCGGGGACGGGCTGGTTGGTGATGCCGCCGATGCCGGGCATGATATTGGCGCCGCCCCAGCCGATGAACGTGTTGCCGTTTTGGAGGCGTTGTGCGCTGCCGTAATGCCAGGAGTAGTAATTGACGGGCGGGGTGTAGGACCAAGCGAGCGTGGCGGTGTGGTTGGTTTCGTCGAGCGTGTATTCGCAGACCTTGGCGGAGCGGGTGGCTTGTTGGTCGGCGTTGGCGAAGAGGAGGATATTGCCGTTGGGGAGGCGGGTGGGTGTATGGCAGGCGGAGAAGTGTTGGCGGGCTTCCAGCGGGTTGACGTTGAGGAAGGTGAACTGGTTGCCGAGGCCGCCGATGCGCCACATGACATCGCCGGTGGAGCGATTGAGTTTTTGGACATCCATCATGTAGTTGGAGAAGAGGAGATTTTGGTCGTAGTCGACGGTGAGCGTATTGAGGTGAAACGAATCGACCACGGGGCGGAGGGCGATGGGCATGATTTGGAGGATGGGGCCGTAGTAGGTGGCGAACTCGTAATGGTCCCAGGTGCGCCATTGCCAGATCACGTTGCGATTGGAGTCGAGTTCCTGGATGACGGCGCCGGCGACGAGGGCGTTGGGGTAGGCGGCGGGGATGAGGCTGGCGAGGTCCATTTGGGATTTGTAGTAGGCGAGCTGGAGGACATTGCCATTGGGTAGGAGTTGGAAGTCATGTCCGTCGGCGTTGTAGCGATTGCCTCCGGTGATGGTCTCGATGTCGTTTTGGTTGGCATCGACGATGCGGTGGTAGACGTCGCCGCCGCCGGTCCAGGAGTGGGTATGATAGAACTCGGCGTAGTGGAGGAGTCCGTTGGGGAGGAGTTTAAAGTCGTAGATATGGTTGGGGATTTTCCGGTACCAGACTGGTGTGCCCTGGTTATTGATGATCATGACGTAGTAGGCACCGTCTTCGGAGGTATCGGTGACCGTGAGGAAGACGTGGCCGGAGCCGACGAGTTCGGGGTAGTGGGTGGTGACGGTGAAGGATGGGAGGTCGACGGGGACGAACGTGGCGGTGACGGAGCGGGATTGGTCCATGGTGACCTGGGCGGTATTGCCGGAGGAGGAGGTAGTGCCCTGCCAATTGAGGAGGCGGTAGCCGTCGGCGGGGGAGGCGGTGAGTTCGACGGTGGAGTTATTGGCGTGCCAGGTTTGGCTGGGGGACGCGGTGATTGAGCCTGTGTTGGCCGGGGTGGTGGAGAGGCTGAGTTGGTGTTCGATGGTGTAGGTGGCGGTGAAGGAGTCGTCGGTGGAGGAGACCGTGATGTTGTGGGATTGGGTGCCGCCGTCGTTCCAGGAGTTGAAGGAGTAGCGGGTGAGTCCGTTGGGGTTTGGCTGGGGGCTGGGGGCTTCGATCGTGTGCGTGGAGCCGGGTTCCCAGTCGAGGTTGGCGGGGGTGGCGTAGTTGACGCCATCGGCTTTGAGTGTGAGGCCGGCGGGTATGGTGGTGAGCGTGACCGCGTGGGTGAGCGAGGAGGTGAGGGCGAGCAGGGCGGCTGCGATGCGGAGCATGGGCAGGGTATTTAGCATATTACGGGTTGGTTGGGGAAGAGGGTGACCAGTTTTCCGTGAGGATGGCGTGGTCGAGGAAATTGACCTTACCGTCGTGGTTGAGGTCGGCACTGAGGCTGGGGCCTTGCTGGAGCCATTGGCTGGTGAGGATGGAGAGGTCCAGGAGGTCGACTTTGCGGTCGCGGTTGAGGTCGCCTGGGGCGACCATCCAGAGGTCGACATTATCGAGGGTGACATCGCGATCGGAGCCGCCGAGGAGGAAGGCGAGTTGGGCGGTGGGGTTGGAGATTTGGTTCATGGTGAAGGTGAAGGTGAGGTGTTGGGGGAGGGGGGTGAGGAAGGGGAAGAAAGACTGGTAGGGGGAGGAGGGGTTGGTGGTGGGGGAGAGTTGGATGGCGATGGTACGGGGTTGGGAGGCGAGGGCGTCGAGTTCGAGGACATAGGTGCGGTTTTGGGTGAGGGGGATGGGTGATTGGGCGAGCTGGATATCGGCGAGTTGGGTGAAGGGGGTTTGGATTTGGATGGAGGCCTGGTTATTGGCGGTGGACCAGGTGGCGGTGGAGGGGTTGGGGGAGGTGAAGGTCCAGTTATTGGTGCCTTGGGAGAAGTTGCCATTGGATGTGAGGGGTTCACCGGGTTGGCGGAGATTGACCGTGACGGATTCCTGGTTGGAGGGGGGGCTTTCTGTGCCGGTGGAGGAGACGGCGGTGACTTG
>JBMTVN010000357.1:0-4424 GCA_049451415.1 Limisphaerales bacterium | reverse complement strand
ATGCCAAATACCACACAAGACTCCTCATCCTGCGCCACAGTCCGCCCCCCACCCTCGCGTAACCGCACCATCCCCGCCGCACCATCCCCACCCATCCCCGTCAAAATCACGGATAAACTATACCGCGCCGCGCCGGCCTGCACCGCCGACGCAAATAAAACATCCACCGCCGGACGCTGATAATGCACCGGAGGATCCTAGTTCAACCTGACCCCGTAACCCGAACCACTCCACTGCATCACCATGTGAAAACCACCAGGCGCCACCAACGCCAACCCCGGCCGCAACCGATCCCCCTGAACCGCCTCCCTCACCTCCAATTGACACAAGCCGTGCAGCCGGTCCGCAAAGGCCTTGCTGAAATACGCCGGAATATGCTGCAGGATCACAATCGGCGGCATGTCCGCCGGTAACTTCGTCAATACTGTGTTCAATGCCTCCTTACCCCCGGTCGATACCTGCTCAATCCGATCCATCGCGTAAATCCCCGCCTTCGCCTTGGCCAAGGCCTTGGTCGAAATGTCCGTCGCCAATATCCGCCAATCCCACCCCGCCGCCATGGGATAAAAGTGGGCCAGATAACACGCCAGGCTATACGGCTCCTCCCCCGTCGCACACGCCGCACTCCAAACCGCAAAATCCTTCCGCCCAGCCCCCAACAACCCCGGCAAGGCCTCCCTCACCAAAAACTTAAAGTGATCCTGCTCCCGGCAAAACGACGTGAAATTCGTCGTCAGCGCATCCACCACATGCGTCACTTCCTCCTCATCCGCCCCGCTCCTCAAAAATCACAATAAGCCTCAAAACTATCAAAACCATGCGCCCGCATCCGCTTGCCCAACCGCGCCCGTATCAATGACTGCTTCCCATCATGCAACCGAATCCGACTGCGCTCATAAATCAACGCAATTATATACTCAAAACATTCTGCCTCACTGTTCCTCCACGCCATAAATCTCCTCGAGCCGCCCCGGTAATCCGCCAGGCCGTGTGTTCTGCCTCATGATCACAGCTTGAAAACGTCAAAAAACCTGAGCTGATTAAGACGTATTACGTAATATCCAAGGCCGCCAAACCTATGCAGCCCAAGCAAATACACACAACCACCACTCCTCGCCCCATGAATTCTTCCCGTAGCCTCCCCCAACTCACCACCAGCCTCTCCCTCGCCCTCGCCCTGATTCACTCCCCGTCCCATGCAAACCCCTCCCCAAACACGCTCAAGGTCAGCGCCAACCAACGCTTCCTCACGCTAGAAAATGACCAGCCCTTTTTCTACCTCGGCGATACCGCCTGGGAACTCTTCCACCGCCTCAACCGTGAAGAAGCCACGCTCTACCTCCAGGACCGCGCCAACAAAGGCTTCACCGTCATCCAGGCAGTCGCCCTCGCCGAACTCGATGGACTCCATACCCCCAACGCCTACGGCCACCTCCCCCTCCTCCAGGATGACCCCACTCAACCCCTCACCGTCGAAGGCCCCAATAATGACTACTGGGACCACGTCGACTTCATCGTGCAGCAGGCCAATACCCTCGGACTCTGGATCGGCTTCCTCCCCACCTGGGGCGATAAATGGAACAAAAAATGGGGCGTCGGCCCCGAAATCTTTAACCCCGAAAACGCCAAAACCTACGGCCAATGGATCGGGCAACGCTACCGTAACGCCAATGTCATCTGGATCACCGGCGGCGATCGCCCCGTCGAGAACCCCAACCACCAGGCCATCATCAACGCCATGGCCGAAGGCCTCCGCCTCGGCGACCAAGGTCAACACCTGATCACTTTCCATCCCACCGGTGGCAACAGCTCTTCCGACCCCTTCCACAACCAACCCTGGCTCGATTTTAACATGCGCCAAAACGGCCACGTCACGGAATTCGACCGCTACGCCAAAACCTTCGACGACTACAACCGAACCCCTACCAAACCCGTCCTCGATGGTGAACCCATCTACGAAGATCACCCCGTCTCCTTCAACGCCCGCGAACAAGGCCACTCCATCGCCGCCGATATCCGACGCCCCCTCTACTGGGACCTCTTCTCCGGCGCCTTCGGCCACACCTACGGCCACCACTCCGTCTGGCAAATGTGGGCACCCGATAGCCCCCCCGTAAACGCACCCCTCATGCCCTGGCACGAAGCCCTTCAACAACCCGGCGCAGCCCAAATGCACTACGGCCGAAAACTCATGGAATCACGCCCGTTCCTCACCCGCATCCCCGATAACTCCATCCTCACCCACCAGGAACCCGCTACCGCATGGCCGGGCGCCGGTCGCTACCGAATGGTCGCCACCCGCGATGTCGACCGCTCCTACGCCATGGTCTATTCCCCCGCAGGTCGACGCTTCTCAGTCGAACTCTCCACCCTCAGCGGCCCCACGCTGCAAGCCTGGTGGTTCAACCCCCGAAATGGCAGCGCCACACCCGCCGGAACCTTCCCCAACCACGGCACCGCCTCCTTCACACCTCCCGACCCCGGTGAACACCTCGACTGGATTCTCGTCCTCGATAACACCAACCACAACTACCCTCCCCCGGGCCAGCCCTACCGCTGATAAACCCTCACGTAATCGATCAGGAACTTCTGCGGAAACACCTCGGGATCCACCCCCTTCGCGCCACCCCAACTCCCGCCAATCGCCAAATTCAAAATCAAATACTGCGGCGCATTAAACGGCCACGCCCCCACTCCCTCCCCATTGTCCGCACACGTAAAAAACAACTTTCCGTCCACAAAAAACTCCAGCTTCTCCGGACTCCAATCCACCCGGTAAACATGAAAGTCATCCTCCACCCCGGGAAAAGCCAGCCGCTGCCCCCGCCCCGTCCCCCGCACATGATTGTAATCCCGCGTGTGCACATTTGCATGCACCGCATCCGGCTCCGACCCCACATGCTCCATAATGTCAATCTCCCCACAAGCCGGCCATCCCACCTCCCCAATGTTCGTCCCCAACATCCAAATCGCCGGCCATGTCCCCCGCCCACTCGGTAACTTCGCCCGCACCTCCACCCGACCATGCGTCCACGCCGCCTTCCCCCGCGTCGTCAAACTCGCCGCCGTATACTCCGCCACCGCCCGCCTCTGCTGCCAACGCCTCTCCGGCGCATCCGCCCGGTAATTCGCATTCTCAAACCGCTCCCGCCTCCCCTCAATCACCAGATTCCCACCCTCCACCCGCGCATTCTCCTCCCGATCCCGCGTGTAATACTGCAACTCCTCGTTCCGTACAAAACCCTCCTCATACCCCCACTTCGTCGCATCCGGCCTCCCCTCCACCTCAAATTCATCCGACCAAACCAATCGCCACTCCGACCCAATCGCCACAAAGCGACATAAGCAAACCAGGATAATCAGGGAGAATCGCATAAGGATGATGCGACTCCCCCTCCCGCAGAATGTCAAGCCCCACCACCTATTTCGCCTTCTTGCGGCGCACGACCTTCCGTCCCCCATCCTTGGCCTTCCCAGCCTTCCCCTGCTGCTCCTCCTTCACCGCCTCCTTGCGCGCCACCTTCAAGGCCTTCCTCACTTCCTTCGCCCTCACCTTCGCTTCATCCCGCTCCCCTCGAGCCGCTTTCAAACGCTCCTTGGCCTGCTTTACCTTACGCTTGCTCCGATCAACTACATCCAGCGCCCGCACCAAATCCTGCTCCAGCTTCAATGCCACACCAGCTTGCGCCGACTTCTTCGAATCTCGCTTTTTCATAAATATTCAATGCGTTGAACAAATCACCACTTCTGAATCCCCACACCCCAACGGTCAAGTGACGTTGTGTGACTTTTCTAATAACGCTCAACCCCACCCAAACAACTCCAAGCAGGTTGCGCACGGGTCCTGCTACGTTCTCCAGCAGAATGTACAGCGGGGTCATCAAGAACCGCATCGTCTACTGCTGCCACCCGGTAGTCGTAGTCGCCAAGTCAGGCGTCGCCGCCAGCTTCATGCAGGTCGACGACGCCAAACGCTTCCTCGCCCATCGCGGCTTCGGTTTCGGCGATATCTACCAACACAACGGCTCAGATTGGGACAAGATCGAAGTCGACCCCATCCAAGTACTGGATTCCATCGCCCACAATACCTCCTGACACCCGGCAAACGGGGACCAAGAGCCAAGGTCAGCAGTCAAAGGTCAGTAGTCGGTTTTCACGCTCCCATGCTTCGCGCGGTAACCGCCGCGACTCGCCATTCCGAAACACAGAACCACGCCCCCTCTCACACCCAAATCCCGGCATTCACGTAAGAAAAGGTTCACGCGGATTCCCCTCCGAGCACAATCCCCCCACTTCAACCGCATGAACCCCAGACACAGTAATACTTCCCCTCAACACCCCAATTCATGCTCTCAAATCGAAATCGCTATCGGGATCGAAACGCAGAAGTCAAAGGTCAGCAGTCAGTGTTCACACTCCCATGC
>JBMTVN010000356.1:0-4455 GCA_049451415.1 Limisphaerales bacterium | reverse complement strand
ACCCCCACCGAAATCTACTCCCACCTCTACGATCACTACTGGCCCGACTGCACCAAACGCCTCATTGTGAGCGCACGCCCCACCGACCGCGGAGGCGATTACCATCACACCCGCGACATGGCCGCCGCCACCGGTGCTGCTGCCATCTGGCTGGACGGCCGGATTCCCGAAGAACGCACCCTGATGAGAAAGTTCTTCGGCGACATGAAAGCCGGCGAGGCCATCGCTCTCGGATGGTACTCCACCGAACGCTCCGGTATCACCACCGCAACCGAATTCGGCATCGGGACCATGCCCGCCGACCACTTCATCAGCTCGACCATCTACGCCACCACGGGCCCGCAAATTGCCATCCCGCCCGTCCCCAAAATGCCCCCGCTCGAAAACAAGGTCTACGTCGCCATCTTCATCAGCGACGGCGACAATATCCAATATACCCAGCGCGCCATGCGCAAACTCTGGGACGCCACCGCAAACACCCGCGGCCTCATGCCCCTCACCTGGACTATCGCCCCCGGCCTCGTCGATATCGGCCCCGGCATCCTCAACTACTACTACTCCACCGCCACCCCCAATGACTGCTTCGCCACCGGTCCGTCCGGCATGGGCTACGCCATGCCCTACAACACCCTCGAGGAACCCGGCGCACCCGTCGGCCCCTACCTCACCGAACCCGATCGTATCAACGGCTATACCTCCCTCACCGCTACCTACCTCCAACGCTCCGGCATCCGTGTCATCACCATCTGGGACGACGCCACCCCACCACTCCGTGCCGCCTACGCCAAGCACTGCCGCTCGCTCTACGGCGCCACGGTCCAGAACTTCAAGGACGTCCCCTCCGTCGCCAGTAGCGTCGAAATCAACCGCCTGCGCTTCGAAAAACTCGTCATCCCCTACGCCTCCACTTACGAACACCTCCACAGCTCGCTCTCCAGCCAGATCCGCGGCAAATCCCCCGACTCCCCCCTCTTCCTCGCCTACCAAATGAGCGTCTGGCAGGAACTTAAACCCACCCGACTCGTCCAGCTCCGTGACCAGATCACTCAAGAGTTCCCCAACCAGGTAGTCTTCGTCCGCGCCGACCACTACTTCAACCTCTTCAACCAAGCCAACGCTCTCCCCTATAACTTGTCGCTCGCCCCGCACACTCTCACCCCATCCCTCCCAGCCGCCAGCAATACCACCGCCCTCACCGACGGCACCCCGTCCACCCTTTGGCAATCGCCCTCATCGGGACCGGTTACCATCGACTTTGACCTTGGCCAACCACATATGCTCAGTCGTTGCCTGATCCGGCACGCCGGGGCCAATGGACTTCCCGCCACGCTCAACACCCGCAGATTCGAGCTGCTCACCAGCCTAACCTCCGCCTCCTGGACGCCTCTCGCCCTGCAGGAACAAAACCAATCGGATGTCACCGATATCGAAGTCACCCCCACCACCACCCGCTATGTCCGGCTTCACATCACCGATCCCGGAAGCGATACCATCCCCCGCATCGCCGATATCGAGCTCTACGGCACCCCCATCCTTCCCACCGCCCCCTGACCCCACCATCCCTCACACGCTTGATCGGAGGGCTGCCTGCCCTGCATAGCCCAGCCAGAGGCGGCCGACGGAAGGAGCGATACGAGCCCTGAGCACCCAGAGGCCAATCACCCACGGCCCACCGCCACTCTCTCCTCTCCCCTTGTGCCGTTGTGCGCCATTACGCGGCGCACAACAGCGCAATTACGGAATCCGCTCAAGCGGCAACGGCGGCGCGTTGCGCCACGCATCCGTAAGCGACCACAGATTCACCGGTGTGATGGATTGACCAAACCCCAGTGACCTGACGCTGCCATCACAAAATGCAAAGTTCGACCTTCCCGCGCGCCGGTTGGGCTTACCCCCATGCCGGGCATGCTCCAGCTCCTCCAGATCGTTCCCCTTCTGTCCCTGCAAAACATCCATGTACACATGAGGCGACCCCGTGCGCTTCTCCCCAAAGCTGATCGTCTCCGCAGGCAACGGAACCGCAGCCAGCTTCATCCCGTGGGGATACTGGTAGCGCATGAACCCCTCAAAAGCTTCGGAGCCCAGCAGCTTCTCAAAATAATCATTCCACCCGTTGATCAGAAAACTGCGCCTCGACTCAGGCTCATCAGACGGACAGTGCAACAGCGTAATGTCCCCATAGTACGGGTAGAGCGCTCCCGGCCAATGCTGCGTGGCATCCCGCGGCGGCGCCTCGTCGTCGTGCTCTCCCGCATACATCTCCAACGCCATCTGCAACTGCCGCAAATTCGACAGGCAAAGCACAGTCCTCCCCTTCTCCTTGGCCCTCGATAACGTCGGCAACAATAAGCCGGCCAGGATACCGATCACCGCCACGACCACCAATAGTTCGATCAGGGTGAAACCCCTTGAGCCAAGTCCGCTACCACGCTTCATGGCCCGACCTCCTCCACGGCTTCAGGCTTCTCGGGCTTGGCCCCGGAACCCGGCCTGAACCGTTGCATCAATTGTCCCATCGATTGCATCGCCCCCAGCACGGCATCGAATTCCTGCTGGCTCTTTGCCGCCAAAAGGGAATCCATGGTCCCGTCCAGCGTATTCAAGACAATCTGAACCATGGGTCGCATCTTCCCTGCCCCCTCACCCCCCATACCCGCCAACCCGACCTTCGCCTCCGCCACCCGGTCCTTCCAGGTCTCCGCCATCTCCGCCGGAACCCAACGCCCCTCGACCTGCACCATCTTCACCTCCCGACTGCCCTCCGCATCCGACGTCGCAAATGTCAGATAACCCTGACCAGCCTCCCCCGGCACAAACCGCACCTGTGCCTTGGTCATTGCCTCCCGTGCCTTCAGCCAGGGATTCGTCCCGTCAGCACGAGGCGACAAACGCGCCAACTCCTCCATGTCACCCATGATCCTGCTCCCGGTCTTGGCCAGAAACATCCCCGGATCCATCGCGCGCAACGATTCCACCGACGATACCTCGCTCTCAACAAATGCCCTGAACATGCCCACCGAAAGCTCCCAGTTCATCCCGATACTCGAATCAATCAGGGGGTTGTTCAAGGTCAGCGGACTGTTGAAAATAAACTCCTTCTTCTGCTCCAAAACCCGCACCCCCTTGTCCATCACGCGAAAGGCACGGTCATAGGCCTCAACATCCACCCCATCACAAAACTCCACGATCAAATCCCGGATGTCCTGCTGATAACTCGGGGGCAAGGCCTCCCACAACACCTGCGGCCGGTTCGCCGCCAGCTCCTCCACCATAATCTCAACGGTATCCCGCGGCGTCTCCGCCTCTTCCACCACTGCACGCCGCCCACACCCCGTCGCCAGCACCAGCGCAACCAACCCTATCCCCAAAAACCCGCCCAGCGACCTCCATGAACCCAGCCGGGCCCGGCCCACCCCAATACACCCAATTCGCTTCATCGCTCGCATAGCACAACACGATAACGGATCCCTCTCATCCATCTTCAAAACCCGGCAAACCTAGCGCCAACTAACCACCTCCGCCAGCCAAGACCCCACGTAAACTCTCCGCCACCTGACGCTGAAACCTCCCCCAGCCCGCCGCCCCATACATCGCTTGATTCATCTCCAACTCAATCCCCAAATACCAGGCCTCGGCGTGCTTCCGACGAAGCCCCGTCGTCAATCCATCCGCCCGCCCCAAATACGGATAGTTCACCCTCAACCTCAACCCCGGTTCCAGCCCTCCCAACGCGTCCAACCAGCATCGACAAAACCCCGCCTCCGCCTTCCTCCGGCTGTCATACAACAGCGCCATATCCGCATTCCGCACCTCCCCACCCAGCTGAGGCGTAAAGCTGTGCACCCCCACATGCACCACTCTCCGCCCCCCGGCAATCAACTCCTCCACCGCCTCCTCCACCGCCCGCCGATGCGGCCACCAATAGCGCTCCAGAATCTTCTCCCGCTCCCGCCTCTCCAACCCCCGCGTGTAGCACGACCAGATCCGCGGATTCGAAATAGACCGGTTCGCCTCCACCAACAACCGACTCCATGGCGTCGACAATAACGGCCGCCTGAACACCCGCGCCAACGAACGCGCCAACGGCAACGCTCCCGGATCCCATCCCCGGTGACTCTCCAAAACCTCCTCCGCCCCCGCAAACAAGTCAGCATACTCCCGCGGAATGCGGTTCCCCGCATGCTCACAGGTCAGCAGCAAAACATCATTACCCGCCGTTTCAGATCGCATTTCCATACTCCACTCCCATCTCCCATCTCCCTTCTTCAATATCCAATATCCGATCTCCCATATCCTATATCCCCTATCCAACCCCCACCCACATACCGTCTCCAGTCTCCACTCTCCCTGCGGCGCGACACCGCGCGCCGCATCAGCCCTTCCGCCTTCGCCAAGGCTATGGCGGACAGGCAGCCCTCAGCCCTCAGCCCTCAGCCCTCAGCCCTCAGCCCTCAG
>JBMTVN010000355.1:0-4460 GCA_049451415.1 Limisphaerales bacterium | reverse complement strand
GCGGTACGCGGTAAGGGGTACGCGGTAAGCGCTGAGGGCTGAGGGCTGAGGGCTGAGCGCAGAGTGGTAAGCGGTAAGGGCTGGGAGGTGGGGGTTAGGGTTCGACGTCTTTGGTATCGATATCATCGAGGCCGTGGAGGGAATTGGAGGGGCCTTGAGTGGTGAGGACTTTAAAGATGCACCAGCCGAAGAGGCTGACGACGAAGCCTACGGAGAGGGTCATAGTGATCCAGCCGCCGGTGGTCATGATGGGTTTCCTTTCTGGGTGGGTATGGACTGCCAGCGTTTTTTTGAGGCAGCGGTGATAGCGATGAAGAACGTGATGACGAGGGCGATGAGGAGGATGCTATAGCGGGCGACGTGATCGGGGTTTTCTCCGACGAGGTCAGTGATGTAGGAGGTTGGGGTGAATTCGCCGGTGGAGGGGTTCCAGCCGAAGACATTGAAGAGGATCCAGAGGGCGAAGATGGTGAAGAGGTAGAGTGGTGAGATGTAGCGGATGATGAATTTGAAGAAGTTGGGGATGCGGAGGGCGGCGCCTTTATGGGCTTCGGCGAAGCCTTTTTCCACGCCGACGATCCAGCCGAAAGTGATGATGATGATGGTGGCCATGATGAAGATGAGGAAGGTGCCGACCCAGAAGTCGATTGTATCGAGGGCTTTGAGGTCTTTACTGAAGTAGACGACGAAGAGGCAGCCGATGGAGGTGAGGAGGCCGAGGAGGGCGACGGACTGTTTACGGTTGAGGCCGAGAGCTTCCTCGAGGAAGGCGATACCGGGTTGGAGCATGGAGAGGGAGCTGGTGACTGCGGCGAGGAAGAGGAGGGTAAAGAACACGGTGCCGAAGAGGTTGGGCAGGGGCATGGTGGAGAAGACGAGGGGGAGGACTTTAAAGCCGAGGGCGAAGGTGCCTTGGCCGACGACGCCGGCGCTACCGAGGAAGACGAAGGCGGCGGGGACGGTGATCATACCGCCGAGGGCGACCTCGCAGCATTCATTGGCGCTGGAGGCGGTGAGTCCGCCGAGCACGATATCATCGGATTCGCGGAGGTAGCTGGCGTAGGTGACGATGACGCCGAAGCCGACCGAGAGGGAGAAGAAGATTTGGCCGGCGGCGGCGAGCCAGAGCTGGGGGTTTTTGAGTTGGGAGCCGACGTTGCCTGGGTTCCACATGAAGCCGAGGCCATTGACGAGGTTTTGGTCTGGGAGGTCTGGGTTGGGGGTTCCGAGGGTGAGGACGCGGATGAGGATGACGACTGCGAGGACGATGAGGGCGGGCATGGCCCAGAGGCAGAATTTTTCGATTCCTTTGGCGAGGCCGCGGTAGATGATGACGTAGTTGAGGATATAGACGATGAAGAGGAAGAGGACGACCTGGTTATGGTTTTTACCGAGCGTGAGGCCATCGGCGGTGGCTCCGACGAAGTTGGCCCAGTAGTCCTGGTAGGCTTGGACATTAGTGCCGAGGTTCATATGGCCGGCGATGTAGCTGTAGGCGTAGCCGAGGCACCAGGCTTCGATGTAGACATAGTACATGTAGATCACCACGGGGATGACGACGCCGAGGACGCCGACATATTTGCCCCAGGGGTGGCGGATGATGGCGTGGAAGATACCTGGGCTGGAGTTATAGCCTTTTTGGCCGGCGTGGCGGCCGAGGGTCCATTCTGCCCAGCAGATGGGGATACCGAGGATGAGGAGGGAGAGGAAATAGGCGATCATGAAGGCGCCGCTGCCGTATTGGGCGGCGAGGCCTGGGAAGCGGAGGAAGTTGCCGAGGCCCACGGCGCTGCCGGCGACTGCGAAGATGACACCCATGCGGGAGGTCCAGCGTTCTGGGGTTTGGGCCTTTGGCATGCGGGTTTGTAATACTGGGGATGAGCGGGGGGCGAGTAGAAAATGGCTGGTGAGGCTTGCCATGTGGGAGGGTGGAATTACACTCCGCCGCCTCATGCCGGATCTTCAGAGTCTTAACCCACAGCAGCGCGAGGCGGTGACGACCTTAAGGGGGCCGGTATTGATTTTGGCGGGGGCGGGGACGGGCAAGACGCGGGTGATCACCTTTCGGATTGCGCAGTTGCTGGAGAAGGGGGTTCGGCCGGAGAACATTCTGGCGGTGACGTTTACGAACAAGGCGGCGCGGGAGATGCAGGAGCGGGTGAGGAAGCTGCTGCCGTTGTCGAGTGGTGGGGAGGGGGAGCGGCGGGGGCGTCGGGTTCAGCGGCCGACCATCTGTACCTTTCACAGTTTGTGTGTGCGGATATTGCGTCGGCATGCTGAGCGGCTGGGGTATAAGCGGAACTTTGTGATTTATGATCAGGCCGAGCAGTTGAGCACGGTGAAGAAGATTTTGGGTCGGATTGCGAGTCCTGGCGTGAAGGTGGATCCGGGTGAGGTCTTGGCGATGTTGAGCCGGTATCGGAACGGGGGATCTGGGGCGGCGGCGATTGTGGGGCCGGCGGCGGACATGGCGGATCGGATTCGGAGGCGGTATGAATCGGCGTTGCATGCGTGCAATGCGATGGATTTCGACGATTTGATCCTGCTGGTGTTGAAGTTGTTTGAGGAGCATCAGGAGGTGTTGGATGAGTGTCGTGAGCGGTATCGTTATGTGATGGTGGACGAGTATCAGGACACGAACGCGGCGCAGTTTCGGGTGGTGCATGCGTTGACGCGGAGTCATCGGAATTTGTGTGTAGTGGGGGATGATGACCAGAGCATTTACGGGTGGAGGGGTGCGGAGATTGCGAATCTTCTGGATATGGAGCGGCATTATCCGGAGGTGAAGGTGGTGAAGTTGGAGCAGAATTACCGGTCGACCTCGACGATTTTGGAGGCGGCGAATGCGGTGATTCGGAACAACGTGCAGCGTCGGGGGAAGCAGTTATGGTCGCAGAACGGGGTGGGGACGAAGCTGGTTTTGGAGTCGTATGACAATGAGGAGGAGGAGGCGAAGTCGGTGGTGGAAGCGATTGAGTTTCGTCGGACGATTCACGAGATTCCGTGGAGTCAGCAGGCGGTATTATTTCGGACTAACGGGCAATCGCGGCCTTTGGAGCAGGCATTTCGGTCGGCTGGGGTACGGTATCATTTGGTGGGTGGGCAGAGTTTCTTTGACCGGCGTGAGATTCGGGATTTGATGGCGTATTTGAAGGTGTTGTCGAATCCGCATGATGACATCAGTTTGTTGCGGATTGCGAACGTGCCGGCGCGGGGTTTGAGTGAGACGACGATGGAGCGGTTATTGGGGGCGAGTCATGAGAGGGGGTGTTCGGTGTATGCGGTGATGGAGAATTTGGGGGAGGATGTGGGGTTGATGAAGCGGGCGGCGGAGGCGGTGGGGGAGTTTGTGGAGTTTGTTGAGGAGACGAGGAAGCCGTTGATGGAGACGGCTGCGGGTTTTTCCTTGCGGCAGTGGGCGGAGAATTTTTTACGGGAGACGGGGTATGTGGATGAGTTGCGGCGGTCGGAGAAGGAGATTGAGGCGGCGGAGAACCGGGTGCGGAATTTGATGGATCTGGTGGCTTCGCTGGACGAGGTGGATGCGGCGGAGACGGAGTTGGAGCGGTTGCAGACCTTTCTTGAGGAGATGATGCTGGATCAGGATCGGGGGAGTGAGGAGGACAAGCCGGGTGAGGCGGTGACATTGATTACGATGCACAGCTGCAAGGGGTTGGAGTATCCGCATGTGTACATTGTGGGGTTGGAGGAGGGGTTATTGCCGCATGCTCGGTCGAAGGAGGAGGGGACGTTGGATGAGGAGCGGCGTTTATTTTATGTGGCGATTACGCGGGCGATGCGGACGTTGACGTTGAGTCACTGTGCGGCGCGGAAGAAGTATGGGTCCTTGAGTCCGATGCATCCGTCGAGGTTTTTGAAGGAGTTACCGGCGGAGCTGGTGGATCAGGGAGGTTCGACGCGGCCGGTGGCGGTGGACAAGGGCAAGAACCTGTTTGCGGGTTTGCGGGCGGCTTTGGATTCGTTGGGAGATTGACTGGGGGCGGGGCGCAGAGCGGGAAGCGGGAAGCGCAGTTCGCATAGGGCAGAGCTCATAGGGCAGAGGGCAGAGGGTTAATTGGGTGGGGATTGGAGGGCTTGGAGGAGGAAGATTTGGCCGGCGGGGTAGCGGAGGGAGAAGTGGGCGTAGGGGGTGAGGGGGGTCGGTTGGGGGTTGATTTCGAGGAGGGTGGCTCCATTGGCGAGGGCGAATTCGGGGAGCGATGCGGCGGGGTAGACGAGGGAGGAGGTTCCGGCGGAGATGAAGAGGTTACAGGTTCGGCTGGCTTGGATGGCGAGTCCGATTTGCTTGTGGGGGAGGCTTTCTCCGAACCAGACCACATCCGGGCGGAGGAAGCTTTGCGCCTCGGCGTCGCCAATCGCCTGGTCGCCGACGACCAGCTTGAGGCAGAGACTGCGGCCTTTGCCGCGCAGATTGCCGCCGGGCCACGCCTCACCATCGC
>JBMTVN010000354.1:0-4474 GCA_049451415.1 Limisphaerales bacterium | reverse complement strand
CTTCTGCCCCCGCGCCCCCTTCAACAACCCATATGAGCGCGTCAACTTCAGCATCTGCATCGCTTCGCTCGCCGTGATCGGCGCCAAATGGAAGGCCACATCCTTCAAGACCTCCACAAAAATGCCGCCCAAACCAAACATCAGCATCGGCCCAAACTGCGGATCCCGCGTCAAACCCAGAATCACCTCGCGCCCACGCCGCCCCATCCGCTCCACATACACGCCGCGAATTGACGCCTTCGGCGACCTCCGACGCGCCCGCGCCATGATCAAATCCCACCCGTCCCGCACAGCATCCGCACTCGAAAGATTGATCACCACACCGCCAATGTCCGACTTGTGGATGATGTCCGGCGATACCACCTTCAAGACCACCGGATACCCGATGCGCTCCGCCGCCTCCACCGCCTCATCCTGATCCGTAGCCAGCGCGCTCGGCAAAACCCGAAAACCATACGCCTCCAAAATGTCCTTCGCCTCCACCTCGCTGATCTGATTCTGACCCATCCGCTTATACTTGGTCAGTATCCGGTCCACCCGACGCCGGTTCACCGGAAACCGCACCACGATGCGCGTAGGCCGACGCTTCCACTCCCGGTAATCCAGCATCGAACGCAATGCATGAATGGCACGCTCCGGTGAGGGATAGTTCGGAATGCCCACGGACGTCAGGTAGTCCTGAGCCTGAAACACTTCCTGCCCCCCCATAAACGCCGCCAAAATCGGCTTCCTCCCCGTGTTGTGCTGGTTCAACTCCTGCGCCAGCTTGATCGGCTGTGTCATGTTTTGCGGCGTCGCCAACACCACAATCGCATCCGTGTTCGGATCCTCCTGCAACACTTTCAACGAATTCACATAGCGCTCCGGATCCGCATCCCCAATCACGTCCACCGGATTCCCCAAGGCCGCCGTCGCCGGCAAACACGCCCTCAACTTCTCCAATGCCCCCTCAGTCGGCGTCTCCAGCTGAAACCCGTTCGCCTCAGCCGCATCCGCCGCCATAATCCCCGGCCCCCCGGCATTCGTGATGATCGTTACCCGGTTCCCCGTCGGCAAAGGCTGCATCCCCAACGCCAATGCATAGTCAAATAACCGCTCGAAATTCTCCGCCCGGATTACACCGGAATGCTTGAACGCCGCCGTATACGCCTCGTCAGCCCCAGCCAGACTGCCCGTGTGCGATGAAGCCGCCTTCGCCCCCGCCTGCGTCGTGCCCGCCTTCAATACCACTACCGGCTTGCGCGTCGCACACTGCTCCGCAACCTGCAAAAACTTCGCCCCCTCGTTGATGTTCTCCAAATACCCGACAATCACCGAGGTCTCCTTGTCGTCAGCAAACGCCTCTAGAAAATCCACCTCATCCAAATCCGCCTTGTTCCCCAAACTCACCACCTTCGCCACCCCAATCTTCTTGCTCGCACACCAGTCCAAAATCGCCACACACAACGCTCCAGACTGTGAAATGATCGAAATCTTGCCTGGAGGCGGCATCGCAGGAGCAAACGTCGCATTCAGCCCGTTCGCCGTGTTCAGCGCCCCAATGCAGTTCGGCCCCAACATCCGAACCCCGTTCTTCTTGCACAACTCCGCCAACTCCCGCTCCATCGCTAACCCCTCAGCCCCAACTTCCTTGAAACCCGCAGTAATAGTGATAATCGCCTTCGCCCCGGCATTGATGCACGACCGCACCGCATCCACACAGACCTTCGTCGGTACCGCCACAATACCCAAATCAATCGGTTGCTTGTACTCCTTCAGATCCTTGTAACACTTCAACCCCATGATCTCCGAAGCACTCAAACTCACGGGGACAATCTCACCCTTAAACCCCCCGCGAGTCAGGTTCGACATGATCTCATACCCCACCTTGCCCGGACTCCGCGATGCCCCGATCACCGCCAACGACTTGGGATAAAGTAATTCTTTAAGCATGATTCAGCCGTAGCTCATCTTTGCGGCTCTCACCGCAAGAAAGGTTAATCACCTTTCACCCACTATTCATCAGGCTCACCCCGCCATGACGCAAGCAGAATGGGTCCAACAGCTTATAGTATAACCCTCACTCATCGCCCCCATTTGCATTATGCCTGCCCGGCCCCGCAGACCACGCCAGTGTTTCAAGGCTTCAGAATTTCAGAACAACCCCCGAAAACCCCCACCCCTGTTCGCGTCCATTGGCGTCCATTCGCGGTTACAAACCAATCCCCACTCGCGTCCATTGGCGTCCATTCGCGGTCAAAGGTCAGCAACCAGCCCACGATGCGCAAGAACTTGAAACTTCACTTGCCCTCCCAAAAGATACCCCGCTCATGTTCAAGCTCGAGGCACCCTACCAGCCCTCCGGCGACCAACCGGCCGCCATCGAAAAACTGTCGCAAGGCCTCGACGAAGGCGCACGCCACCAGGTCCTGCTCGGAGTCACCGGCTCCGGTAAGACCTTCACCATGGCCAACGTCATCCAACACTTCAAACGCCCCACGCTCGTCATCTCCCACAACAAAACCCTCGCCGCCCAGCTCTACTCCGAAATCAAAAGCTTCTTCCCCCACAACGCCGTCGAATACTTCGTCAGCTACTTCGATTACTACCAGCCCGAGGCCTACATCCCCCGCACCGATACCTTCATCGAAAAGGACTCCAGCATTAACGAGGAAATCGAACGCCTGCGACTCTCCACCATGAGCTCCCTCATCAGTCGCAAGGACGTCATCGTCGTCGCCAGCGTCTCCTGCATCTATGGCATCGGCAGCAAGGACGACTACGAAGCCATGATCATCCCCCTCCACAAGAACCAGGATATCTCGCGCGAACAACTGCTCACCCGCCTCGTCGACCTCCAATACTCCCGCAATGACATCGCCTTCGAACGTGGCCAGTTCCGCGTCCGTGGCGATACGGTCGAGGTCTACCCCGCCCAAGCCGAAGACGCCCTCCGCATCGAGTTCTTCGGCGAAACCATCGACCGCCTCGCCCGTATCGACCCCCTCACCGGCAACCGTATCGAAGACCTCGAATTCGTTACCATCTTCCCCGGCAAACAGTTCGTCACCCCGATGGAAAACATCAAACGTGCCGTGCGCACCATCCAGGAGGAACTCACCGAACGTATCGCCTTCTTCGAAAAAACCGGAAAACTCCTCGAAGCCCAACGCATCAAAATGCGCACGGAGTATGACATCGAAATGATGCTCGAAATGGGATTCTGCTCCGGCATCGAAAACTACTCCCGCCATATCAGCGCCCGCCCCCAGGGCTCACGCCCCTGCACCATCATCGACTTCTTCCCAAAAGACTTCCTCCTCGTCATCGATGAATCCCATGCCACCGTCCCCCAAATCGGCGGCATGTACGCCGGGGACCTAGCCCGCAAGACGGTCCTGGTCGACTTCGGCTTCCGCCTCCCCAGCGCCCTCGATAACCGCCCACTCGCCTTCGAAGAATTCCAGTCCATGCAAGGCCCCACAGTCTACGTCAGCGCCACCCCGGGACCACGCGAACTCGAATGGGCCAAACAACGCGTCACCGAACTCGTCATCCGCCCCACCGGCCTCGTCGACCCCCCCGTCTCCGTCCGCCCACTCAAAGGCCAAATCGATGACCTCATCGAGGCCATCCGCCAACACGTCGATAAACACGAACGAATCCTCGTCACCACCCTCACCAAACGCACCGCCGAAGAACTCACCGACTACCTCCGCGACCTCGGCATCAACGTCCGCTACCTCCATAGCGAAATCGACGCCATCGAACGTGTCGAAATCCTCCGCGCCCTCCGACAGGGACAGTTCGATGTCCTCGTCGGTATCAACCTCCTCCGCGAAGGCCTCGACCTCCCCGAAGTCGCCCTCGTCGCCATCCTCGATGCCGACAAGGAGGGCTACCTCCGCAGCGCAACCAGCCTCATCCAAACCGCCGGCCGCGCCGCCCGCCACCTCAATGGTCAGGTCATCCTCTATGCCGATGTCATGACGGATAGCATCAAGAAATTCCTCGCCGTCTCAGAATACCGGCGCCAAAAGCAAATCGACTACAACCGCAAACACAATATCACACCCCGTAGCGTCACCCGCGCCGTCGAAGGCAGCCTCTCCCAACGCCTCTCCTCCACCAAGTCTGCTGACCATGCCCTCCGCGATGCCTCACCCGATTTCGATGTCTCCGAAACCATCCGCGAACTCGAAGCCGAAATGCTCGAAGCCGCCAACAACCTCGAATTCGAAAAAGCCGCCCTCCTCCGCGACCAAATCCGCGAACTCAAACGCTCCACCGGTATCGCCACCCCAAGAGATACCCCCTCCACCCCTTCCTCCTACCCCAAACCCCGACGCTCCAGCTTCAAGAAACCACCCGCCCACCAAGGCCCCACCATCCGTAGAAAAAAACACTAACCCACCCCCCTCACGCACGAATCTCCCATCTACCATCTGCCCTCTCCCATCTCCCACCCCCCGCGCCCCGCATCAGTGGAGCGCAC
>JBMTVN010000353.1:0-4489 GCA_049451415.1 Limisphaerales bacterium | reverse complement strand
TTTCTCCGAGCTTCCGTCTTCGTGCCGCTTTGCGGCGCTACGCCGTGATCCGTCTCCGCTCTGCGAGCTACGCCAGGACGAGCGCGTCAAATGGCAGGCCATCGTTCTTGCTTCCTGTAACACGGGCTATGCCCGGGGCGTTGGGTGCGCTCGGAGCGCAGCGTAGAGCGAAGAATCGTGGAAGGTTGCACACTGGGGACCTGTCCTCCGTAGCCCGCAGGGCGAAGGAGGATGGAGTAGGCGTGCCTCCGCTTCCTGCCCTTTTCTCTGGCTTGTGCTTCCATCTCACACTCCATTCCTCTTCTGGGAGCGTTTCCCCTTTTCCTCACCAAATGGAGACCAGCAACTGGTAGTTACGACATTGTTATTCAAGTCGAATGGCGGCGGGATCGCGCTGTGGTTGGCTGGGCTTTTGGCGTGGGCAGGTTGGCGGGGTTATTTCTTACGCGATGGGTGCAGAGTGTTGATGGCGTCAATGATGGTGTGGGGCTGTGCCAGTGTGGAAATCGAATGGGGTTGGCTGCTGTACCTTCCACTGGGGATCGTTTTCACGGATCTGCAGCGTGCAGTTGATTGGGGGGTTCTGGATGGTTTGGGTCTGATTCCGGCCGGGCCAGCGGATTTCGATGTGGTGGATATGGGTGGAATTACCGAGGCCGATTTCCTGTCTGAAGGAGGAGGCGCCGAAGCTGCCTCCTGAGCCTACGGTGCGGTGGGTGGTGAGGATGCCTTGGGGGCCGCGTGAGACGATAGTAATGCGTGCACCGATGGCTGCTCGATTGGCTTGGACTCCCTCCAGACGGAGTTTGACCCAACCGTTGCCATGTCCCGGGTTTTCGAACAGGACATTTCCGTAGCGATCGCCGGTATAGGCTCCGCCGAGGACAGTATAGATGTCCTGGTCACCGTCTTCATCGAGGTCGGCGAAGGCGATGCCATGTCCCTTTTGCAGGTGTCCGAAGCCGCCGGAGGTTGTTACATCGACGAATCGTTGGCCTTTGGTGTTGCGGAACATGCGATTTGGGACGATTGCGGCCAAGTCCGGTTCACCGGTCCCGATGTAGAAATCGAGCCAGCCGTCGTTATCGAGGTCGCCGTAATTGGCTCCCATACCGAGGAGAACCGTATTGAGGTTCATGTCAGCGGTCCTGTTTTCGAACCGGCCATTGCCGAGGTTTCGATACAGGCGTGGTGTTTCAGCCCGATGGGGGAGTCCGAGATAATCGGCGGCCACATCACCGACGCTGGCTGCGCGGTAGCCGGAGACGAAGATGTCCAGCCAACCATCGTTGTCGTAGTCGAAGAACCATGTTGGAAAGCTAAAGACCGGATCGCCGACTCCGGCTGAGTCTGTGACGTCCTCGAACCTCCATCGTGGATTCTCCGACGAGGCGGGGCCGGCGTTTCGCAGCAGGACATTGCTCTGGCCGAGGCGGCTGACGTAGAGGTCGGGTCTGCCGTCGTTGTCAAAGTCTCCGGCGCAGACGCCTTTGACCCAGCCTACGAGGTCGACGCCGACTTCACTGGAAACGTTGCGGAAGGTGCCGTCGTGTTGGTTGTGATAGAGCTCGCAGGGGTGGACCTGGTCGTCTTGGGACTCGTGTCCGAAGAAGACATCTACCCAGCCATCCCCGTCGTAATCGAGCCAGGCCGCGGTTTGGGACGGGTGGGGGCTGAGCAGGCCTGCGGCTTCGGTTACATCCTCGAAACTACCGTTTCCGAGGTTGCGCAGGAGGGATTTGGGGTGGCAACCCTCGCGGCCGAACCATCCGCCACGGAGGACCAGGATATCGATTGCGCCGTCGTTGTCATAATCTGTTTGCAGGATGTTGAGGCCGCCGACCTCGCCCTGGAGTCCGGCGGCTGCGGTTGCTTCCGTGAAGGTGCCATCAGAGTTGTTGCGGAAATAGCGCAGCTGGTCCTTCAGGCCCATGGAGGAGACAACGAGGTCGAGGTCGCCATCGCCATCGAAGTCTTCGGTGATGCAGCCGCCTGAGAGTTCGGGGACAGCGAGCCCGAGCGGGCCGGCGACATCCTCGAAGCGGCCGATGTTATCGGGTGAATCGAATGTGCTGGGAGGGATGAGGAACTGTTCTGGCACTTGGTTGGGATATTTTCCCAGGGTCATGCAAGCGACATTGAGGAGCCAGCGTGCCTGAAGATCACCGGGGTGCTCGCTCAATTGCTCAAGGAGCACTTGGATGGCTTGTTGCGAGCCTCGTTGGGAGGAGTGGAAGGCTGCGGGCTCAATCGGGAGGATACAGGATTTGGAGGTATGGTTGCTGATACAGTTTTCCTGTTCGCCGAGCCTGAGCCAAGCGAGTGCGAGGGAGTTGCGCAGGGCTGATGCATCGCGTCTTCCCTGGTAGAGAACGCCTCCGGGGGTTTGGTGCAGCTCCAGGACCTGCTCGTATTGTCGGGCGGAATCCAGGCTTTGTCCGGCCTGCAGGAGTTCCCGGGCGTAGTCGCCTTTCAGGTTAATCAAGCGTGCCTGACTGGGGTGGGGTTGGGCTTGTTCCCTGGCGATCCACTGTTCGAAAAGTGGCACCCTCAGGTCACTGAGAAAGGGGTTGTATTCCGGTCGGGCTTCTTGGGCTATCCGTTCGAGTCGCTCGGCCATCCTGCGTGTGCCCTCGGGGGTGGCCGGCTGGGCTATCAGGTATGGGCCGATGGCAAGGAGGAGCAGTGCCGAGCTCAGGCCGTTTGGAAACACGGGCTGATTATCTGGCAGGAGACTGGTGGCATAAAGGCCAAACCAGCGGTGCTTGGGATGCGCTATTCTGGTGTCACCACGCTAAGTGTCTGGTGCGCAATAAAGTGTGAAGAAAAAGGGCTCGATTTTGGGGCTTGGGGCCGATTTTCGGGCCTGAAAATGCGGATGGAGGGGAGGGGGGGTATTTGGAGGTGGGGTGATTTCCGTAGAGCGGCTTTTTGGGGGCAAAAATCGGCTGTAAGCCCCTGTTTGGGGTGGTCAATCGAGCTTAAGCCGTTTGCTGAGAAAGGGTTGCTCTGGTTAGACGACGATTGTTCAGCGTCCGTTGGGGGAGCCGGGGTTGCAGAACATGCGGTTTTTTTCGGGGAGTTTGGATTCTTTGCGCCAGGTTTCGAACTGGATGAATTCGACGTGGCCATCGACGGCGAGGACGATACCGCCGCGTTTACCGTGGCGGCGGCCGAGGGCGCCATCGACATCGGGGTCGGGATAGCTGGAGCCGTCGTTATAGCCGAAGCCGAGTTCGACGCGGGCGTCATCGGGTTCCCACATGATGAAGTCGGACTGTTCGAAGTCGGTCATTTTGTAGGAGGTGCCTTGGGGCTGGCGTTTACCGAAGCCGCAGACGGCGCCATTCATGACGTAGGTGGCGAGTTTATTGGCGCGGGCGAGGAAGGTGGGGCGGTTGGTGCGGTCGAGGGGGCAGCGGTAACTTTTTTCGGTGCCCATGTAGGTCCAGAGCTGGCCGCCTTCGTAGGCGAGGTTATGGTTGGTGGAGTAGGGGAGGGAGAAGAGGTCGGGGACGCGGTTATTGGGGGTATCGTAGAGCCAGCCGGGGAACCAGGGTGCGTTCCAGTTGGGGTAGGGGAGGTGTTCTTCGTTATCGCCGGCGTACATATGCATGGCGAGACCGAGTTGGCGCTGGTTATTGACGCACATGGTGCGGTGGGCGCTGTCTTTGGCGGAGGCGAGGGCGGGGAGGAGGAGGCCGGCGAGGATGGCGATGATGGCGATGACGACGAGGAGTTCGATGAGGGTGAACGCCTTGCCGGGCGTGGCCTGCGCAAGGCGGGTAGAGAGGAGAGAGAAGAGGGGAGAGGGGAGGTGCGGCTTCATGGAGTGGGATTGTTTGCTTGTCGGGCAAAGTTGTCAATTTTTGGTGATGGCAAGCGGGAAGCGGGAAGCGCGGCCTTGGAGGGCGGGAGGATAGGGTGCTCGCTGCCGACTCTTGACTGAAAGAGGCAGGGATTGCCTGTTGGGGGGTAGGCAGGGATTGCCGAGGTGGGGCTTGGCTTTTGTAAGTTGTTGGTGTGGAGGGGGTGAATCTTCTGGTACGGGCGTTGCTTTGGGTGGAGAAGCGATGGATGTGAGTTTGTATACAGCTGCTGCGGCGATAACAGCGAATGCGCGTTGGCAGGAGTTGATTACTGAGAATCTGGCGGCGACTTCGGTGCCTGGGTTTAAGCGTCAGGACTTGGCGGCGGAGGTGGTGGAGAGCGGGTTATCGGTGGCGGATGGTGCGGAGACGGATTTTGTGATGCCGCAGATGGTGGCGAGGACGAACTTTACGCAGGGAGAGATGCGGGTGACGGGGGTGAACACCGATGTAGCGATTGATGGGGTGGGATTTTTTGAGGTGGAGTTACCGGACGGCACGCTGGGGTATACGCGGGATGGGGAGTTTCATGTGAACGGGCAGGGTGATTTAGTGACGAAGGAGGGGTTTACCATGATGGGGGAGAATGGTCCGATCCAGTTTGATTTGAATTTGGGGGG
>JBMTVN010000352.1:0-4490 GCA_049451415.1 Limisphaerales bacterium | reverse complement strand
CCAGTCCGCCATGTTGGCTCCATTGGGAATGTAAACAAAAGCCAGCCGCTTGGGCGCAGCTCCGCCATCCAATACCTCCGCTCGTCCCATGGCCTCCAGCCAAGGTAAGGTCATCACAGTCCCTAAACCCCGCAGGAAGGTCCTGCGCGGTATCCGCCATTTCTGCGTCTGGATATTCGCCATAAGCCGGATGAAGGCACAATATAAGCACACACTCAGCCCCCTGACAAGAACCCCGGACGCAAACTTGGAACTTGGAACTCTCAAGCCAAACCAGCTAACCATTACCCGGTAACTCTCCCCATGCCCGAACCCCAACCCATCCCCAACCCCAACGACGAACAGGATCTCGTCCGCCGCTGCCAGTCCGGGGATGGCGCCGCCTGGGACCAACTCTTCAACCTCCACTACGATGCCGTCGGGCGTTTCATCTTCCAAATCATGCCTTCGTTCCAAAGGGAAGACGTCCAGGAAGTCTGTCAGGAGACGTTCCTCATGGTCGTCCGACGACTCCAGACGTTCAGCGGTCGGAGCCGACTCCAAACCTGGATCTTCCGTATCGCCGCCAATAAAGCCCGCGACTATCTGGACCGACAGCGAGCCGCCAAGCGGGGCGGCGGCGAAAACCCGGTTTCACTCAATGCCCCCAATCCCCAAACCGGCCTCTGCCCCGACCTCCCCAGCACCCGTCCCGGACCCGACTCCAGCCTCCTCGCGCAGGAGGACATGCTCCAGCTGCGTGACGCCCTCGACCACCTCGGCGGTCCCTGCCGGGACATTATCGAGCTCCGCTACTTTGCCGACCTCAGCTACCAGGACATCAGTGAACAACTGGACTTGAATCTCAAAACGGTCAGCTCCCGGCTCAGCAAATGCCTCGATAAACTCCAGGCGATCCTCCAATCCCTCCTCCATCGGGAGAAGAACCCGGCAAACTCCGTCTAACTCCCAGTCGAATGGAACAACCGCCCCAACATCCTCTGGAATCTCAGCTGCAGGCCTGGGCCGAAACCCGGCGCCTCCAGTGCGGTGCCCCCTTCGAACTCCATCCCGCCGATCGCCACCAGCTCCAGCAGGAAGTCCAGCGTACCTGCCAAAACCCAACCCCCATCAATACCCGCCCCGCCTGGCGACTGCTCCTGCCCCGGCTAGCCCTCATCACCGCCCTGACCTCCGCCTTCATGTTCGCCCTCACCCGTTGGATCCCCCACAACACCCCAGCCACCGAGCTAGCCCAGAATTCACCGCCGACAAAAACCATCCCCAACCTCCCGCCCCTCGAAAAGGCACAGGAACTCCCCGCCATGGGCGCCTCCGCCCTCAATTCCGAACCTCCCGCACCCAATACTCTCGACGTCGTTCCCATCTCTGCACCCAGGGAAAAATCTCCCCCCCAGGCGCGGCCCTCCGCCACGCTCCCACCCACCCTTGAACAGCCTGTCGGTGGCACAACAATCCCCCAACTCGTCTCCCGCCAAGTCCAGAAATCAACCGCCCCAAGCGATGCCAGGGCCGCCGACCGCATGGAGTCCTTTGCCTCCTCGGCCATTCTCCCTGTCGACGCCCCCGCGGAACAACCCAAAGCTCCCACCCAGCCCCTCCCCCCACCCGACTGGACCGCCTCGTTCCATCGCCAACAACCCGTGGCCCGCCGTAACCTCAACGCCCCCTCCTACCCGATCCTGCAGTCCTTCCAGGTCGAACAACGCGGTGACTCACTGCAAATGATCGATGCCGACGGCTCAGTCTATCGCGGCGAAACCACCGCCGAAGCCCCCACCGCCTCACCAGAAAACAACCCGCTCACCCAAAACTACCGCTTCACAGTCTCCGGCACCCACCAATCCTCCCGCCGCACGGTGCAGTTCGAAGGACTCATCGAAAATACCATCCCACCCCAGATCCAAGGCCGCGCCTCCCTCGACCAACGCGACCGTATCGTCATCCGCGCCGCATCCGTCCCCCAACGCTGACCCTAATCCAGCCGCCGACAGACCAAACCAACGGATACGACAACCCCGCCCCGGCCCTAAACCCCCATGGCGAAATGCCTGCCCGTGGGTTACCTTGCTCAAACAACCCGCCCGTCAACTCACCGGGGCATCCGCCTTACTCCCATGCTCCTGTGAGCAGCGGGCTCCAACCCCAGGAGCATCCCATGCCAGTCAAAAGCCTCAAAGCCCTGCTCGATCACGAGCACGTCAAATACGTCAGTATCCAGCACTCCCCGGCCTACACCGCCCAGGAAGTCGCCCAGTCCGTCCACGTCTCCGGACGCGAAATGGCCAAAACTGTCATCCTCTTCATCGACGGACAAATGACCATGGCGGTCCTCCCCGCCAACCGGAAAATCCTCCTCCATGAACTTGAGGACGAACTCGGTGCCGAAGAAGTGCGCTTCGCCTCAGAAGAAGAATTCCGTGGACGGTTCCCCGATTGCGAAACCGGTGCCATGCCACCCTTCGGAAACCTCTACGGACTCCCCGTCTACGTCGCTCCCGGACTCGAGTTCGGCGGCGAAATCACCTTCAACGCCGGTAGCCACACTGAAGTCATCCAAATGCCCTATCGCGACTTCGAACGCATCGTCCATCCCCATCACGCCAGCTTCACCACCTGAATGCTCAGGTGAGACAAGAGAGTGGTTGCCCTGCAACCCCTTGCGCAGGGAGGGGTCCGCTGCGTCAGGCACACCAACATTCTCCAACAACCCCATACAAGGGCCGAGCTGTTTACGGCGTTCTACGCTGCGTCTCGGCCGCCAACACCCCCGCACTCCATCTGCCTACTCGCCATTCCCAACCTGCTCAGCCACCGACCTCGCCACCGCAATAAAGGCCTGCGCGTAAGGCGCCTCCGGTGCAGTCACCACCACTGGCTTCCCGCAGTCCCCGCCCTCGCGAATCTCCTGAAAAATCGGTACCTCACCCAGAAATGGCACCCCCTGACGCTCCGCCTCGTCCGCCCCGCCACCATGACCGAAAATCTCCACGCGCGATCCGTCCGGCGCCGTGAAATAACTCATGTTCTCAACAATGCCCGCCAACGGCACACCCACCTTGCGAAACATCGAAATGCCCTTGCGCACCACCCCCAGCGACGCCTCCTGCGGAGTCGTCACAATCACACCCCCATCCAAAGGGGTCGTTTGACACAACGTCAGCTGCGCATCACCCGTTCCCGGAGGCAAATCCACCAGCAGGTAATCCAGATTGTCCCACGCCACCTGCATCAGGAATTGCTGGATGGTCTTCACAATCATCGGCCCACGCCAGATCACCGGCTGATCATCATCCAACAGAAAACCCATGCTCATCAACTGGATGCCATGCCCCCGCGGCGGCACCAAACGCTCGTCCAGGCTGACGGTCGGCCGCTCCTTCACCCCCATCATCAAGGGAATGCTCGGCCCGTAAATGTCGCAGTCCAACAACCCCACCCGATATCCCAAATGCACCAGCGCACAAGCCAGATTCACGGAAACCGTCGATTTGCCCACACCCCCCTTGCCGCTGGCCACCGCCACCACCCGCTTCACTCCAGGCACACGATTCTGGCCCGCCATCGGATTGGCCACCGTACCCGGCTGGGCCGCCTGCTGAACCTGCACCACAGCCTTCTCCACCCCCGCCATCCCGCTCAATACCCGCTCACACTCCGCCTTCAGCTGCCCCACGGTATCACTCGACCCACCCGACATCTGTAATCCCACCCGTACCTCTCCCCCCTCCACCACCACTTCCTTCACCAGCCCGAAAGAAATAATGTCCCGGGAATAACCGGGATACTTGACGGCCTTCAAAGCCTCAACCACTGCCTCTTGTGTCACCATAGTCGGGCGAATGTAGCCCAGCCCCAGTAACACGCACGCGAAAAGTCTCCCCGAAGACAGAAGAGGGAGGCCCAAGAATAACGGTCAACCCCTGCAGCCAGCTCGCACAGGTAGGTAGGGGACACTCCTGTGCACCCTTATATCCCAACCTCCCCTATCCTATATCCTCTATCCTATATCCGATCTCCCAGCTCCGATCCCACCCGACCCTCACAATACGCCTCCCACATCGGCGACATCTCACGCAGCTTCATCACCACCCTCGAAATCCGTACCACCGCCTCCTCCACTTCTTCCGACGTCGTCTCGATCCCCGTCGACATCATCACGCTGGCCCTGGCCAGGGCTGATGACAGCCCTGCGGCTTTCAACGCCGGGGCAATCCGATTCGAACCCGTCATGCACGCCGGACCGCTATGAATCGATACCCCCTGAAAATCCAGTGCCAAGGCCAGCCCTTCCCCCTCCACAAACTCCACACTGAAATTCAGGTGATGCGGCAGTCTCCCCTCTCCCTGCGGCGGCCCAATCAGTCGTAGCAAAGGAACCTCCGCCCCCAACCTTGACCAAAGCAGTTGCTGCAAACGCCGCACATGCTCCACCCACATCGCCCCATCCCGCTCCGCCACCGCCGCGGCACAACCCGCTCCCGCAATCC
>JBMTVN010000351.1:0-4507 GCA_049451415.1 Limisphaerales bacterium | reverse complement strand
CATGGCGGGACCATGTTTGCTGGAGGGCGGGTTGGAGGATGGTCATTAGCGCCGGGAGGAGGGGGGGGGATGCGGGTTGGCCCGAGGAGTTGAGGAGAAGCCCGAGGCTCAGGGCAGTCTGCATGCGGACCCTTGGATCCGGGTCATTGGCGAGGAGCAGGGTTTGCTGGAGGAGTGCGGGACAGGTGGCGAGGGAGCGTTCGGCTATTTGGAGGGCATTTTCGCGGACGCCGGGGTGCGGGTCCTGCAGTGCGCGGGTGAGCAGGGAGTCCGTAAGTGCTCCGAGTGTCGGCTGACCAGACTCCGGGTTGATGAGGGCATGGAGTGTCCAAAGGGCGTGGACCCTGGCCAGGGGTGATGTGCTATGGGTGGCGAGGTTTTGCAGTAGAGGGATGGATCGTGGATCCTGCCACCAGACGAGCAGGCGTTGGGCGGTATCGCGGAACCAGCGGTTCGGGTGTTCCAAGTAACTGACCACTGCGGGGAGGTTGTCCCGGTCGAAGCGAGGGTCAGCCTTGGGCAGGCCGGTTTTGGGGGTGACACGGTAGATCCGGCCCTGGTCACTACCGGCAAAGAGGTCCATGTCCTTTTCCAGTTCATCGGGAATCCATTCGGGGTGTTCGATGACCGCGCGGTACATATCGACGACGTAAAGGGCGCCATCGGGTCCTACGCGCAGGTTGACGGGGCGGGAGTGCCGGTCAGAGGTGGCGAGGAACTCGACCTTGTTTCGCGTGCGGCTGGCGCGGAAGACGGGGCCGTCAGGTTGGAGTTGGTCGTGATGGATGATGTTCAGGACTGAGTCGGCGACGAAGAGGGCGTTATCGAATTCCTTGGGGAATGCGCCGCCCCCGTAGAAAGTGATGCCGCAGGAGCAGGAGAAGTAACCGGATTGTTCGGGGTGGTTAAGGCGGCTTTCCTGTTTGCCAATGGAATACCCTCGGTCGAGCTCGCCGGTTTTGTGGTCGGAGATGTCCGGGTTGGACGGGGGAGTGAGGTAGGGGTTGAGTTCGGTATAGCGGTAGGGGATGGGGAGATGGTTGACGTGTTTCAGATTATGGGTTGTGAAGACACGGCCCCAGTTATCGATGGCCACGCTGAATCCGGTGGTGGTGGGGCCGAGGAACTCGATCTGGCGTGTTTCGAAGTTGAACTTGATATCGCGATTCCTGACCGGGGTGGTTTGGTTCGGGTGATCCGGCCAGAAGAGGGTTCCGGAGTTACCGCCATTGCCGGCGTAGATCCAGTTGTCGAGTCCGTGGATGAGGCCGTTGACGTTGTGCTGTGCGTTGCCGACGGAGAAGCCTGAGACCAGGGTTTTGCGGAGGTCGGCGCGCTGGTCGCCGTTGGTGTCCTGGAGGAACAGGATATCCGGGGGGGCGGCGACGAGGATACCACCACGGTGGGGCAGGATGGAGTTGGCGTATTGGAGGTGGTCGGCGAATACCGTTCTGGTGTCGAACACGTTGTCCCTGTTGGTGTCCTCGAGGATGACGATCTTGCCCGGGTATTCCTCAGGGTCATCACTGGCGAAGGGGTAGCCGCCCATTTCAACGACGAAAGCACGGCCGGTTTCGTCGAACTGGAGGTCGACGGGGTCGTGGACGAGTGAGTCATCCGCAACGAGCGTGAGCGAGAAATCGGGATGGATTTCGTATTGGCCGGTATGGGTGGGGATATTGGCAGGAGAGGGGGTGTCCTGGGCGTTGGTGCAGAGGGGTGCGAGGGCCAGGGCGAAGGACAGGAGGGTATGGAGTTTCATTCCGGGAAGGGTGTTTGTTTGCTTGCGGGCAGTCATTTAGCGGAAGGGGACTGGTTCGCGTTCAAAGTCGGATGGGTTAACCCATCCGGCGTGGAGTTCTTCACCGGCGAGGTAGCGCTGGTAGAAGTTCTGGTGGTCTGGGTTCGCGTAGGGGTAGGCGTCGAACATTTGTCCCTGGCCCAGGGCGCGAGGGTCTTCCTGGGCGAGGAGTTGGGAATGCAGGTAGGAAGACAGTTCGTGCAGACGCTGTTGGTAGGCGTGCTCGGGGGCGAGATCTTGGACGCAGTCCGGATCACTAAGCAGGTCATATAATTCCACGGCGGGGCGTTTGCCGAAGCAGAGATCCCAGAAAGGGTCGGTGCCGTTTGTTCTTCGCAACTCCAGGATTTCAGTTTTGGCAGCGCCGCCATCACAATTCAGGTAACCGGTCTCGGGGTTGCCGGCGGGCCAGCGTTCCGGTTCGAAGTTTTGAATGAGCAGCAGGTTGTCCTGAATGATGCCGCGGATGGGGTAGCCCTGGTCGTTGGGGCGTCCTACATCGTGGCGTTCCTTGCCGAGGAGGACATGGTTTCTCTGGGGGTTAATCCAGCCGGAGAGTTCTGTGCTGAGGAGGTCGGTGAGGCTCAGGCCTTGGGCGGGGGCCATTCCCGAGGCCGGCCACGGGAGGTTGGTGACCTCGAGAAAAGTTGGGGCAAGGTCGATGAGGCTGACATGATCGTGGATGGTGCGGCCTGGGTGGGCGATGCCTCGCGGCCAACGGATGGCTAGAGGGATATGATTGGATGCGTCGTAAGCCTGGCCTTTGACTCGGGGAAAGGGCATGCCGTGGTCGGAGGTGACTACGATGAGGGTGTTGTCAGCGATGCCGTATTGATCCAGGAGATCCAGCATTCGATTCAGGTGGTGATCGAAGTGTTCCACCTCGAAGGCATAGTCGAGCATGTCGTTGCGGACCGTTTCCGAGTCGGGCCAGTAGGCCGGGACGCGGGGGATGTCCGAGGTGGAGTGGTTTCCTTTAAGGACGCCGGACTGGTATTCGTAGGAGCGATGGGGTTCCAGTGAGCCGAACCAGAAGCACCAGGGTTTGCCTTGGGGGACGGCTTGGAGGAAGTCGTTGAAGTTGCCGGCGTAGTCATTGTTGGAAATGCTGGATGTTGGAGGGCGAAGCGTGCGGCGGTTGTAGGCTTGGCCGGTTAGTTGCCGGGGTTTGTTTTGGGCGTCTTTGGCGACACCTGGTGCCCATCCCTTGGCGGTGAACCCGGCGATGTAACCCTGTTCTGAGAGAGCCTCGGGATAAGTTTTGAACTCGGAAGGGAAAAACGGGACGTGATTGGCGGCTGCGCCTAGTTGCCACGAATTGCGTCCGGTGAGCAGGCAGGCTCGGGAGGGGGCGCATTTTGCGTTGGGGGTGTACGCACGGGTGAAGATGACGCCTTCGCTGGCGATGCGGTCGAAGGCCGGGGTTTTGATCCAGGAACAGCCGTAGGCTCCGGCGTGACCGGCGGACCAGTCGTCCGCGATGGCGACGAGGATGTTTGGGGGGGGGTGCGGTTGGCTGTAGGCGGGCAGGAGGCAGAGCACGGTGAGTGCGAGGCCGGCGCAGGCTCTGGACAGAGACTGTGGGTGAGAGGGCATGGAGTTGTTAGAGCATAGACTTTGATTGGGGACAAGGAGGCAAAGAGTGATGTGTGGCGTGCGGGTTGGAGGCTGGCCTTTGGTTTACAATCCGGCGCGGTTTTTCCAGTGTTCAAGCACTGGTTCTTCTTGTATGGGTTATTTTATTCCAGCGGCAGGGATCGGCACGGATTTGTTGCTCTGGCGTTTGCTCCGCACCGCATGTTTTGAAGCACGGGTTTTGGACTGGTCGATTGGGTATCCCTCGGTGGCGTTTGTTCTGGCTGATGAGCTGTTTGCGTTTCAGCTGAGGAGAAGGAAGCTATGAGTGAGATGATACAAGGACATGGCGGGGGGGCGGCAGAGGCTTCCGAGCCGGATGATTTTAAGGCGATGCTGATCGGGGCGGTGGTGATCGTCGTGTTGTCGCTGGTGCCTTATGTCCGGCTGGTCTGTTGCCTGACTCATTTACTGGGTATCTGGCTGGCGATTTCCCTGTTTACAGGCCGGTATCGGTTGACCTTGAGCTATGGTGAGGGGATACGGTTGGGGGTTTTGACGAGCCTGCTGGGGAATTATGGAGCTTGGTTGATCGGCGTCGTGTTGTGGTTGGTGATGGGCGACCAGCCCGGGGCAGAGGAGGGGAGACAGCTTGCGTCATGGATAGCGGGTAAGTTTGGTGGTCCTGAGGCGGTTGAAGAGGCGCGCAAGCAACTAGCAGCACAGGCCACGGCAGCACCCGGGCTGAGGGAGTTGGGTTTTGGCGTGGTTGTGGTGGGTATTTCTGCTGCGGTGAGTGGTGTGTTGGGGGGAGCGACCGGGGCCTTGATGTTTAGAAGGGGGCCGCGGAATAGAGATGGCGAGGAGCAGGCGTAGGAGGGTGGTCCATTGACGGTGGTTGGATTCAGGCTTCAGACAGGAGAAAGACATGGTTAAAGGCAAGTCACGCAGGCGGAGGAAACTTTGGGTTTTCCTCGTATTGGCGATTTTGGTGGCTGTGGTTTTGGGGGTGGTGGCCACACGAAAGCGGGAAGACCTGGTCCGGGTTGAGACGGAGAAGGTGTTGCGTCGGGATCTGACGGAGAAAGTGCTGGCGAACGGTCGGATCCAGCCGGTGTTGCAGGTCAAGAT
>JBMTVN010000350.1:0-4509 GCA_049451415.1 Limisphaerales bacterium | reverse complement strand
GGGATCATGAGAGTGGGCGGGTAGATGTGGTGGTGCGGGTGAGGGAGGGCGCGCGCCGGATGGTGGAGGCCAAGGAGGTGCGGGTGCGGGACGTGAAGGCGAATGAGGTGTCGGTGGTTCGGGTTTCGGGTTTGAGGGAGCCGTATTCGAGGTTATGGGAGCAGAGGTGGGTGAGGGGTTTGAAGGCGCCGTTGTATAAGGAGGGGTATGCGGATGCGAAGGTGGAAGTGGGTGTTGCGCCCTGGAGTGAGGGGGGATTGGAGCAGGGCTTGGAGGTGACGGCGTTGATTGACCGGGGGCCGGTGGTTCGTGTGGCCAAGGTGAAGACTGAGGGGTTGTTTCGGACACGGGAGAGTGTGGTGGAGCGGAGGATTCGGTTTGGCGAGGGAGATCCTTTGAATCCGGCGATGGTGGAGGAGGCGAGGTTCCAGATGTTGCGGTTGGGTATTTTTGATCGGGTGGATGTGGAGTATCGGGATACCGGGACGGAGGGTTTGCGCGAGGTGACCTTTCAGGTGGAGGAGTCCAAGCCGGTGAGTTTGAGTTTGTTGGCGGGCTACGGCAGTTACGAGTTGCTGCGTGCGGGTGCGGAGTTTGAGCAGGTCGACTTGTTTGGATTGGCTCACCGTCATCGCTTGTTGGCGGTGCAATCATTCAAGAGCACAAAGGCGGAGTATGGCTATACCATCCCCCAGGTGTTTGATTCGCTCGGTGATTTGACGGCGATCGGCTATTACCGTCGCCGGGAGGAGACGACCTTTGTGCGCCGGGATTTTGGTGGAAGTCTGGGTTACAGCCGTTACGTGCCTCAGGTCCTGGCGGACGTGGGGATTCGTTACAGTTACGAGCGGTTAGAGACGGAGGATGATAATTTCAACCCGGCGTATGGCCTGCAGCAGGCGAATGTATCCTCGATTGGTCTGACTTTTGACCGGAACCGGAGTGACAACCCGCTGTATCCGACCAGCGGGCATCGAATGTATGCGACGGCGGAGTATGCGGATGATCGGCTGGGCGGCGGGGCGAGGTATGGACGGTTTGAGGTTGGGGGCAGCTGGCATGTGCCGCTGAGCAGGATGCTGGTTTTTCACTCCGGGCTGGCGCACTCGGTGATTCTGGTTCCGGGTGAGGCCTCGGAGTATTTGCCGTTTAACCGTCGTTTCTTTCTGGGTGGAGCGACGAGTGTGCGTGGGTTTACGCAGGGTGAAGCGGCATCACGCGATGCTGAGGGCAAGCTGGTTGGTGATGAGAGCACGACGGTGGGTCATTTGGAGTTAGAGCAGCGGTTGACGCATCAGTGGTCGGTGGTGGTGTTTATGGATGGGGCGGGGATGGCGAGGGACATGACTGATTATCCGGCGGGTGATTATGTGGTGACGGTGGGTGGGGGGATTCGTTACCGATCACCGGTGGGGCCGGTGCGGCTGGAGTATGGGCACAATGTGAAGAGGCGGTCCGGGGATGTGGACGGAACCCTGCACTTTTCGATCGGGTATCCGTTCTGATTTCCCGAGGGGGTGGAAGCGGGGTGTGCGGGTGCTGTGCGGGGGGAATCTGGTTAGGTGCCGCACTGCCCGCGTTGGCGGAGGGCGTGTTCGATGAGGACGAGTGCGGTCATGGCTTCGACGATGGGTACGGCTCTGGGGAGGACGCAGGGGTCATGGCGTCCACGGCCTTTGAGGGAGGTATTGCGGCCCTGGGTATCGACGGTGGGCTGTTGGTGCATGACCGTGGCGACGGGTTTGAAGGGGACGCGGAAGTAGATGGTTTCGCCGTTGGAGATGCCGCCTTGGATACCGCCGGAGCGGTTGGATGTGGTGCGGATTCGGCCACGTTGGTTGCGGAAGGGGTCGTTGTGTTCGAGGCCGGTGAGTTTGACGCTATCAAAGCCGGAGCCTATTTCGAAGCCGCGCGAGGCTGGCAGGCTGAGCATGGCTTTGGCGAGGTCGGCTTCCAGCCGGTCGAAGACTGGTTCACCCCAGCCCGGGGGGACATTACGTGCGACGCCGAGGACTACGCCGCCGACGGTGTTGCCTGTGCGGCGCATTTTTTCGATGAGCCGGATCATTTTCTCGGCTGTTTTGGGGTCGGGACAGCGGACGATATTGGCTTCGACATCCTCGGCGCGGAGTTGGTCGGGATCGATGGGGGTGGAGATTTTCTGGACTTGCTGGACGGCGGCCAGGACTTCGACTCCGAAGAGTTCCTTGAGCAGCTTTTTCGCGACGGCACCTGCGGCGACCCGGCCGATGGTTTCGCGCGCGCTGGTGCGTCCGCCGCCCTGCCAATTCCGAATGCCGAACTTGGCCTGGTAGGTATAGTCGGCGTGGGAAGGGCGGTATTTCCGGGCCATTTCCGAATAGGCATCGGGGCGGGCGTCCTGGTTTTTGACCCACATGGATATGGGGGTTCCGAGGGTGCGGCCTTCGAAGGTGCCTGAGAGGATCTGGATGGTATCTGTTTCCTTGCGGGGGGTGACGATGGAGGACTGGCCTGGTCGGCGGCGGTCCAGGTCGGGTTGGATATCCGCTTCGGAGAGGGCGAGGCCGGGGGGGCAGCCATCGATGACGACGCCGACTCCGCCGCCGTGGGATTCGCCCCAGGTTGTGATACAAAACAGTTCGCCGAAAGTGTTGCCCATGGCTGGCGGAGATTGGGGGAAAACGGGTTTAGCGTCAAATCTTCGCGATTTTGGGGTTGGGGTGGGCTGCTGGTGGAGGGGTGGCTATAAAAATCGGGCTTTGTTGGTGAGGGGGATTTGTGTGTAATCCGGCGCGAAGCGATATGGCAGGACACAGCAAGTGGGCGAAGGTTAAGCACTTCAAGGGTGCGATTGATGCGAAGCGGGCGAGGATTTTTTCCAAGCTTTCGCGGGAGATCACTGTGGCGGCGCGTCAGGGAGGGGGGGATCCGGACATGAACGCGCGGTTACGGATGGTTTTGTTGAAGTGCCGGAGTGCGAACATGCCTTCGGACAATGTTCAACGGGCGATCAAGAAGGCGACGGGAGAGGGGGGTGCGGCATCGTTTGAGGATTTGACGTATGAGATTTATGCGCCGGGCGGGGTGGCGTTGATGGTTGATTTGACGACGGACAACCGGAACAGGACGGCGGCTGAGATCCGGAATATCCTGACGAAGACGGGTGGGAGCATGGCGACATCGGGGGCGGTGGCGCGGTTATTTGAGCGCAAGGGCCAGATTATTATATCGAGGGAGAAGGCGGGGGAGGATCAGCTGATGGAGCTGGCTTTGGAGGCGGGGGCGGAGGATTTCAAGGCTGAGCCGGAGGGTTATGAGATTTTGACGGATCCGGCGGCTTTTGAGGCGGTGCACAAGCGGGTGGAGGAGGCGGGTGTGGAGTGTGAGGGGGCGGAGGTGACATGGTTGCCGACGTTGCTGGCTCCGGTTTCGGAGGCTGATGCTCCGGCTGTGCGGAAGCTGATTGATTTGCTGGAGGAGCATGATGATGTGCGGGAGGTGTATTCGAACGGGGATTTACCTGAGTCATGAGGATTGGGGTGGGGTGATTTATGCAGTCCCGTTTTGAGCAGGCTGCGGTGAGTTTTTTGCGGGGATTGGCGCGTGAGTTGGTGCGTCGGCCCCGCTGGTTTGTGTATCCCCAGATCGTTCTGTTTATCGGGTCTATTCTTTACACAGCGGGGTTTCTGCAGTTTTCGACCAATCGGGATGATTTGGTGGGGGCGGACAAGGAATATCATCGGAATTTCATCCGTTATAAGAGTGATTTTCGGGCTGAGGAGGAGTTGGTGGCGGTGGCGGAGAGTGATAGTCCGGAGAAGAACCGGCAATTTGTGGAGCGATTGGGGGTGCGGCTGTTGGGGGAGACGAATTTGTTTACGGACGTGATGTATCAGACGGACGTGAAGATGTTGGGGAACAAGGCGCTGTTGTTTTTTCCGGAGGAGGAATTGGAGCAACTGGAGTCGACCTTGAGAGATTTCAGTCCATTTCTGGAGCAGTTTACTTCGGCGACGAACCTGACTTCGATGATGCGGCTGGTGAATCAGCGGTTTAGGTCGGCCTTTCGTGATCGTGGGGCTGAGGGGGGTGAGGAGATGGTGAAGGCGTTGCCGGCGTTTCGTCGGATTATTGAGGAGGCGACGGTGGCATTGGATCGGCCGGGGAATCCGCCATCGCCCGGGGTGACAGCTTTATTTGGCGCGGGGCCTGAGGCGGAACAGAGGATCTACATTACGTTTGATGCCGGGCGGTTGTATGTGGTGACGGCGCGGCCGATATCGCGGGAGGTGAAGGGGGCGGCGGTGGCGCGGTTGCGGGAGTTGGTGGAGGAGACGCGGAGGGAGGTGGCCGGGGTAAATGCCAGCATTACGGGTGAGCCCGTGTTGGAGATGGACGAGATGGCGCAGTCGCAGAGGGACACGACCAAGGCGGCTTTGGTGTCGTTGATGCTGGTGGCGTTGATTTTTATTTACGGCTATCGCGAGTCGGGTCGGCCGCTGAAGGCGACAGTATGTTTGGTGGTGG
>JBMTVN010000349.1:0-4538 GCA_049451415.1 Limisphaerales bacterium | reverse complement strand
CCCCGTCCGGTTCCTCCCCAGCGTTATGCGCTGAAATTAGCAGTCGTAGTAGAGGTAGAATTCGTAAGGATGCGGACGCAAACGAATGCCATCGGCTTCCTTCCGCTTGTTGCTGCACCACATCTCGATGAAGTCCTTGGTGAAGACATCCCCCTTCAACAGGAAATCATGGTCCTGCTCCAGGGCTTCGACAGCCTCAATCAGGCTCCCAGGCACCTGCGGGATCTTTGCCAACTCTTCCGGCGGCAACTCATACAGGTTCTTGTCCATGGGCTCGCCCGGATCAATCTTGTTCTGAATGCCGTCCAGGGCCGCCATCATCAGGGCCGTGTAGGCAAGATAAGGGTTCGCGGACGGATCCGGCGGACGATACTCAATGCGCTTCGCTTTCGGACTGTCGCTAAAGGTCGGGATACGAACCGAGGCCGAGCGGTTGCGCGCGCTGTAAGCCAGGTTCACGGGAGCTTCATACCCCGGCACCAGGCGCTTGTAGGAGTTGGTCGTGGGATTGCAGATCGCACACAACGCACGGGCGTGCTTCAAGATGCCGCCAATCGCATGCAGCGCCATCTGGCTCAGGCCCGCATACTCCTTGCCAGCAAACAAGGGCTTGCCCTTCTTCCACAAGCTCACATGCGTGTGCATCCCGGAACCGTTGTCCCCAAAAAGCGGCTTGGGCATGAAGGTCACGGTCTTGCCATGCTTTCGAGCCACATTCTTGATGATGTACTTGTAGAGCATCATCGTGTCCGCAGTCTTCACCAGTGTGTCAAAACGGAAGTCAATTTCCGCCTGGCCACTCGTCGCCACTTCATGGTGCTGACGCTCCACATGAATGCCACACTTCTCCATCTCCAGGACCATCTCCGTGCGAATGTCCTGCTGCGTGTCCGCAGGCGATACCGGCAGGTAACCCTCCTTGTGCCGGATCTTGAAACCCAGGTTCGGCATCTCGTCCCGGCCCGAGTTCCAGATGCCCTCCTCGCTGTCTACAGAGTAAAATGAGCTGTTGCTCCGAACGTCATACTGCACGTTGTCGAAAATGAAGAACTCGGCCTCAGGACCGAATACCGCAGCATCAGCCAGCCCCGTTGAAGCCAGATACTTCTCCCCGCGCTGGGCAATGCCCCGCGGATCACGACTGTAGGGCTCCTTCGTGCCCGTCTCCGCAATGGTGCAAGTCAGGCTCAACGTCGGGGCCGCACAAAACGGATCAATCATCGCCGTCGCCGGATCCGGCATCGCCAACATGTCCGATGCCTCAATCGACTTCCAGCCACGGATTGATGACCCGTCAAAACCAAACCCTTCAGAGAAAACGTCCTCCGTTAGCTCCCGAATGGGAACGCTGAAATGCTGCCACGTGCCAAAGGTGTCGACAAACTTGATGTCGACCATCTTGGCGCCGGCCTTCTTGGCCATGTCTAATACGCTCTTGGGTGTGCTCATCTTGTAGTGTTGTTGTTTTCCAGCCGCTCTGCTATGTGACCATAACGCACTGGATCCTGTCCCGGATTTGGCTGCGTGGTGCCTTGTCGGCGGCGATCCCCATCGACCCGCCGGCACGGCCGTTTTTCCCCATCCAACTACACCCCGTGATACCCCTCCTCCCCGTGCTCGGAGAGATCAAGACCAATGGTCTCAACTTCCCCATCCACCCTGAGCCCAATAACAGCCCTAACGATATACGCGATAATGACGGTAGCAACCACGGAGAGCAGAATCGTGATGACCATCGCCAGTATCTGCGCCAACAACAACCCCTTCGAAGCCCCGGCCACAACCCCGTTGACTTCGGAATTCGCAAGGAACCCCGTCATCAATGCCCCGAGCGTACCCCCGACACCATGCACACCAAAGGTGTCAAGGGCATCGTCATAACCCAGCCATGCCTTCAGTTTCCAGCAGGCCAGAAACGGCACCACCCCCGCAACCAGACCAATGATCATGGCTCCACCCGTGGTGATAAAGCCCGCCGCCGGCGTAACCACAACCAAGCCCGATACTATACCGGAACAGAAGCCCAGAACACTCGGCTTCCCTTTCACCGCATACTCAGCCATGCCCCAGACAAAACCCGCAGTCGCTGCCGCCAGGGTCGTGGTCGTGAAGGCCGTGGCAGCAATCCCATCCGCCGCCAAGGCCGAACCCGCATTAAAACCATACCAGCCAACCCAAAGCATGCCCGTGCCCACCATCACCAACACCATGCTGTGCGGCGGCATCGCCTCACGACCATAACCATGACGCTTGCCCAGAAGCAGACACAGCACCAAAGCCGTCCAGCCAGAGGACATGTGCACCACTGTGCCCCCCGCAAAATCCAGCGCTTTGATCGGAGCCGAGGCATTCAACGCCCCGGCCATAAGCCCGTCCGCCCCCCAGACCATGTGCGCCAGGGGGAAATACACCACGAACATCCACAGCCCAACAAAGAGCAGGACTGCCGGATACGTCATCCGCTCAGCAATCGCCCCTACAATCAAACACGGGGTGATGATCGCAAAGGTCAACTGAAAGATCGCCCACACGTTGTTCGATATCCATCCAGCCCCCTGCCCGACACCCGATCCATCCACTCCCCGGAAGAAAATGTGGTCCAAGCCGCCCAGCACTGAATTGCCCGGGGCAAACGACAGGCTGTAGCCACAAACCCACCACAAGATGGTCACCATGCCCGCAATCCCCAAACACTGGGCCATCACGGAAAGCACGTTCTTCCGCCTCACTAAACCGCCGTAGAACAGCGCCAAACCAGGAAAGGTCATGAACAATACCAAAGCCGTCGCCACCATTTGAAACGCATTGTGACCAGGCCCCGGCCCCGAAACCCGACTCTCCACCCCCTCCACTCTGGCGCCATTGTTCATGTAGGCTTCCAGGTCGGCGATGCGTTGCTCCAAGGTCGGCTGCTGCAACCCTCCGGACTCCGCCGGCTCCGCCGCCCAAAGGTTCGAACCCAACCCCACCGCCAGTAGAATGATCCCCGCTAAAAGTGCTCTCATATCGGTCCCAGCTCAGTTAAACCGCCGAATCCCCACGCTCGTCTGTCCGAATCCGAATGGCATCCTCCACCGGCACCACAAACACTTTTCCATCCCCGATCTTGCCGGTCTTGGCCCCACCCACAATCGCCCGAACAGCCGCCTCGGCCCGCTCATCAGGCACCACCAGCTCCAGCTTGATCTTCGGCAAAAAATCCACGGTATACTCGCTGCCCCGGTAAATCTCCGTATGCCCCTTCTGACGCCCAAAACCCTTCACCTCAGTCACGGTCATGCCCTCAATCCCCACTTCTCCCAAGGCATCCTTCACTTCTTCCAACTTGAACGGCTTGATAATGGCTTCGATCTTTTTCATGTAGTTCCCAAATAATCCAGATGCTCAACCGTGTCCCATGGTGCTTTCCAAGGCGCCAGCCGTGGATAAAACCAGACATGGAATGGATAAATTCACCGGTAGAAAAGAATAAGCACTACACATGCCAGAGCCCCGCCACCAGATAGTACGCAAGTCGTATCCCCCTCTCCTTCACCATCTTGCAGGTTCTCCTTCGTTCCAGCACCCGGACCAGAACCCCTGAAACAGCTGGCGCTTTTTGATCAGCGCGACAACTTCCCCACACCCCCCCATTCTCCTCTCTCCCGAAAAGGAAATCGGCACCTGCAGTTTCCCGCAGGCGCCGATCTCGGTTCCTCCCTCCTTGATGAAGACTTATCGCTCAGCCAGCGGCTGGAAGTTCGGGTAGGCCTCCAAGCCATGCTCGCCAATGTCCAAACCTTCCTTCTCCTCTTCCGGAGAAACCCGCAGCCCCATCACAGCCTTGATCGCTATGAATAGCACGAGCGCGCTCACAAAGGAGAAGATGCCGATCGCAACCACACCAATCAGCTGCGTCATGAACTGACCACCGCCCGCCATCGCACCGAAGAGACCGACGGCTAGCGTGCCCCAGATTCCACAAACCAAGTGCACAGAGATCGCACCCACGGGATCATCAATCCGGATCTTGTCGAAGAAGATCACCGAAAGAACCACCAGCACACCGGCAACAGCACCGATGATGATCGAGCTCATCGGGCCCATTTGATCAGCGCCTGCAGTGATGCCCACCAAGCCGGCGAGGATACCGTTAAGGGCCATACTGAGATCCGGTTTCTTCAACAGGGCCGTAGAGGTAATCGCCGCGAACACTCCACCCGCCGAGGCAGCCAAGCACGTGGTCACCAGGGTCAGCGAAGTTAATGCAGGATCAGCAGACAACACGGACCCACCATTGAAACCGAACCAGCCCAGCCAGAGGAGGAATACACCAATCGTGGCCAAAGGCATGCTATGACCCGGCAGCGGACGGATTTGTCCGTTCACATACTTCCCGGAGCGAGCCCCAAGGATCAACACACCAGCCAACGCTCCCCATCCACCAACCGAGTGAACCAGTGTCGACCCGGCAAAGTCGTAGAAACCACGGGCGTCCAACCAACCAGTGCCCCATTTCCAGTAGCCGGCAATCGGATAGACTACCGCGACGAAGATGG
>JBMTVN010000348.1:0-4538 GCA_049451415.1 Limisphaerales bacterium | reverse complement strand
AGGGGGTGGTAATGGTTGATGGCGGGGTGTGGGAGGAGGGTGACTTGGCCGGAGGGCCAGCGTATTTCCGCGTGGCTGATTTGTTGGATTTGGCCGAGTCCGAAGTGGAGGTGTGGGGGGTGTTGAGAGCGGTGGGAGTCGCCCGAGGTGATTTGCCTGGTGGTGGTGAAGGAGTTGGCGTGGAGGGTGATACGGGTGCCGGGGGCGACGGTTGAAGGAAGGTGGAATCCGATCCAGTTGCCGCTTTCGGGGATGTGGTTTTCGAGGACGCGCAAAGTGAGTTGCGGGTTGGGGAACAGATCGTAGCCCGTGATGATGAGGTCCATTTTTCCGTCGTTATTGAGGTCGTCGGAGACGACGTTACGACCGTCTTCCTGGAAGCCGACGCCGAGCAGGTGTCCGACATCGGTGAAGCCATGGCCGGTCTGATTCAGGAACAGTCGGTTACGGTCGTAGCCGCCGTAGGAATCGCCTTGGCCGCGGGTTCGGGCGAACTTGCCTTGGAAGTAGTAGTGGAGGGCGTGGTTGGTGGATTGGGCGCCAACGAAGCGATCATGCAGCCAATACTCGCCTTCGTAATCGTGGACGGAGGTGCGGCTTTCCAGGCCATTGGCGATGTAGACATCGGGCCAGCCATCGTTTTCGACGTCGAGTGCTGTGCAGCCCCAGGACCAGCCTGATCTGGCGATGGAGTGGGTCCAGGTGGGGGAGGAGAAGGGGGAATTGGGGTGGCTGAGGTAGAGTCGGTTGCCGTGGGTCATATTGGTGCGCATGGTTTGCTCGAGCGGGTTTTCCGTGCGCCAGAGGTTGAGCGTGTTGAGTCGGTCGACAGTGGGGGAGTGCATCCCGATCATGAGGAGGTCCTGGTGGCCGTCGCGGTTAAAATCTGCGAATGCGTGGGCCATGCCGAAGGCGTAGGGATTGGGTATGAGCTGGCTGGTTTGGTCTGTGAAGGAGGCGTTACTGGTATTCAGGTAGAGATCCAGTCCGGCGAAGTCACTGACGACGAGGAGGTCGAGGAGGTTGTCGTCATTGAGGTGAACGAGGGAGGCGGAGTAGGTGCGGCGGTTTCTTTTGGTGGACAGGCCTGAGGTTGGGGTGATGTCGGTAAAATGTCCGGTGCCGTCGTTGAGGAGCAGGAACGAGGGAAATCCATCGAGTGCGTTGTAGAAGGGGGTGGGGAAGCTGTTATCTGAATAGGGGATGCGGTATTGGCCAATGAAGAGGTCGAGGTCGGAATCACCGTCGATATCTCCTGCGGAGATGGACATGGGGTAGTGCCAATCTGCTGGTGCATTCCATGCTGAGTAGTGGGGTAGGGAGAACGTGATGGAGTTCGTGGAACCGGGGTAGACTGTGAGGCCTTTGAGGGTGGCGCAGACGAAGTCAGTGATGCCGTCGTGGGTGATGTCGGCGAGGATGGCGGAGGTGATGGATCGGGTGGGAATTTGGCAGAGGGGTAGGGGGTTGTAGGAGCCGGACGGGGTTCTTTGGTAGAGGAGGTTTCCTGCAGCGAGGATGATTTCAGAGGTGTGGTCGTGGTTGAGGTCATGGACGAGGAGGGGATCGAGTGAGTAGTCCTGGTTTGGGGGCGGGATGGTGGTGGTGAAGGAGGGGTGGAAGGCGGGTGGGCCTTGGCGGGTTTTGAGTTCGAGCTGGGTGGCGTTGATCTGGTGAGGGATGGCGGGTTGGTGGGGCTGGGTGGGGGTCCAATCGATCCAGAGCCGGCCTTGCAGGGTTATGTGGAGTTGGGTGGTTGGGTGGGAGCAGTGAGCGGCGGCGTAGAGTCCACTGCGGAGAGGGAGGCCGCTTGCATTGGTTTCGAAGGATTCGTGGCGGAGTTCGAATTCGAGGAGGGACCAACCTTGGTGGTGGAGGGAGTGGAGGAGGTTGGTCCAGTTTGAGTAGGGGAGGGTGGAGTGGGGGGGGGAGGGTCTGCGGTGTTGGATGTTTCTGGAGTCGGGCGGTGATTTTGGCCAGGAGGGGAGAGTGACCGGGGTGGGGGTGATTTGGGTGAGGCTCAGGAGACGGTTGGTTGAGGAGTTGAGGTGGTTCCAAAATTCTTCGATGAACTGGGAGCAAGGTTGGGCGATGAGCTCGGGGAGCCAGACTGTTTCCAGGGCTTGGAGTTCCAGGGCTTCGATGGTGTTGACGAGTTGGAGCGTCTCGGGGCTGGGTTGGTAGCGGGACTGGGGCGGTGGGGTGGTTTGGGTTGGGTCGCTGTTTTTTTGGGGGGAGAAGCAGAGGAGGCCTGCGAGGGCTAGTAGGCAGAGGGCGGTGAGGGCAGTGATCCGGGGGTACGACTTCACTTGGCTGATCGGGCTTTGGTCTCAGGTGGTTTCTTGTTGTTCGAGTCGCATCCGGTAGATCTTGCGGATGAGGGCCATGCTCAGCTGGTTTTCCGCGGGTTGGGAGCTGGCGGCGTGGAGTTCATTTCTTATGGTATGGAGTTCGCCGGCGTCCAGCCAGATGCCGCCGCAGCCCGGGCATTCGTCGATTTCGACGGATCGCTGGGGGCTGAAGTAGCGTCGTTTGAGTTTGATCCCTTCACAGCGGGGGCATTGACGCTTGCGAGTGGGGTCGATTTGGATGGTGTGGTCAGCGGCGATGTGAAGGAGAATTTCCGTGGCGGTGTCGGGAGCGTTTTTGAGTCGGTCCAGTTCGAAGGCATCGAGCCATATACCGCCGCAGCCGCCTTCGCAGATATCGACCGTGACTTTGCCGACGGGTTGAGGTGTGAGTGGGTTATAGCAGGCGGGGCATTTCATGGGCATGACATCAATGAGGACAGTAAGCCCGGGTGGGGGGAGGGGCAACCCTGATTCCCTGCGATGTGTGGTGTCGCGCCGCAGGTAGAGGGGAGCCAGGAGAGAGGAGAGGGTGAGATGGCGCTTTGCGCAGGAGATGGGGTGTTGGTCTGCGCTGTTGCGGGAGTTCTCTCTACTGGTGCAAGGCCAGCACGCACCTGAGGACGGCTCTGTGTTCTTTGTGTTCTCCTGTTCAGCAAGGGGGGGGTGCTCTGGTTTCGATCCCGATCCGGATAGCGGTTTCGATTTCGAGGGGAGGGGGGTGGCAGGGCGAACGCATCAAAAGATTTTCCGAAGAAAAGTATGTACTTTGTAAATACAATGCGTACATGAGACGGGATGCGAACGCATCACCGACTCAGTTTGATTGAACATCTTCAAGGATTGCCTGATCCGCGGGTCAGGGGACGCTGCGATCACGAGCTCGTGGACGTGCTGGTAATCGCCCTGTGTTGTCTGATGTGTGGGGGAGAGGGTTTCAATGACATGGAGGACTTCGGTAAAGCCAAGCAGCAGTGGTTTAAGACGTTCCTGCGGTTAAGGGGAGGGATTCCGACACACGATACGTTCAACCGGGTGCTGGCCGCACTCAAGCCGGAAGCCTTTCTGGAGGTGTTCATGGAGTGGACGCAGAGTCTGCGTACTACGGTTGCCGAGGAGATCGTGGCGCTGGATGGCAAGGCCCTGCGGCGGGCGCTGGACCGGGGAGAGAGTCCGCGGGTTATTGTCAGCGCTTGGGCGGCGAGCAACTCATTGGTGCTGGGACAGGTTGAGGTGCCGGACAAGACCAACGAGATCACGGCGGTGCCGCAGTTGTTGCGGGCGTTGGAACTGGCCGGGTGTATTGTGACCCTGGACGCCATGGGGTGCCAGAAGGAGATCGCCCGGGAGATCCGGGAAGCCGACGCGCACTATGTGCTGGCACTCAAGGGCAACCAGGGGCAGACCTACGAGGAGATACGGAGCTATCTGGACGACGCGGTAGCGCGCTGCCATGAGACCGCTCCCATGCGCAGGAACGCCGTAGCGCTGGCTTACCTGCAGACGGTGGAGAAGGACCACGGGCGCCTGGAAACGCGGAGCTACTGGCAAAGCGGGGACGTAGCCTGGTTTGCGGGACGAGGCCAGTGGGAGGGTCTGCGCAGCGTGGGCGTGGTGGAAAGCCGACGCCAGGTGGGGGAGGCGCCCGCGACGGTGGAACGGCGCTACTACCTCAGCAGTCTGGACGTGGACGTGGACAGGTTCGCGCGCGCGGTGCGCAACCACTGGGCCATAGAGAACTCACTCCACTGGGTGCTGGACGTCCAGTGCGGCGAGGACGACAGCCGGGTGCGAACCGGGCATGCAGCCGCCAATCTGGCCACCCTCCGGCGACTGGCGCTCAACCTCCTCAAACGGGACCGCACCAAAAAACGGGGTATCAAGGGCAAACAACTCAATGCCTCCTGGGATCACGCCTACCTCCTGAGCCTCCTGGCCTTTTGATGCGTTCGCCCTGCCCTTTTCCCTCAGAACGTTAATGACAGGCTCAAGAGACTCACATTCTCCGAGACGCATGGTTTAAATCGTCCGGGGAGTCAAACACCTACACTCGTAATCGCTCACGACTTCTCCAGTTTCTCCAATCACTTTAGAAAGGAGCGCATCCATTGATTGAGTACTATCAAGCTGAACAACACTTTGTGATGATCGTGGCGTCTCGAACGGTGCTCTGCGCATAGCTGGCGGACT
>JBMTVN010000347.1:0-4540 GCA_049451415.1 Limisphaerales bacterium | reverse complement strand
ATTTGCGGTGCGCGATACGGGCATTGGCCTCTCACCACCCCAGCAACAACGGCTCGTGCATGTCACCCTCCACAATCCCGCATCCAACCCCGGCAACGCAGCCGAAGCCCTGCGCATCGCCACCGGCCTCCTAGCTGAAGACCGACTGCTCACCAGAACCTCCTGTCTGCACCTGACGCTCCACCAGTGGCTTGAAATCTGCCAGCACCACAACCACAAACCTGCTCTCACCCAAAGCTGGCAGGCCTTCCTTGAAGCCGGAGGCCTGCTGCTCACCCGCGACTCCACACCCACACCACCCCCGGATCACCCGGCCTTCGCTGTCATCCCCTTCTAAAACCCCAGCCCTCAACCCGCTGCGCACGAAGCCAAAATCTCCTCCGCCGCCGCCCTCGGATCCTTCGCCTTGGTGATCGGCCGTCCAATCACCAGCCAGTCCGCTCCGGCCGCCAAGGCCTCCGACGCAGACAACGTTCGCTTCTGATCATCAGCCGGCGCACCCGCGGACCTGATCCCGGGAGAAACGAGTTGAAAATCACCCGGCAGCATCCCGCGGAGAAAAGCTAATTCCAGCGGCGAACAAACCAAACCCCGCAAACCAGAGTCCTTCGCCAAACGAGCCAGCCGCTCGACTTGCTTGCCCACCGGTACATCCAAACCACACTCAGCCAAATCCCCCTGCGCCAAACTCGTCAAGACCGTCACGCCTAAAACCAATGGCACCGGAACCCCAGCGTCCCGCGCCGTCTCCACCGCCGCCCGCTCCGCCGCCTCCATCATGGCCCGCCCCCCGGACGCATTGAAACACCCAGTGACGTCGCCGCCGCTACCGCCTTCGCCACCGTGTTCGGAATGTCATGAAACTTCAGTTACAAGAATACCCGGAGCCCACGCCCGGTTAATTCCCGCACCAAAGCCGGCCCCTCCCGCACAAAAATCTCCTTGCCCAACTTAAAGCCCCCCACCACCGGAGCCAGTTGGTCCACCAAAACCAAAGCCGCGTCCGCGTCCGCTACATCCAAGGCCACCATAATCGGGTTGCGCATGCGCCCAGTCTTGACCAGAACCCACCCCCACCATCAAGCCCGATCCCGCCTCAAACACCCAAACACCACCCCACCCAAAGGGAAACCTACCGCCAATACATGCCCCTACCCCCAGACTTGCTTTCACCAGCCGGGGTTGCCAACTTAAGCCCCACCATGGGTCTGCCGCAAAAAACGATATCGCTCTCCCCAGAGACCATCGCCGACCTCAACCGCAGACTGGGCGACATGCGCCACAACGTGAATAACCACCTGACTCTCGTTACCACCGCCATGGAGCTCATCCGCAGAAAACCCGACTCCATCGAGCGCATGCTCGAAACCATGGAGGATCAACCCGACCGGATCCGCGCTGAACTACATGAGTTCAGCGCCGAACTTGAAAAAATCCTGGGAATCTCCGCGGAATAATCCCCCCACACCCCGCCAGGCCCAAGTCACTCGCCTGAGCAAAAATGACCCCGTGACGGACCCTACCAGCGATCCCCGTTCCGATGCCGAGCTGGTAGCACAAACCCTCGAAGGCCAAACCAGCGCCTTCGAAGTCCTTATCGCCCGCTATCAACCCCGCGTGTTCTCCACTGTCCGTCGCTACTCCCGCCGCGAGGATGAAGTGGAGGACGTCGCCCAGGAAATCTTCATCAAGGCCTACGAAAAACTGCGCTCCTTCCGCGGTGAAGCCCCCTTCGAACACTGGCTCATGCGCCTCGCCGTCCGTACCTGCTACGACTTCCTCCGCTCCCACCGCCGCAACCGCGAAACCACTTTCACCGAATTCACCCGCGAAGAATCCAATTGGCTGGAACGCTTCCAAGCCCAACCCCAGGAAGCACCCGAAACCGACATCGGCGCCCGCGAGCTCCTCAACCGCGTACTCGCAGAAATGTCCCCCGAATCCAGACTCGTCATCCAACTCCTCGAAATCGAAGACCGCTCAGTCCGTGACATCGCCGCCCTCACAGGCTGGTCCGAAACTCTCGTTAAGGTCCGAGCCTTCCGCGCCCGTAAACAAATGCGGAAACGCTTGGAGAGATGGTTGAATCACAACGACCTGTAACCCATAATCCCCTCAGCTCGTCTATGAAGCCCAGGACGATGAACATTGAGAACCTGCGTCAAAAACTGCTGAACGCCGGACGCCAGGCGCCCACCAGCGATCGTGTGCCCCTAGCCTTCGAACGGCGTATCATGGCGCGTATCGGCCACGCTATCCCCTTGGATCCGTGGATCTTCTGGAACCGTATCCTCTGGCGCTTCGCCGGACCTTGCGTCGCCCTCACCCTCCTCGCAGGCGCCTTCAATTGGTTCGGCCAGCCCGAAACCGCTGAAACCGAGAACTTCTTCCAAGACTTGGAAACAGTCCTCTACGCGCCCCTCAATACCACCCAGGACGTCTGGTGAACGCTTGGAAACCCATTCTCGCCGCGGTCATTATCTTCGCCGCAGGTATCGCCATCGGCCACCTCGCCACTCCACCCATGGCACCCCCGGAAAGCGCTACCCCCTCCACTGCCCAACGTTTCTCCCGACCGGGAGGGCCCGACCGTCGCGGCGGCCCAGGCAGAAACCCTTGGAGCCCAGTGCTTTCAGAAGAGCAAATCGGCGGTATCTGCAGCCGCATGACCGAGGACCTCACCCTGAGTCTCACCCAAAGCAACGAAATCGCTTCCATTCTCCTCGGTAGTCAGTCCCGCATGAAGGCCATCGCGGATGAATACCTCCCCAGAACCAAAGAGGAATTCCTCCGCACCCGCGAAGCCATCCAGTCTGTCCTTACCCCGGAACAAAAGACACGGTTCGAAGAGGGCTTCAAACGTCACCAATCGCGGTTCGGACGACGCGAAGGCGGCGATCGCCAGGCAAACGATGAACCCCGCCCCGAACCCAGCGGAAACCAACCCCCTCCTCCTCCCACTCCGGAACAATAGTCAGGAGCAACCAGCCATTCTATTCAACCGGCTCCACCACCGCCTCCGCCGCACTGCTCCGGATCACCCGCACCCTCGTACCCGGCTCGACCAACACCCCCTCCGTCATCACATCCAGAATCTCATCCCCAAATTGAGCCTTCCCGCCCGGACGCAATATCGATAACGCCACCCCAATCTGCCCAACCCGCCCCCTCTGAACCACCGCCCGGCGCTCCACGCTCACTACACCACTCGATCCCAAGGACACCAGCTGGCTGTAGATCGGGGTGGACGGAAGAATCCGCCCCAGCAAGGCAATAATCCCCGCCGCGCCCAACGCCGCGATCAGCAACTCGCCCAATGGCACCCGCACCTGACCAAAGGTAGGAACCATCGGCCCGCCTGGATACACATCCACCATCGCCATCACCAAGGCTACCAGGATCAACACTACCCCCAACAACCCCACCACAATCACCCCGGGAAATAAAAAGAGCTCCAACCCCACCAGGACCACCCCAAGCGCGAAAACCGCAATCCATTCCATCCCCGATAACCCCGCCACATACCCGCTCAGGAAATATAACGCGAACGCCAGCACCCCAACCACCCCGGGCGCACCAAAACCCGGAGTCTTGAACTCCAGATACAACCCCACAATCCCCACCAATAACAAAATCGGGCTGATCGCGTTCAACCACGTCGCAAAACGCTCGGCCCCAGTAGGCTCAATCACCAAACGCTCAGCCTCTCCCATCCCCAGCTCAGCCAAAAGCGCATCCAGATCCTCCATCGTTCCCAATGACAACAAAGGCCGCGGCGGATCCCCAAACTCACGCGCCGCCTCCCGATCGGTCAGTGTCAAAATATCCCCCTCCCGCGCCAGAACCTCACCATCAATCACCAACCCGCGGGTCTTGTTAATCATCGCCTCAATCACATCCTTGTTGTGCCCGTTCTTCTCCGCACTCGCCCTCACCCGCGCCGCCACCGCCGATACCATCTTCGCCTCCACTGTGTCCGGCAACTGCTGGACACCCCCTCCCCCAGGCGCCATCACCATCGGCGCAGCAGCTCCAATCACCCCCTGCGGCGCCATGTAAATCTTCTGCGTCGCCACCGCAATGAACGCACCCGCCGAATACGCATCCTTGTTCACATAAGTCACGGTCTCACCATCGAATTCATCCAGTATCGCAATGATCTCCTTGGTGGAATCCAGCCTCCCCCCGTTGGTCTCCATATCCAAGACCAACACCTTGGCCCCAGCCGACATCGCCGCCTTCACCCCGCGCCGCACCAGATAAACCAACGGCGGCGCAACGTCATCCCGCACAGGCAAAATGCAGACCTTGTCCTTCACCTCAACCTCACCCTCGGCACCACGCCCCAAGGGCACCAAAAGTGTCGCGGCCAAAACCATCACCACCCATCTCCAGAACCGGCTCATACACGCAACTTAGCCGCCTCCAACCTCAACAGCAAGCGACAGACTCTCAGCCCCAGCCCCACCACAATCACCGGGTCCTGGGAGGCCACCTCGGCCAGGATTCCGCCCAGCTTGCCCTCACCGACCAGAACATC
>JBMTVN010000346.1:0-4543 GCA_049451415.1 Limisphaerales bacterium | reverse complement strand
AGCGGCATTGGTGTGGCGAACACGCGGGCGAGGCTTCAGCAGTTATATGGTGAGGAGCACAATTTTGAACTCAAGGAGCGTGAGGGGGGCGGGGTGGTGGCCCGTGTGGTGCTGCCGGTGAGGCGGGGTCAGGTGTAGGTTTGACAGTGTTGTTGGCGGCTTTTAGGGTGGCGATCGTACCCGGTTTTTCACTTATGGACAGCGGCAAGATACGCACTTTGATTGTGGACGATGAGCCCTTGGCGCGGGATCGAGTGCGCGCCTTAATACAGGGGCAGTCGGACATGGAATTGGTTGGGGAGTGCGGGGATGGCGAGGAGGCTTTGGAGGTGATCAGGAGGGAGCGGCCGGACTTGGTTTTTTTGGACATCCAGATGCCCGGCATGGATGGGTTGGAGATGTTGGGGCAATTGGGCGGTGGTGTGATGCCGGCAGTGATTTTTGTGACGGCCTACGATCGTTTTGCGATCAGGGCCTTTGAGTTGCATGCCCTGGACTATTTGTTGAAGCCGTTTGACGACGAGCGTTTTGACGGTGCGTTGGATCGGGCACGGGCCTGGTTGAGGCGCGAGGCTCCGGCTGACGACTTGTCTGTGCGTTTGAGGTCGATGCTGGCGCAGCTGCGGCCGCCGCCGCCTCCGGTTGAGAGGCTGGCGGTGAAGAGTGGCGGTCGGGTGCTGTTGTTAAGGGTGGAAGAGATTGACTGGGTGGAGGCGGCTGACAATTACGTGAATCTGCATGTCGGGTCCGAGTCACATTTGTTACGGGAGACGATGAATGCGCTGGAGCAGCGTCTGCCGTCGGACCGGTTTGTTCGGATTGGTCGATCCACGATCGTGAACATGGACCGCATCAAGGAGCTGCAGCCATTATTCCACGGCGAGTATGCGGTGATTCTGCTGGACGGGACGCGTGTGACGTTGAGCAGGACCTATCGGGACAAGCTGAACCAGCTTTTGGGCAAGGAGGAGGGATAGGATTTGCGGTACGCGCGGCGGACCGCAGGGAGAGAGAAGAGGGTGGTGCCGCCGGCGTGGCACGGGAGATGGCAGATGGTAGCTGGGATATCGGATATGGGAGATGGTGGGCGGGTTTGGGGTCTGAGGGTTGGAGTTATTTGGGGCATTGGGCGCCGTTGAGGGAGATTTCCACCGGCTGGGTTTTCCAGATTTTTTCTGCGTATTCCGTGATGGAGCGGTCGGAGGAGAAGTGGCCCATGCGGGCGACGTTGAGGATAGACATTCGGGTCCAGCTTTCGGGGTCGTGATAGGCTTGGGAGACCCGGTCTTGGGCGTCGATGTAGGCGCGATAATCTGCGAGCAGGAGGAAGGGGTCGTGGTTGAGGAGGTTGTCGACTATGGGGCGGAAGAGGTGGCTGTTTCCGCCAGCGAAGTGTCCTGAGGCGATTTGGTCGAGGCTTTGGCGCAGTTCGGGGTCGCCCTCGTAGAATGCTCGGGGGTTATAGCCGCGTTCGAGTTGTTCCTGTACTTGCGCGGCGGTCAGGCCGAAGAGGAAGAAGTTGTCCGCCCCTACCGCTTCGCGAATTTCGATATTGGCGCCGTCGAGGGTGCCGATGGTGAGGGCGCCATTGAGGGAGAACTTCATGTTTCCGGTGCCGGAAGCCTCCTTGCCGGCGGTGGAGATTTGTTCTGAGAGTTCGGCGGCAGGGTAGATGTGCTGGGCGACCTTGACGTTGAAGTCAGGGATGAACGCGACCTTGAGTCGGTCTCGGGTCAGGGGGTCGTGGTTGACGACATTGGCGACGCTGTTGATGAGTTTGATGATGAGCTTTGCCATGGTGTAACCCGGAGCGGCTTTACCGCCGAAGATGATGGTTCTCGGCGGTGCAGGGAGGCGTGGGTTGGACCGGAGGCGGTTATAGAGGGTGATGACGTGGAGTATATTGAGGTGTTGGCGTTTGTATTCGTGGAGGCGTTTGACCTGGATATCAAACAGGGAGGAGGGTGAGACCTCGGTGCCGGTGCGGTCGTGGATGAGCTGGGCGAGTTGTTGTTTGTTGGCGAGTTTTACATTGCGCCAGGCTTTGCGGAACTCGGGGTTTTCGGCCAGAGGTTCCAGCTTTTGGAGTTGGCTGAGGTCTTTGATCCAACTTTCGCCGATGTGTTTGGAGATGAGCTGTGTGAGTTCGGGGTTGCTAAGCGCGATGAAGCGGCGAGGGGTGACTCCGTTGGTGATGTTGTGGAACTTGGCGGGCTCGAGGTCGTAGAAATCGCTGAGCACGCCGAGCTGGAGTAGTTCGGAGTGGAGTTTGGCCACGCCATTGACGGAATGGCTGCCAACCGTGGCGAGGTTGGCCATGCGCACGTAGCGTTCGCCCGATTCATCGATGAGGGACATGCGGGCGATGCGTTCCGGGTCATCGGGGAAGCTAGCCTCGACTTCTTCGAGAAAGCGTCGGTTGATTTCGTAGATGAGCTCGAGGTGGCGGGGCAGGACGCTGGAGAACAGGGCGACGGGCCAGCGTTCGGGGCTTCGGGCAGGAGGGTATGGTTGGTATAGGCGAACGTCTTGGTGGTGATATCCCAGGCCGATTCCCATGCCAGGTGGTGTTCGTCGATGAGGAGTCGCATGAGTTCTGCGACAGCGATGGCGGGGTGGGTGTCGTTGAGCTGGACGGCGAACTTTTCCTGGAAGTTGGCGAGGGACTTACTGCGTTGGAGGTGGAGGCGGATCATGTCCTGCAGGGCGCAGGAGGCGAAGAAGTATTGCTGCTGAAGCCGGAGCTGTTTGCCTTGAGGGGATTCATCGTTGGGGTAGAGGACCTTGCTGATGTTTTCCGAGACCATCTTTTCATTGACCGCACCGTAGTAGTCGCCGGTGTTGAAAGCCTGAAAGTCGAAGGACTCGGCGGCTTCCGCTTTCCACAGGCGGAGAAGGTTCACGGTGTTGTTTCTATAGCCGGCGACGGGTGTGTCATAGGCTGCGCCGCGCACGACGCGTTGCGGGATCCAGCGAACCCGGTAGGCGCCGTTCTCGTAATAGCTTTGGGTGTGTCCCCCGAGTTTCACGTCGAAGACGATCTCGGGGCGGGCGATCTCCCAAGGGTTGCCAAAGCGCAACCACTTGTCAGTGATTTCGACCTGCCATCCGTCGCGGATGAGCTGGTCGAAGATGCCGAATTCGTAGCGGATACCATAACCGATGGCGGGGATTTGCAGGGACGCGAGGGAGTCGAGGTAGCAGGCGGCGAGGCGTCCTAGACCACCGTTGCCAAGCCCGGGTTCTTCTTCCTGTTCGAGCAGGTCGTCGAGTTCGATGTCGAGTTGGCCCAGGGCGGTTCGGGTGACGTCCAGGATGCCGAGGTTAACGAGGTTATTCCCGAGCTGGGGGCCCATGAGGAATTCTGCGGAGAGGTAGGCAACGGTGCGGCTTTTCGACTGGTAGTATGTCTCAGCTGTGTTGACCCAACGGTGGAGGAGCCGGTCGCGGATTGTGTAGGCGAGGGCCATGTAGCGGTCGTTGGTGGTGGCCACGGCGGGGAAGCGAGCCTGGAGGTAGTAAAGGTTATCGCAGAAAGCACGGGCGATGGTCTCCGCGCTGAGCCCGGTGCGTGTGGGTTCCTGGCTGGCGGACTGACGAGGGGCTGATGATTTCTGCGCGCTGGGCTTACTCATGGTGCTCGGGAGACTAGTTTTCGTGGGGCAGAAAGGAAAGGGGGGAGTTTTTTGTGTTCGATAGGGGTACATCGAGCCGGCCTCAGGCGAGTGTCATGCGGAGTCGGAGGGGGCTCGACGCCTGGCATCAGCCAAGGGAGGCCTTGACGCATCCTGAGGCTGACGAGGCGGCATGGGGTAGAAAACAGGCCCAAAAAGCGCTCCATAGGGCCTTTTTGGGTTCGAAAATCTGCCTATGTTTATCGGGGGGAACACGTTGTCGTGGTCCGAGCACGACTGAGGGGGGGTGGGGGCTTGCGTGGGAGGTGGCTGGGAGTAGAGTGTGCGGCGATTCAGCGAGTTGCTTTATGGAGAGATGGTGGAGCATTGAGGTTCGTGGCTGGTTGCGGTTCCTGGTGGGGCGGCGGCCGGTGGTGACACTGCTTCGGGTGGTGGTGTTTTTGGTTTTGTATTTTGGGGTATTTCGGCAGGTGTATCAGCCGATTCGGGTGACTGGGGTGAGCATGGAGCCGACGTATCGGGATGGTCGGATCAAGCTATTGAACGTGAGGGCGTATCGAGGCGGAGTGATGCCGCAGCGTTTTGATGTGGTGGCGGTGCGGAAGAAGGACACGTTGCGGGTATTACTGAAGCGGGTGTTGGGGTTGCCGGGGGAGGTGGTGGAGGTGGTGGGGGGTGCGGTCTATGTGGGGGGAGAGCGGGTGGATGAGCCTTATGTTCAGGGTCGGGGCATTTCGGGGACGAGGAGGCCGGTGCGGTTAGGGGAGGATGAGTATTTCATTATTGGGGACAACCGGGAGGTGACGGCGTATGGGGTGGTGACATTGGACGAGATACTGGGGAGGGCGAAGTGATGGTGAGGAGTGTATTTCAGCTGGTGGTGGTGGTTGTTTTGGTGGGGTTGGGGG
>JBMTVN010000345.1:0-4551 GCA_049451415.1 Limisphaerales bacterium | reverse complement strand
CCCAAATAATACCGGATAATCCGCGGCACATACGCATACACGACCTTGTCGTCAGCCACCCCCGTCCCCGGCGCATTCACTAAGGCCACCCGCCCCGCACGATACACCCCCATCAGCCCGGGCACCCCCAGTAACGAATCTCCCCGAAAAACCTCCGGATCCAGAAAATCGTCGTCTATCCGACGATAAATCACATCCACCCGCTCAAACCCCTCGGTCGTCCGCATCCATACAAACCCGTCATGCACCAGCAAATCCCCACCCTCCACCAGCTCAATCCCCATCTGCTGCGCCAAAAAGGAATGCTCAAAGAATGCCGAGTTGTATCGCCCCGGAGTCAGTAACACCACCCGCGGCGACTCCACACCCTCCGGCGCCACCTGCTCCAGCACATCCCTCAGCTTCATGGGATAATCCGAAACCGACCGCACCCGCGCCGCCGAAAACACCTCCGGAAACAACTGCTTCATCAATCGACGATTCTCCATTACGTAGGAAACCCCCGATGGACACCTCAGGTTGTCCTCCAAAACATACAGGTTCCCATCCGAGTGCCGGACAAGATCGGTCCCCGTAATGTGACACCACACCGACCGCGAAGGATGAATCCCTACACAGGCCTCCCGGAAACCCTTGGAAGAATACACCACCTCACGCGGCACAACCCCGTCCTTCAAAATCTTCTGCCCGTGATACAAATCATCCAAAAAGAGGTTCAAAGCCGTAATCCGCTGCTTCAACCCCCGCTCAATCCTCTGCCACTCCATGCTCCCCACAATCCGAGGTATCAAATCAAACGGGATCGGCTTCTCCACCCCCTGGCTGTCCGAATAAACGTTAAAGGTAATCCCAGCCTCCATCACCGCACGCTCCGCAGCCAGTTGCCTCGCAACCAGCTCCCCCTCCGGCAAACGCGCCAAATCCTCCACCAACGGCTTCGCCGTAGCCCGCGGCCGACCATCCTCGCCAATCAGCTCGTCGAAAAAGCCACAGCTCTCATACGTATCTAGCATCATAAAAGTCAGAACGCCGGCCAGGCCATATTCCCGGGTGGGAGTTCAACAAAATCTAGACGCAAAAGACATGCCAGCCCCCAATAAGCCCGCAAACCCCCACCTGTGGCTAACTTAAACCCCAAAACAGTGCCCCGCTTTGCCCAACCTGTTTACTTTTGATCACCCGCCCAGAATCCAGCCTGTCCGCCGTAGCTCACGGAGCAAGGGAGGAAAGCCAAAGGTCAGGAGTCAGGAGTCGGGGTTCAAGGGGAACGCCTCTCTCCCCACTCCCTGCGGCGCCCCTCAGCCCTTCCGCCTTCGCCAAGGCTATGGCGGACAGGCAACCCTCAGCGCCATGCGCCACTGCCCCATCAAAACAAAATCGGGATCGCTATCGGTATCGAATGCTGAACTTGGCTCTTGCAGGAAGCCGATATCGGATATCAAGGATCTTTCGCGTCGCCCGCAACCGAACGGCAGAGACACCCCCAAGCACCCTTCTCACGCGAAGCGCCTGCCCCACCCTCTCCTCTCTCCCTGCACCAATGAGCCGTGCTCGCGCATGGCTCATTGGTGCAAATTCACGTTGAAGAATGATCTGAATCAGACCATCTTCAAACGCCTTTCCAATCCCCGGTGCCAGCACCATCCGGCAACCGCAAATCCAGCATGAATCCACCCAACCACAGCTCCCGGCTCGAACACGCCTTCCTCACCCGCCGCGAGTTCCTCCAACGCTGCGGCCTCGGTTTCGGATCCCTCGGCCTCAGCCTCCTCTCCGATCCCTCCACTCTCGCCGCCAGCCCAACCTCCTCCCTCGCCCCCAAAGCCCCCCACTTTCCAGCCAAAGCCAAACGCGTCATCCATATCTTCGCCAATGGCGGCGTCTCCCACGTCGATACCTTCGACCCCAAACCGGAACTCACCCGCTGGCACGGCAAGGAACTCCCTCTCAACCTCAAAACAGAACGCAAAACCGGCACCGCCTTCGGTTCCCCCTTCTCCTTCCAACGCTACGGCCAATCCGGCCTCGAGGTCAGTGAACTCTTCCCCCACGTCGGCGAATGCGCCGATGACCTCGCCGTCATCCGCTCCATGCACGCCGATGTCCCCAACCACGAACCCTCCCTCCTCCTCATGAATTGCGGAGAAGCCCGCCTCCCCAGACCCAGCCTCGGATCCTGGGTCACCTACGGCCTCGGCACCGAAAACCAAAACCTCCCCGGCTTCATCTCCATGTGCCCCGGCGGTTACCCCATCCAGGAATCCCAAAACTGGCAAAGCGGCTTCCTCCCCGGCATCTACCAAGGCACCTACATCAATACCAAACATACCCAGCTCGAAAAGCTCATCGAACATATCCGCAACCAAAACCTCTCCCCCAAGGAACAACGCTCCCAACTCGACCTCCTCCACACCCTCAACCAACAACACGCCGCCAAACGGAATGCCGACGCCCAACTCGAAGCCCGTATCCAGTCCTTCGAACTCGCCTACCGCATGCAGCTCGACGCCAGCGACGCCTTCGATATCTCACAGGAACCCGAAGCCATCCGCCAAATGTACGGCGAAGGCACCCAAGCCCGCCAACTCCTCATCGCCCGCCGCCTCCTCGAAAAAGGCGTCCGCTTCGTCCAAATCTGGCACGGCGATGGCCAACCCTGGGATAATCACGACGACCTCGAAGTCAATCACCGCCGCCTCGCCAAAGAATGTGACCAGCCCATCGGCGCCCTCCTAAAAGACCTCAAACAACGCGGTATGCTCGACGATACGCTCGTCATCTGGGGCGGCGAATTCGGCCGCACCCCAGTCGTCGAACTCCCCACCCCAGGTGCCAATGCCGGCAAAATCAACGGCCGCGACCACAATCACTACGGCTTTACCATGTGGCTCGCCGGTGGCGGCGTCAAAGGCGGCTCCGTCTACGGCGCCACCGATGACTTCGGCTTCCAGGCCGCCGTTAACCCCGTCCACGTCCATGACCTCCACGCCACCATCCTCCACCTCCTCGGCTTCGACCACGAACGCCTCACCTTCCGCCACGCCGGACGTGACTTCCGCCTCACCGATGTCCACGGCAACGTCATCCATGACCTGATCGCCTAAACCCCAAGACCATGCGATACCTCAAACGCTCCTGCCTGCTCCTCCTCGCCACCTCCGCACTCGCACAAGACAGCCAGCCCTTCGACTTCTTCGAATCCAAAATCCGCCCCGTCCTCATCGAATCCTGCTACCCCTGCCACAGCACCGAAAGCGGTAAAGCCAAAGCCGGCCTGCTCGTCGATTCCGCCCCCGCCCTCCTCCAAGGCGGTGACCACGGCCCCGCCATCATCCCCGGCAACGCCAACGAAAGCTGGCTCGTCAAAGCCATCACCTACTCCGATCCAGACCTCCAAATGCCCCCCGCCAGCCACGGCGGACAACTCCCCCAACCCACCATCGAAAACCTCATCACCTGGATCAACCAGGGCGCCCAAGACCCCAGGACAAAATCACTCACCCCCACACCCCAAACCACCGCCCAAAACCACTGGGCCTTCCAACCCCTCTCCCAACCCAACCCGCCGCCAGTCCAAAACCAAAACTGGCCCGCCAACCCCATCGACCAATTCATCCTCGCTAAACTCGAAGCCACCGAAACCCAACCCGCACCCCCAGCCGACCCGCGCACGCTCCTCCGCCGGCTCCACTATAACCTCACCGGCCTCCCCCCCTCCCCCCAACAAGTCGACGCCTTCCTCCAAAACCCCACCCCCAAAAACTACGCCGCCACCGTCGAACAACTCCTCAACTCCACCAGCTACGGCGAACGCTGGGCCCGCCACTGGCTCGATGTCGCCCGCTACGCCGATACCAAAGGCTACGTCTTCCAGGAAGAACGCCGCTACCCCTACGCCTATACCTACCGCGACTACGTCATCCAGGCCTTCAAAAACGACAAACCCTATAACCAGTTCCTCATCGAACAAATCGCCGCCGACCAACTCAACCTCGCCGACGATAAAACTCCCCTCGCCGCCATGGGCTTCCTCACCCTCGGCCGACGCTTCCTCAATAACCAGAACGATATCATCGATGACCGCATCGATGTCATCACCCGCGGCACCATGGGCCTGACCGTCGCCTGCGCCCGCTGCCACGACCACAAATTCGACCCCGTCCCCAAAGAGGATTACTACGCGCTCCACGGCGTCCTCGCCTCCTCGGAAGAACCCGAGGAAAAACCCCTCCTCAAACCGCTCGACGACTCCAACCCCCAATACCAAAGCTACCTCCAGGACCGCCAGGCCATCGAAAAGGAAATCGACGATATCCGCCAACGCGAAGTCGATAACAAGCTCAACGAATTCCGCCAGCAAGCCGGCTCCTACCTCCTCGCTGCTCTCGATTACCGCAACGTCACCAACCCGCCAGCCAACCTCGAAGATTTCGCCGGCCCACGCCAGCTCACCCCCATCATCCTCCAACGCTGGATCGATCACCTCAACTCCACCTACTCCAACCCCAACCCCGCCACCCTCCCCGCCATCGTCCTCCACACCCTCCTCCA
>JBMTVN010000344.1:0-4554 GCA_049451415.1 Limisphaerales bacterium | reverse complement strand
GCAGGGAGAGAGGAGAGGGTGCCACTGTTTTCTCTCTACGGTCTCCTGGCTGCACGTGCTCGAGGCGTGCTCGATACCGACAGCGATAGCGATTTCGATTTGGATGAGACGGCAGCGCTCCGCGCAGAGGGGTGCTTAGGTCTGTGTTCCGAAACACTGAAACTCTGGGCATGGAGCGGCGCCGCAGGTAGAGGGGGAGGAGTTAGGGGTTAGTGTGGGTGAGGACGATGCGGAAGCCGAGGTCGCTACTTCGGGTGGATTCGCTGTAGGCGTCGCGGTTGGCGGAGCGGGAGGCGCGGGCTCCGTGGAGCCAGGAGCCGCCACGTGCGATGCGGAGCAGGCCTTCGGGTGGTGTGATGGGGTTGGTGACGGAGTTGCCGGGGAGCTGGCTGGAGGCGCCGTCGAGGCACCATTCCAGGACGTTACCATGGAGGTCGTGGAGTCCCCATGGGTTGGGTTGGCGGGAGCCGACGGGTTGGGTTGAGGAGTCGCTATTGGCATTGAACCAGGCGTAGTTTTCGAGGTCGTGCCCGAGGGGGTCGTTGCCGTGGCTGAAGCGGGTTTGGGTATTAGCGCGGCAGGCGTATTCCCATTCGGCTTCGGTGGGGAGGCGGTAGGCGTGTTGTGGTGGGATGAGGGCTTGTTGTTTGTGGAGTTGGGTCAGGCGCTGGCAGAACTCGGTGGCATCGCGATAGCGGACGCGTTCGACCGGGCGGCGGGGGTCGCCGAGGAAGAGGCTGGGATTGATCTTCATGACGGACTGGTATTGGGCCTGGGTGATTTCGCAGCGGGAGATCCAGAAGCCGTGGGTGAGGGTGACTTGGGTTTGGGGGCCTTCATCGAGGTTGCGGTCGGGTTCTTCGTTGGGGCTACCCATGGTGAATTGGCCTGGGGGTATCCAGACGAGGTTGAAGTCCCCGCCTGGGCCGTCGGCTTGTGTGGGGGTGGAATTTGCGGGGGCGAGTGGCGGGTCGATGGAGCCGATATGGGCGGGGTGGATGGAGATGGACGGGCCACAGAGCAGCTGCAGCGAGAGGTTTTGGGGTGGCCAGGAGCCGTTGAGGGTGGTGTGGCTGCGGGTGAGGATTTGGGCGGTGACGGGGTAGGAAGGGGTGAAGCGGGCGGAGGCGAGGTTGGTGGCGGGGAGTTGGATATCCGTTTGGGGTGTGGTGATGCGGTAGGGGCCGCCGGTGACTTGGGCGTGGAGCGTATCGCCGTTGCGGAGGAAGACGAGTTGGTGGTTGGTAGTGGGGTTTGGGGTCTTGGTTTGGTTGAAGGCGATGCGGGTGAGGTCGGCACGGTGGAGGGTGAGTTGGGGGCCGTTGGCGGGTTGGAGCTGGAGAGTATTGAGGAGGATGAATCCGGAGATACGGTCGTTTTGGAGGGTGGTGATGCGGTCGATTTGGTCGGGGGGCTGGGCGAGTTCGATGGATTGGATGGAATGGATGGGAAGTTGGATTTGGGCGTAGGGGGTTTGGATGGGGAGAGATTCGACGAGTGGGGTTCCGGAGAAGGGGTCGCCTTGGTGGGACCAGATATTGCAGGTGGGAGGGGCGGCGAGGGAGGCCGAGCTGAGGAGGGAGGCTAGCAAGAGGGTGAGCGGGTGGTTGGGCATGGTTTATTTGGGGGGATCGCGGGAGATGAAGAGCGTGAGGGCGAGGGAGGCGAGGCTGAGGGTGATGAGGGAGAGCCAGGCGAGCTGGGTGAGTTCGTGGGTAGGGTTACTGACGCCGCTGAGGACCTTATCCATGGTGCGGACGAGTTCGAGGTAGGAGAGGTCGGGCAGGCCGGCGAAGTCGAAGGCGAGGTTGGAGAGGTGCCAGAGGCCGATGGTTCCGAGGATGGCGATGAGTTGGGAGCGGAGAGTGGTGAGGAGCAGGAGCGTGAGGGTGGTGAGGAAGGCGGCGCAGCCGAGGACGCGGCTGAGGCCGAGGAGCATGGAGGGGATACGGACGGAGGCGGAGGTGGACTGGAGGTCATCAGTGCCTTGGCCGGTGAGCGTTTGGTAGAACTGGGTGATGGCGGTGGTTTTGGATTCGCGCGGTGGGAGTTTGAGTCGGACATCGGCATTTTGTCCGAGGAGTCCGAGCGTGCCGTCGCCCTTGAAGCGGACCACGACGTAATTGCTGCGGCGGCCGTACGTATCCGGGGAGGTCATGGCGCCGATTTGGTGGATGGATCCGGTGAATTCGGTTTCGCCGATCTTGATGGAGGCGGGGAGGTTTTGGCGGAGGCGTTTAAACTCCTCGAATTCGTAGATGGGTACGCGGACCTGGAATTCGTCGAGCGGGGCGATGGTGAGGAGGTGGGAGCCGAGCGTGACGTATTGGGCGGACTGGACGTGGAGTTCGGTGATGTAGCCGGAGATGGGGGCGGTGATGGTTGCGCGGCCGAGGCGGAGTCTGGCATCGCGGACGCGGGCCTGGGCGTTTTCCACCTGGAGTTCGGCGGAGGTGATGGTATCGCGGGCGATTTGGAGTTGGTTTTGGGCGGTGCTGAGGTCGCGTTTGCGGGAGCGGAGTTCGGTTTCGCGGTCGGCCTGTTCGAGTTTGCTGAGGAGGTCTTTGCCGATGAGGGCGCGTTCGGCACGGGCGAGGGCATCCTCGGCCTGGGCGACGTTGCGTTGGGCGTCTTCGTAGCGGCGTTGGGCGTTGCTGACTTCGTTGCGGGCGGTTTCTTCGGCGCGGCGCTGGGTTTCGAGCTGGTCGAAGAGGGGTTGGTCATCGATTTGGGCGAGGACATCTCCGGAGGCGATTTGGTCACCGATTTGGAGGGTGAAGTCGAGGAGGCGTCCTTCGGTGCCGGCGAAGATCTTTTTGGGTTCCCAGGCTTCGACGGTGGTATCGCGGGCGTTGGAGCTGACGAATCCGGATTCGGTTTTAACGAGCTGGTCTTGTCGGATGGCCCAGAAGCTGCCCGGGAGGAGGACGAGGGAGATCATGCCGAGGATGGCGATGAAGCGGGCGAGGATTTTGCCGGAGAAGTATTCGCCGCGGGTGATACCGCGGCTGAGGACGGCGTCATTGAGGCAGTCCTGTTCACGGGAGAGGGAGGAGCCGGCGAGGAAGACGACCGCGTGCATCCAGAGGACGATATAGGTGGAGTAGAGCGCCTCGAGCATCTGGCTGGCGGGTTTTTGTTCTGCCTGCATGCCTTTGAGCATGAGGATGCTGAGGAAAGCGGAGGTGAGGAGGAATCCGCGCGCGAGCCAGGAGGAGGAGACGGAGGCGATATCGGCGCGGGCCATGACCCAGGTGGACTGCCAGCGGCTGGGGATGTGGCGGGTTGGTTTGGGTTGGCTGGGGTTAGCTGGCATTGACGCGAAGGAAGCCGCGGAATTCGTCTTCCGTGATGAGTTTGAGGTAGGCGTCTTCGAGCTGGCGGGCGGTGGAGTTGACGGCGAGGACGGTGGTTTGGGTTTGGCGGGCTGTTTGGAGGATTTGCTCGATGATGTGGCCGGCGATTTCGTTGGCTTGGAGTTCGAGGCGGATGCGGCCGGGATCGGGCTGGATGGGTTCGCGGCGGAGGGTTTGGCGGATGCTGTTGGTGAAGGCGTCGATATTGCCGCTCACTTTGATTTCGAGGACATTTTTGGGGAGGAGATTTTCGAGTTCGTTACGGGATCCATTGAAGAGCAGCTGGCCTTGGTTGAGGATGAGGAGCCGGTCGCAGACGCGGTCGATATCGCCGAGGATATGGGAGCTGAGGATGACCGTTTTACGTTGGCGGAACTGTTCGAGCAGGCCGAGGGTTTGGCTGCGGCTGATGGGGTCGAGTCCGGAGGTGGGTTCGTCCCAGACGAGGAGGTCGGGATCATTCATGAGGGAGGCGGCGATGCCCAGTCGGGTGCGCATGCCGGTGGAGTAGGTTTGAATTTTCCGGCCTGCGTCATCGGTAAGGCCGACGGCGCGGAGGAGAGTTCCGATGCGGGCCTGGTGGTCGCGTTTGGGGAGGCTGAAGCATTGGCCGACGAGGTTGAGGTAACCGATGGCGGTGAGGTCGCGGGGGAAGGCGGGGGAGTCGGAGAGGAAGCCGATACGTTGGCGCAGGTGTTTGGCGCCGGGATGCATGGGTTGTTGGAAGATTTGGACTTGGCCGGCGGAGGGTGAGATGAGTCCGAGGGCGATACGGAGGAGGGTGGATTTGCCGGAGCCATTGGCGCCGAGGAGGCCGATGGTGGATCCCGCGGGAAGTTCGAAGGAGACATCGGCCAGGGCGATCTGACGTCCGGCGTAGACCTTGGTGACTCGGTCAAACTGGATCATGCGGTGGGTGGAGCATAGGCGTGGGGGGCGCGAAGCGGCAAGCGGGAAGCGGGAAGCGTTGTTGGCGTTTGGCTGTTGGCTGTTGGCTGTTGGCTGTTGGCAGTGAGGCGTTGGGGTGGAGGGGGCGTCTGCACACTGCAAACCGCCAGCCGCCGGCTTCAGGATTCGATACCGGTCCCGATAGCGATTTCGATTTCGATGGGGACAGAAGTGTGGAGGGGAGCTGGGAGCTGAGGAGTTGACAGTTTACGGTAGGCAGTTGGCAGTGAGGCGTTGGGGTGGAGGGGGG
>JBMTVN010000343.1:0-4570 GCA_049451415.1 Limisphaerales bacterium | reverse complement strand
TGATCGGGGGCAAAAGGGGCAGAATTGGAGCGAGCGAAGGGATTCGAACCCTCGACATCAACCTTGGCAAGGTTGCGCTCTACCAGACTGAGCTACGCTCGCTTCCACGAAGAGCAGGGCGAGAAATTACTTCAGGGCCGCGGGGGCATGCAAGCCCTGATTTTTGACAGGAGACAGGAGAGTGGGGGCTCGCGGAGCGCGAAGCGCTAGGAGCCTAAGTCAGTGCTCTGGTTTCGATCCCGATAGCGATCCCGATTTCGATTTGGATGCATTTGGCTGGCTCCAAATGCAGTTACGCCGCTATCGCGTCGTGTGGGTGGCAGGGTCGTCGGAGCCGCCTGCCCTGTCTCCTGTCTCCCCTCTTCTCTCTCCCCTCTCCGCCGTTGGCGCCCGGCGCCAACGGTTACCCTTCAAAGTCGTAGATAACGACCTTGGTGCAGTTGGGTTTAAAGCACTTTTCGATGAACTCGATGTGCGTGGGGTCGGTCTGGTAGTCGTCCTGGGATTTCTTGGAATCGAAGACGATATTCAGGCCGACGGCGTAGGATTGTTCGACCACGGGACGTTCGCTGGGGGCCATTTTACCGACGTGGAAATGGACGATACCGGGTTGGACGTTGAGGTACTTGTTAGCGCCTTCGATGAGGATATCGGCGGCTTCGGGTTTGGCGGGGTCGGTCCAGAAAATGACAACGTGAGAGAACATGGGGGTGGACGGTAATGGGTGGAGGGCGAAGCGGGAAGCGTTTTAGTTGTTGGTTATGGGTTCACAGTGCGGGGGGTGTTTGGGGGCGCAGTTTTGGGATGCCGGGTAGGTTGGGGAAATTGTCGCCCCCTGACCTTTGACCTTTGACCTTTGATTTCTGATCTCTGGCTGATCATGCTGCGCGGCGATGATGCAACTGGTGATGGAGCCTGCGACGGGCGAACGGTTATTACGATTTGTAGGGGACCGGCTGTGTTTTCGGTTGAGGCTGTCCCAGGGTGAGGTGTCGGGTAAGGCGACGGCGTATTTACGGACGACCTTGGGGCGTGGCGGTTTGTTGCGGCGGGAGGTTTTGGGGGGGCATGGGAGTGACGTGGCGGTGGATGGGACGGCGTGGCGGAATGTCCCGATGCACAGGGTTGGGGAGGGTTGGGAGGTGAGCCTGACTTTGACGGAGGCGGGGTATTTCCGGGCGAAGGCGTTTGTGGTGGATGAGCGGGGGTTTCAGGTCTGGCCGGCGGGGGATGATACAGGGGTCACGGTGCACCCGAATCCCGTGCGGACGGCGAACACGATTTACTGTGCATTCACAAGGTTGTTTGGGTCGACGCGGTATCGGGAGGATTCGGGGCAGGATCCTTTGGCTGAGAAGATGGGGGAACTGGAGAAGGCGGGGTGTGCGGTGCTGCCGAGGTCGGGCAAGTTCCGCGATCTGGTGCGGGAGCTGCCGCACATTATGGACACCCTGGGTTGTCGCATTGTGCATTTGCTGCCGGTGAATCCGACCCCGACGACGTATGCACGCTTTGGACGGTATGGCAGTCCGTATGCGGCTTTGGATTTGACGGGGATTGATCCGGCCTTGGTGGAGTTTGACCAGCGCACCACGGGGGTGCAGCAGTTTGAAGAACTGACGCGGGCGGTGCATGCGCGGAGTGGCCGGCTGTTTCTGGATGTCGTGATCAACCACACTGGCTGGGGGTCCTCGCTGCAGGAGCAGCATCCGGATTGGTTTCACCGGAACCCGGACGGGACCTTTCAATCGCCGGGGGCCTGGGGGACGGTATGGGAGGACCTGGTGGAGCTGGACGGGATGAACCGGGACTTGTGGGAGCACATTGCGGAGGCGCTCTTGACTTGGTGCCGGCGTGGGGTGGACGGGTTCCGTTGTGATGCGGGCTACAAGGTTCCGATGCCGGTGTGGCGGTATATCATCGCGCGGGTGCGCGAGGAGTTTCCGCGAGCCGTGTTTTTGCTGGAGGGGCTGGGTGGTGGATGGGGGGATACCGAGACCTTATTGACGGAGGGAGGGATGCAATGGGCGTATTCCGAGTTATTCCAGGAGTATTCCGGCAAGCAGGTGGCGGGCTATTTGGGTCATGCGCTGAAACAGTCACGCCGCGTGGGTGTGCTGGTGCACTACAGCGAGACGCATGACAATGACCGGCTGGCGAAGAAGGGTCGGGCGTGGTCCCTGATGCGGAACCGGCTCAGTGCATTGACGAGTGTGAGCGGGGGCTTTGGTTTTACGTGCGGGGTGGAGTGGCTGGCGAAGGAGAAGATCCTGGTTCATGGGAGCACGGGCTTGGCATGGGGCAATGACCAGAACATTGTGGACGAGCTGGGCGCCCTGAATGCACTGCTGGCGGAGCATCCTTGTTTCTTTGACCATGCGGAGATTCGCCGGGTGGGCCAATTCGAGGGCGAGGTGGTGGCGCTGGTACGCGAATCGGCTGAGGGCGTGGACCGGGTACTGATCCTGGCGAACATGGACGTTGAGCGGGAGCACGTGCTGAACCTGAGTGTGGAGGAACTCGGCTTGGGCGAGAGGGACGATCTTTCGAAGTGGGTGGACCTGCTGCAGGAAGGCAGCGTGAGTGTGAGTGGCCATGGTGGCGGCCGGCTGGCATTTCACCTGGAGGCGGGGGCGGTGCACTGTCTGGCTCCGACGAGGAAGCCCCTGGGTTTGAGCGGCGAGGCATATCGGGAGAAGCGGGCCCAGGCGGACTTTGTCATCAAGGCGTTGCGGGAGCGGTTTGAGCCGGAGGATATTGGTCCGTTCGTGTTTACCGAACTGGCTGCGCTGGTGGAACGGAGTCCGCAGGCGGTGCTGGCGGCGGTACGCATTGTTGACGTGACTGAGTTGCGGGCGAATGCAGGGGCAGCGGTGAGTCGTGCGATGGACGCCGTGCGCTATCCCACGGTGGTACAATGGGGAGACAGGGACACGCGCCGGGTCACCATGATCCCGCCGGGACACTGGATTCTGGTGGAGGACCGGCATCCATTCCGGGTTCGCCTGGGCATGAAGGACTGCCAGAGCGCGGTGTGTTTGGAATCCGTCCGGGTGAAGGGGGGCTGGGTTGCGGGTATTCCTCCGATGCTGCGGAGTGGGGATGGTGAGCTGGTAGTGGAGCGTTATGGGGATGGCGAGCTGCAGTTGCGTGGAGTCGTGCGGTTCCTTGGAGAAATGCCGGAAGAGGCATCGAAACAGGTGGCGCACGGGGGCCTGATTTTGCTGACCAATGGCCGTGGGGGGATGGTGCGGTTGGGGGTGGATCTGGGGGAGGTGCGGTCCAAGTATGACTGTTTGCTGGGAGCGAACCTGCACGAGACCCTGCCGGTGGACCGGCATATTTTTGCCAAGCGGGTAAGACTCTGGGTCAATGCATTCGGGTTCATCAGTCCGTTGGATGGAACCAATGTGGTGGAGTGTGAGGCGGGTCCTCCTGGGCGGTGGTTATTCCGTGCCAATGCGGGGGACGGTCGCACCGTGGACATTGAGCTGGTGGTGACGATGATGCCGGACCGGAACGCCGTGTGGCTGTCGGTGGAGCATGTTGCGACCGGGGTGTTGGCCGGGGCGACCCGGGCGAAAGTGGCGTCGGGATTGGACGGGGTCAAGGTCACGGCGCGGGTGGATTTGGAGGACCGCAACTTTCATTGGGAAACGAAACGCAATGGCGGTGCGGAACATCACTTCGCCTCGAACATCGCGCTCTTGCCTGAGGGCAACGGGTTTGAGTTCAAGCCGGCGGCGGACCGCCAGCTGCTGGTGTTTTGTGATTCGGGCCGTTATCACGCGGCACCGGAGTGGTGTGACGGTATCGGGCATCCGGTGGAGGCGACACGGGGACAGGAGTCGAGTGGCGATGCCTACAGTCCGGGGTGGTTTGAGCTGCCATTGGAGTCGGGGCGACCGGCGAACCTGATCGTGACCGCGGAGCCCATGGAACAAGGGATGCAGGCGGGGCATGAGCGCCCTTCCTCCGCTGTGTTGGACCGGGTCACTGCGGGTTACCTGGAGACGGAGATGCTGAAAGCGGGGATGAAGTCGGCTGATCCCTTTGCGTTACGGCTGGCCAAGGCATCGCGGGCATTTGTGGTGCGGCGCGACGATGTGAAGACCGTGATTGCGGGGTATCCGTGGTTTCTGGATTGGGGGCGCGATACATTGATTTGCGCCCGGGGCCTCATCGCGGCGGGCTGGCACGACGAGGTGCGGGATCTGCTGATTGCGTTCGGGCGGTTTGAGGAGAACGGGACACTGCCCAACATCATTCATGGAGAGACGGCGGGGAATCGCGACACCGTGGACGCGCCGCTCTGGTATGGGGGGGTGTGCGCGGAACTGGCGACGGCGCTGGGGGATCCGCAACGTGTTTATGGCTTGGAGGTGAACAACGAGGGCCGGACTGTGCGGGATGTGCTGGTGTCGATTGGCCGGCATTATTGGGAAGGCACGCCCAACGGCATTCACGCGGATCCGGAGTCGGCGCTGGTATGGAGCCCGAGCCATTTCACCTGGATGGACACCAACTATCCGGCAGGTACACCGCGTGAGGGTTATCCGGTAGAGGTGCA
>JBMTVN010000342.1:0-4575 GCA_049451415.1 Limisphaerales bacterium | reverse complement strand
TCATGCGGATATCCCCACAGACCCCTCCGGTGTTTCCGAGTTTCGGTGTTTCGGAGCATGCACCTGAGCACCTGCTCCTCTCGCGCCAAGCAACCATCCCCTAGCTCCCAGCTTCCAGCTCCCAACTCTTGCGCCCCGCCAATGCGCGGGCGCCCTCATTGCGCAGCGCTACCGTGTCATCTAAATCGAAATCGCTATCGGGATCGGTATCGAACACGCCTCCGGCGCGCGTAGCCAGAAGACCGTAAAGACAAAACACTGGCTCCACCCTTTGCGCTTCCCGCTCTGCGCTTGCCGCTTTCCACTTCGCGCCCTGCGCCCCCAACCAGCATCGACAAACCCTCGTGAACCCGACAGTCTATGCGCCGTCCCAACGCGATTTCAGGACGAATGGACTCTAAGCACCCACTGAACACACACAGCCAAGGCCCCGCACGACTACTGGAGATGCGGGGGATCCACAAGGCGTTCCCCGGGGTGCAGGCGTTGCGCGATGTCACCCTCGAGCTGCACGAGGGCGAGGTGTTGGCCTTGATGGGCGAGAACGGCGCAGGCAAGAGCACCCTGATCAAGATCCTGGGCGGCGCTCATCGGCCCGACCAGGGCCGGATATCGCTCCACGGGGCTGAGCTCCGCATCGGCCGGCCACAGGACGCCTACAGGGCCGGCATCTCCATCATTTACCAGGAGTTCAACCTCATCCCTGAACTGAGTATCCGGGAGAACATATTTCTGGGACGGGAGCGCACGCACCGGGGCTGGATCCGTGCCGCCGAAGAACGCCAGGAAACCTTCCAATTGCTCAGCAGGATCGGTCTGAATCTCGATCCGGAGACCCGTTGCCGCACCTTGACCGTGGCCCAGCAACAAAAGGTGGAAATCGCCAAAGCGCTCTCCGTCCAGGCACGCATCCTCGTCATGGACGAACCCTCCGCAGCACTCACGACCCAGGAGGTGGAGAACCTGTTCAAGCTGATCCGCGATCTCAAGGACCAGGGCCTCGGTATCATCTATATCAGCCATCGCCTCGATGAAATCTTCGCCGTGGCAGACCGTGTCATGATCCTGCGCGATGGAACCAGCGTTGGGAACCGGCTGGTCAGCGATGTCTCCCGCGAACAGTTGATCGAGCTGATGGTTGGACGGTCCCTCGACTCGGAATTCCCGAAACACGCCGCCACAATCGGCCAGGAACGGCTTCGGGTGGAACATCTCTCACGTGCTGATGCAGTGAACGACGTGAGATTCCATGTCCGCGCCGGGGAAATTCTCGGGTTTGCCGGACTGGCCGGGGCCGGGCGCACCGAGACCATGCGGCTGATCTTCGGCGCGGATCGCCGCGATGGAGGCCGGATCATGGTGAACGGCAGGGCGGTGGAAATCCGCGATCCACGGGACGCCATACGACACGGCATCTGCCTGCTGACCGAAGATCGCAAAGCCCAGGGCCTGATTCTCAAGCATTCCGTACGGGAGAACTTCGGGCTGCCCAACCTCGACCTGTTTTCCCGTGGACCGTTGCTCGACCTCACTCGCGAGAAGACAGAACTCGAGTCCTACGTGCAAAACCTCAAGATCAAGCTGACCAGCACGGAACGTCAGGTCGGCAACCTCTCGGGCGGTAACCAGCAAAAGGTGGTGCTCGCAAAGTGGCTGGCCCGCAACGCCGATATCGTCATCTTCGATGAACCCACGCGCGGAATCGACGTCGGCGCCAAATACGAAATCTACCTGCTCATGAACCGCCTCGCCGCCGAAGGCAAGGCGGTCATCATGATCAGCAGCGAGTTACCCGAAGTCCTCGGCATGAGCGACCGCATCCTCGTCATGCACGAAGGCCGCATCCGGGGAGAAATCACCGACGTCACCCACGCCACTCAGGAAGACATCCTCTCCATGGCCATCGCCTGAACACACCTCCGCCTCTGATATCATGAACCGACTCCTCAGTGACTATGGAATGGTCTTTGTGCTGGTGGCACTGTGCGCGCTCTTCAGCGTGCTCACGCTGAATGACCAGACACCCCAGGGCAGCGCAGCCCTGGCAGAACTCGTCGACTCGATCGACAAACGCTCTGAACCCACCCACCCCGTCATCGCTGTCGGTGCAGTCAACACACCATCCGCTGACCTCGCCACCCAGGTCACGAAGGAACTCCAGGCCCGGGGCTACTCCAGCGTGCAAAGGATCATCGGAACCCCGCGCGATTTGCGCCTCGCGCTGGATGCCACCACACAAGACAGTGGAACTCCGCCCCTGGTGGTGGCCAGCGGCGACGTCCTCCAGTGGAAAGTCCTGGAATCGCTGGCGGCCGATACGCTCATCTCGCCCCAAACCCGACGCTGGCCCGATTTCCTCAAGCGCACCAACCTGCTGGCCATTGTGGATCGGATCGTCGTGATCGCCGTGATCGCCATCGGCATGACGCTGGTCATCATCACCGCAGGCATCGACCTGTCAGTCGGCAGCCTCATCGCGCTGTCAGCCGTGGTGGGAACGCTGCTGATGAAGCACCTCGGCGGACAGGATGCTCCGCCTTGGGTGGTCGGGGCCGGCTTTCTGGCCGGCACGCTGAGCTGCGGCGTGATCGGAGCCGCAGGGGGCATGATCGTAGCCCGCTTCAAGGTGGCACCCTTCATCACCACACTCGCCATCAGGATGATGGCGCGCGGATTCTCCTTCATGATCACGGGCGGCTTCTCCATCTACCAGGTTCCGAAATCCCTCCCGTGGCTCGGACAAGGCACCACGCTCGGCATCCCCAACACAGTCCTGTTGCTCATCCTCCTCTACGCTGCAGCCCACCTCTTCATGGCCCATACCCGCATGGGACGCTACATCTACGCCGTCGGTGGCAACGAGGAAGCCGCACGCCTCTCCGGCGTACCCGTCGGTTTCGTGCTCGTCTTTGTCTATACGATCAGCGCCCTCACCGCCGGACTCGGCGGCTGTATCCAGGCCTCGCAGCTCAATACCGGTACCCCCAACCTGGGTACGATGTACGAACTGTATGTCATCGCCGCCGTGGTGGTCGGTGGAACGAGCCTCGCCGGCGGCTCCGGCCGCATCCTCGGCACTCTAATCGGTGCGTTCATCATCTCGGTCATCCAGAACGGCATGAACCTGCTGGGGATGGAAAGCTACACGCAACAAGTCGTCCTCGGCGCCGTCATCCTCGGTGCCGTCCTACTCGATAAAGTAAGAAGCGGTGGCCAATGGCCCGCCTTTCTGCGTATGAATTAACCCGTCACCCAAACCTGAGACCAATCACCATGAAGCTCACCTCCATACTGTCGCTCACCCTGCTCATCGCAGGAGCAATCCTGCTTTCCTCCTGCTCTAAACAGTCGGGAGATTCCACCGCCTCCGACGAAACCTTACCCCCCCAGCTCCAAGGCAAGATCGGCATGACCTGCATGGACCTCACCAATCCCTTCTTCAAACTCATCGCCAATATCATGGAAGAAGAAGCCCGCAAACATGGCTATGAGGTGGTCGCCCTCAGCGGGGAACTCGACCCCGCCAAACAAAACAACCAGATCTCCGACTTCGTCGCCCAAGGCTACAAGGCAATCTTCCTCAATCCGGTCGATTCCAAGGCCGTCGGCGAAGGAGTCAAGAAAGCCCACTCAGCCGGCATCCCGGTCTTCACCTTCGATGTCCAGGTTACCGACGAGGAAGCCAAAGCCATGATCGTCTCCCACATCGGTAGCGACAATTATCAGGGCGGCCGGCTCGCCGGAGAAAGCATGATGGAAGTCACCGGTGACCAGGGCGAGGTCGCTATCATCCACTACCCCGAGGTCACCTCCTGTATCCTCCGGCGCAACGGCTTCATGGATTACCTCAAGGAGCACAACAGCAAGATCAAGGTGGTGACGGAACTGTCCGGCAAAGGCAACCGTAACGACGGCTACGCCGTGGCCACCGATATCCTCCAGGCCCACCCGAATATCGTCGGTATCTTTGCCATCAATGACCCCTCCGGCCTCGGCGCCTACGCCGCAGTGAAAAAGGCCTCCAAGACCGATCAAATCACGGTCATCGCCTTCGACGCCTCACCTGCAGGTAAACAAGCGGTATTCGAAAAACAACTCTACGACTCCCCCCAACAATTCCCCCGAAAAATGGCCAAGGGAACGGTCGACGCCTTCATCCAATATCTCGACGGACAAGATGTCCCGAAACAAAACTTCATCCCTTGCGCCCACTATCGCCACGCCGACTCGCTCAACGACCCCAGCCGCGAAGCCGAACAATGGTAGAGCGGTTGGCAGTTGGCCGGTTGACAGTTCAACCGCTCTTGCCCCCAGCGCAGCGCTAACACCCCATCGAAATCGCTATCGGGATCGGTATCGAGCGCGCCTCCGGCGCGTGTAGCCACGAGATCGTGGCGAGAAAACAGTGCTTCCGCCTTCGCCAAGGCTATGGCGGACAGGCAACGCTCCAACCTCTGCGCTCGGCGCTTCCCGCTCACCGCCCCGCGCCCCCATTCAGGTATGGCTGTATTCATGCGGATACCCCCACAGACCCCGCCGGATTTTCCAAGTTTCGGTGTTTCGGAACATGAACCC
>JBMTVN010000341.1:0-4576 GCA_049451415.1 Limisphaerales bacterium | reverse complement strand
TGGCTGAGAGGATGGCAGGGGTGAGAGTGAGGAGGGCACAGGACTGGAGGACCAAGGCTCTGACAAAGTGGCGCATGAGGCGGGATGGTAATGGATGCAGGGGAGTTCGCAATACCTGAGCTGAGGGCAGAGGGCTCTTGCGTTCCGCGGTTGCGGAACGCAAGGAGAGGGGAGACGTGAGAGGGGAGAGAGTGGGGTGGCGGGGACACAGACACGGACACACGGAGGAACACGGATGGGTGGCTTGTGACCCCCGCCCCCCGGCTCCTGATCCTTGACCTCTGGCCTCTGGATTTCGATGGGATGGGTTGCGGAGGGTGAGGCTTCTGCATAGGGTTTGCGGGTGATCAGAAATGTCATTTTGGATTGGTCGGGGACGTTGGTGGACGATTTGCCCATTGTGATGGAGGCGACCAACGCGGCCTTGGCGCGGGTGGGGCGCGCTCCGATGTCGTGCGAGGAGTTTCGGGCGGAGTTTCGTTTGCCAGTGCGGGCCTTTTACGACCGGTTGTTTCCGGGTTTGCCGTGGGAGGCTTTGCAGGAGGCGTTTCATGGTCGGTTTGAGAGGGTCCATGAGCGTGTGGAGCCCTTGGCGCATGCGCGCGAGTTTCTGGAGTTTTTGCGGAGTGCAGGGTGTCGCGTGTTTTTACTGACGTCGGTTCCGGACCGGTATCTGCACGCGCAGATGGGGAGGGTGGGGTGGGGTGAATACTTTGAGGGTTTGTGGACGGAAGCGTTGGACAAGCGGGAGGTGATCCGGGAGCGGGTGGAGGGGCTGGGTTTGTTGGCGGAAGAGACCTTGATGGTGGGGGACATGGAGCACGATGTGGAGGCGGCGCGGGCGATGGGTTGCTGGGCGGCGGTGGTGTTGACGGGGTATCAGTTCGAGTCGGACCTGCTGAAGGCGGAGCCGGATGTGGTGGTGGGGGATTTGGCGGAGCTGCGAGGGGGGCTGGAGGCGTCGGGCATGGAGCCATTCTGGCGGAAGAATGGAAGGAGAGAGGAGGCGTGATGGACAGGATACGGATTGTGGATCTGGAAGTGTGGGCCCGGGTGGGGGTGCCGGATTTGGAGCGCTCGAGGGCGCAGCGGTTGTTGCTGTCGGTGGAGTTGGAGTTGGATGTGAGCGGGGCCGCGGCGGCGGATGATCTTGCGCAGACAGTGGATTACGGAGCGGTATCGCGTCGGTTGGTGGCATGGTCCGGAGAGGGGAGCTGGCGCTTGATTGAGGCGATGGCGGTGGGGGTGGGGGATTTGCTGAAGGAGGAATTTGGGGTGAATCGGGTGAAGGTGGAGGTAAAGAAATTTGTGGTGCCGCAGGCGCGGTATGTGTCGGTGGAGGTGGAGCGATAGCGGAGATTTTTTCATGAGCAGCACTGGCAATTATGTGGAGTCGTTGCAAGGAGGCGGGGAGGTCGAGGTGGGGGTCTTGGTGGAGCATTTGTTGGAGGACGCGATTCGGGCCGAGGCCAGTGACATTCATCTGGAACCGTGGGAGAAGGGCATTGTGGTGCGGCTCCGGTTGAATGGGGTGCTGAAAGAGTTGGTGCACTTGCCCCTGGAGTGGATGGACAAAATCGGGGGGCGCTTCAAGGTGATGGCCAATCTGGTGTCCTACCAGACGGACATTCCGCAGGAGGGACATGCATCGGCAGGGCCGGGTTTCGGTAATGTCGAGTTGCGGATCTCGGTGTTTCCGACCGTGCGGGGCGAGAAGATTGTCGTGCGTCTGTTTGATCCCCGAAACCGGAGTTTCGACCTGGGGAAGCTGGGCCTGGAGGAGGAAACGCTCTCGGCTATGACACGTCTGCTTGCACGACCCAGCGGGATGCTGCTGCTGACCGGGCCGACGGGGTCGGGAAAAACCACCGCAATCTATGCCGCGCTGACCCACCTGGTCGAGCGGGCGGGCTCGTCCATCAGCATCAGTACCGTGGAGGATCCGGTGGAGTATAACCTGCCGATGTTGAGCCAGACCCAGATCAATCCACTCAAGGAATTCACTTATGCCCGGGCATTGCGATCCCTGATGCGGCAGGATCCACAGGTCATCATGGTAGGGGAAATACGGGATGCGGAGACGGCAGCGATTGCGGTGCAGGCAGGCCTCACGGGGCATCTGGTGATCAGCACTATTCACTCAGACAGCACGGCCGGGGTATTCGCCAGGTTGATCAACATGGAGATCGAGCCGTTCCTGTTGGCTTCGAGCGTGACCGGGGTGATGGGCTTGCGGTTGGTGCGGTCGAATTGTCCGGCTTGCAGCCAGCCTTATGAACCTGACCCGGTGATGCTGGGCTTGTTGTCGGAAGAGGAGGTGGACGAAGCGATGTTCCGGGAAGGTCAAGGCTGTGAGCGGTGCTCAGGGACAGGCTTTGCCGGGAGGGGAGCTTTGAGCGAAATGCTTGAGGTGGACGAGGCCGTGAGAGACGGGGTCTTGGGGAAATTGCCGACGCGGAGCCTGCAGGAAGTGGCGGTCAGGCAAGGGATGCGGACACTCTGGCAAAACGGTGTTCGCCGGGTGGTTACAGGGCAGGCGCCGTTGGAAGAGATTGTGCGGGTGGTGGCAGTGGAGCGTCTTTGATCTTGGTGCAAAAAGATGGGGTGTGGGTGGAAGGGACGGTTTAGATAACGGTTCCGTGGGGGATGCAGCCGTTGCGGGGGATGACGACGATGCCATCCCGGATGTAATAGAGGGGGTGGTCCATTTCAGGCGGTTTGCCTTCCGGGGAGATGATGCAGTTGTCACCGATACGGGAGTTTTTATCGATGATGGCGTTTTCGATGCGGGTGTTGCGTCCGATGCCGATGCGGGGTCGGCCTTCCGATTGGTTCTGCTCGATGGAATCGGCGCTTTCGTAGTAGTCGGCGCCCATGATGACGGAGCGGTGGATGCGTGCGCCGTCGGCGATGATGCTGCGGAGTCCCACGAGGCTGTAGTGGAGTTCTGCGTTATTGAGTATGCAGCCATCGGCGACGAGGGATTGCTCGACGACGGCGCCGTTGAGTTTGCAGGAGGGCAGGAAGCGTGGGCGGGTGAAGATGGGGGCGGCCATATCAAAGAAATTGAAGCGGGGCAGGACTTCGGTGAGGCCGATATTGGCATCGAAGAAGGCGCGGATGGTGCCGATGTCCTCCCAGTAGCCCTGGAAGATATGGGCATAGACGCGGTGGGTTTTGATGGCGGAGGGGATGATGTGTTTTCCGAAGTCGGCGAGCGAGTTGTTGAGCAGTTCGATCATGACCTCGCGGTTGAAGACGTAGATGCCCATGGAGGCGAGGAAGAGTTCGTCATTGGACTGGATGCCGAGGCGGGGGTAGTAGTCGCGTTCGAGGGCGAGAGTATCCTGGACTTCAGGCTCCCGGGGTTTTTCGACGAAGCGATTGATGCGGTAATCGGCGTCCATTTGCATGATGCCGAGGCCGGAGACATCGCGGCGGGGGACGGGGGTTGTGGCGACGGTGACGTCGGCTTTATTGGCGATGTGGTGGTTGATGATTGTGCGGTAATCCATCCGGTAGAGCTGATCCCCGCTGAGGATGAGCACGTATTTGAACGGATGGTTCATGAGGTGGTTGAGGTTTTTGCGGACGGCGTCGGCGGTGCCTTGGTACCAGGAGGTATCGGTGAGGGTTTGCTCTGCGGCGAGGACTTCGACGAAGCCGTTGGAGAACTGGTCGAACTTGAAGGTTTGGGTGACGTGGCGGTGGAGGGAGGCGGAGTTGAACTGGGTGAGGAGGTAGACGCGTTTGAGTCCGGAGTTGATGCAATTGGAGATGGGGATATCGACGAGGCGATATTTTCCGGCGAGGGGGACGGCGGGTTTGGCGCGGTCTTTGGTGAGGGGGAAGAGCCGGGTGCCCTGGCCGCCGCCGAGGACGATGGAGAGGACGGCGTTGGGGCCGACGGGTTCGACTGTGGAGAATGTGGGCATAGGGTAATGGGTGCGGCGACCTTTTGGGGAAGATAGTCGCGGGGTTGGGGGGAGCGCAAGTGTTGGCGGTGTGGTGTGGGTTTGGGCGTGACCGGCGGGGGGTATGTGGCGCAAAAGGTGTGGGGTTCTGATCTGGATGGAAGTGAACTTGGCATGGATGAACTGGGTGGGTGGCGGGTTGAGTGTGCTGGGCCTGGTTGCCTTGCTCTGGCAATGGGTAGTGGCGCGGCGCTTTCCTTTGGGGCAGCGGGTTGGGGTTGCGGGGCGGATGCCCGGGGTGACGGTGATCAAGCCGGTGGAGGGGGCGGATGAGGGGATGGTGGAGGCCTTGCGGGCCTGGCTGGCGCTAGATTACCCGGGTGAGGTGGATCTCTTGCTGGCGGTGGACGCGGGGGATGCGCAGGGGCGGGGGGTGTTGGAGCGGTTGGCGCGAGAAAACGCTGGGGGAGGGGTGAATGTGCGGGTGGTTGTGGTCAGGGAAGCAGTCGGGTGTAACGCGAAGATGGCGAAGGTGGTGGAGGCGGCCCGGGCTGCGAGGCACGATTTTCTGGTGGTCAGCGATGCGGATGTGGCGGTCACCCCCGATTTATTGGGGCAAGTGATGCGGAAGCTCGGGGATGAGCGGGTGGGGATGGCCTGTT
>JBMTVN010000340.1:0-4597 GCA_049451415.1 Limisphaerales bacterium | reverse complement strand
AGCACCGGGTCGAACACCAACGCACCCCCGGCCATGAACTCGGAAAGCCCGCCAACACCCAACCCCACACTCGACCGCTGAGCAGTCGTCCGATAACCGGTGGCCTCCACAAACCGCGCAAACTCCTCGTTGGTGACCTCGTGCCGGTCCATCCAGAACCCCCCAACCAAACCATCCTGACTTTCCCCTCCCGGCACCCAGACCATTCCCTCAGGCCCAGCCCAGCTCACCCCAACCAGAGCTGCCCAGACCACGAACCACCAACGTTGAAAGCCAAACCGCATGCCACCCCACCCACTAGCCCGGAGCAAACGGCAGCACCTTGGATAAAATGTAAACCACGCTGATCCCCGCCACGCTGTTCACCGTGGCCACCACCGTCCAAGTCCGCAAGGTCTCCCCCTCGGTAAATCCGCTGAGCTTCGATACCACCCAAAAGCCACTGTCGTTCATCCACGACATGATCATCGACCCAAACCCGATCGCCAGAAAGATGTAGACGGGATGAAAGGTCATCTGGCTCCCATCCGCCATCAACGGGCTCATCAACGCCACCGTGGTCATCATCGACACAGTCGCAGACCCCTGCGCCACCCGGATCACCGACGCCATCAACCACGCCAGCAGCACCAGGTTGATGTCCCGCCCCGCCACCAGCTCCTTCACGGTGTCCCCTACCCCAATATTCCGCAGCATCAGGCCATACGCACCACCAGCACTCGTAATCAGGATCACCACCGCCGCCACACTCAGGGGATGCCCCACCAGATTCTGAATCTCCTTGGCCGACGTCCCCTTCTGCTTCACCAGCACCGCCAACGCCATCAGGACTCCAATCAACAAGGCGATATTCCTCTCTCCCAGGAACTCGAACACGGCATAAAACATGGGCGCACTCGCCTTCAACCCGGGTAAAGCCGCCAAAGTCGACGCAAACGAGATCAGAAATATCGGCACCAACACCGGAGCAATCGAAGCCACAAAGGAAGGCAACGCCGACTCCGGCTGCTCCGCGATCCGCTTCAAACCCTCCAGCGACCCCGCCGAAGTTTCCCTCAAGGGAACCTGCACCCGGGCATTCAACCACTTCACGACCTGCCAGGTCACCATGACCGGAATAATGCCCACCACGATCCCCACCCACACCGATAAACCCGCATCAATCCCCAGTTGGTCCGCCATCGCCAATGGCCCCGGATGCGGAATCACCAACGAATGCGTCACGACGCCACCGCAACAGATCGCCAGCACATACAGCACATAGTTCCTCCCCGTGCGCAACGCCAGCGCCTGGGCCAAAGGCAGCAACAACATGAAAAAGGTATCGAAAAAAATCGGGATCGAAAGGATGTAACCGCTCAAACAAATCGCAAAACCCGCACGCTTCTCCCCAAACACCGCCAGAAACCGCCGCACCACCTTGTCAGCCGCCCCGCTCTCCATCAGGCACATCCCAATAGCCGCCGCCAATCCAATCACAACCGCAATCTTGCCCGCCGTCGTCCCCAACCCCTGCGTCGCCAAATCAATCGCGTAAACCCAGTGGTTCGCACCCTCCTTCTCCCCCGGCAAACTCCCCGGCCGCGACAATATCCCAACGGTAAAGGCCGCCAAGGACAACGCGAAGAACGCATGGACCCGGGCTACAGTGATCAGGAATATAATGAGACCAACCGAAATCGCCAAAACACCCAAAGGCCAGAGATCCGGTCCCGCCGCTGCTACTTGTCCAAACAAAGGCATAAGTCGTCAGTTAGTGGAGACGCGCACAGTCTCCCCATATCCGGACTCAGGTCAAGGACGCTAAAACCCCGACTCCACCTGACCCGTGTTTCTGAGTTTCGGTGTTTCAGTATTTCAGAACAGTACTCCCCCTCCGCGCCCTCCGGTTAAAAAGCAAACCCTTGCGCCATCCCACCTCCATCGAAATCGGGATCGACTGCCGGGGGCCAGCCCGCCCGCCGTAGCCCAGCCCATCGGGGCAAGAACGGAGATGGAAGGTCCTCCGGCTTCGAGACGCTCTGCGCCACTAAGCCAAAACAAGGAGGTCAAAGGCCACAGGCCGCCAAAGAACCACCAGCATAGGTGTCCACCCTCAGGGGTCTCACATCGCCTGTGTTTCGGAGTTTCGGTGCTTCAGAAAAGTCGGCGCCGTGCCTGCTTGAGGGCGCGGCGCCACCAGGATCCTCGCGCAACGAAATCCCGAACCTCACTCAGCCGTAATCCCCAGCAGGAACGGAGCTGAATCCGTCATCGCCGAGCGATAATCAATCGACTCAATTTCCTGCTCCGGCCGCGGATTGTTCCAGGTGGTCTTGAAGATCCCCAGCTCCGGCCCACCGGGCGAAGCGCTGTTCGCACCCTTCCAAGCCACATCCACCGCAAACCCATCCGTACCCTCGTTCAACCACCAATCCAGGACGTCCTTGCCATAGTTGATCGGCACCTGTTGCTGCTGACCGTTGCGGTAGTGAATCACATACATCCCAACCTGCGTCCCCACCGGCGACGGCCACGCACAAGCATGCAGAAAATGCAGGCGATCAGCCTTGCGCTCCACCGGGATCCCCTCCACCACTTTCGGGAAGCGCACCCGCAACTGCTGCTCGGCTTGGACACCTGAAAGTTGAACGACCCCGCGCACATCAAAGCGAACCCCGCCAAACACCTGAAGCCCCCTCGGCAAATGCCCCAAATGGTTGTTCGCCAAGCCTCCGGCCTGCCAGGTCTCGTCCAACGCACCATTATAGAAGGTGCTCAGATCCAGAAGCTCCCCACCCGCAGCAGGATCACGCTCTGGAATCGCCTTCCCCGGACTCGCATCGGTCTTCGGCTGCGGCTGCGGAATGAAATTCCACTGCGGATTCCTCGCCACAACCTCGTCAAATGCAGCCGTGTCCCCATCCCTCGAATGCCCCAGCCTCCGTCCCAATTCACGCTGCCCTTCCTCCGAGGATAAATACTCCCGCGCCAAAGCATTCCCAAAGCTCCTGGTCAACGTCGTCACCGCATCCCAGCGCTGACTCAGCCTCCACTCCCAACTCCCGTCCACCACCCTCGACGTCACCAGACATCCCCCAAGCGACTCAGCTCGATCAGCGTAATCCGCCAACAACTCCCGCAACACGGGCACCAGCCTCGGCCTCGGCAAAGGCATCGCCACATCGCCCGTGGGTAACAACGCGTACACCCGCCCGGTGTCCGGCCTTATCGCCACGCTTCCCACCATCAACGGCATCCTCAGCCGACGCAGTCTCCGCTTGGCCTCATCCATGTCCGTACTCCCATCGACAATCGCCTGCGCCTCATCCAGGTAAGCCTTCACCCTCTCATGCCCCCAGGTCTCTAGTGAACCCAGCCAGTCAACCATGTCCGGCAGTCCAGCCAATACCCGATACACCCCCACCGAATACGCACCCTCCGGAACCCGGTCCAGCAAACGGTCCACCGCCGGGCTCGTCACTCCAAATCCCTCTTCTTCCAAACCTCGCAACCAATCCGAACTCTTCACTCCACGATGATACACCAGATACGGCCCCACCTGCCTGGCCCATACCATCCTCCGATTGATGAACTCGTGCTGGTCCACCCCAAAAAACCCGCTCCGGGTCGTCCAGACCGACTCCCGGCTCCACCCGGAAACGCCATCATCCTCCCCGAGCTCCACCAGCCGGTTGTCTTTCAGAATCCAAGGACGCTGCTTCTGAATGGAGTTCGCAAACTCAAACTCCAACTGCCGGTTCCGATTCTGCACCTCAGCCTCCCGCCCATACACATCAGCCAGAAAATCCACCCCCACCCCCGGCACCACCTGAACCCGCCGCCACACCGGCAGCTCCAAGTCCACAAACCAGTCCTGCAGCCAGTTTAACCCGTCAAATGAAGGCAGGGGACTCAACGGCGCCATCCCACTCAGGGTCCATGGCACCTCACCCTCCACGGTCGGCACAGCCACCTGAGACTTCAGCAACTCCTCCAAGCGTCCCAAAACAGCCGGCTCCAGCCCCTTCTGTTCGCACTTCTGACGCACCCGCTGAACCCAGTTGGACAAAGCAGGCGAAACCGCCGGCTCGGGTTTCCGCCCCGATACATCGAAGCAACGCACCTCCGGCCCAAGCCAACGCAGCGCCTCACGCAGTTCGTCCAAAGGAATCGGGACGACCTCACTCCCTCCCTGATACTTCTGTGAATACACCCTCAACTCCACCTCGCGATATTCCCCCTTTAAAACCACCCCACGACTCAGCCCCTCAACGAAACCGCCTGCCGCGTCACAAAATCCACGCCCTGCTCCAGGGTAGCCAACAGCACGCACTCCACGTAGTCGGCAAACTCCTCCACACTCCCTACACCCAACTGTGAACATACCTGCATCTCCAGCTGCTCCCTCGCCTCCTGGGGCAGCCCCGCCAACAACTGCTGACGCTGCTGCGCAATCACAAAGCCAGCCAAACCCCGCATCGCCTGTAACTGCATCGCAAACGGCTTCACCGAGGCCGGATTCAACACCAACCGCAATTGCCTCCCCCCCACGTCCGCCATCGCCCGCTTCAAAAAGCTGTCCTGCCCAAATCGCCCCGCCTCCGGTGTGTCCTTC
>JBMTVN010000339.1:0-4613 GCA_049451415.1 Limisphaerales bacterium | reverse complement strand
CTCGGACAAGCCTCCACCGCTGAACTCGTCGCCACGCTGGCCCACCCCAATGCCTGGCACCGCGAAACAGCCGCCCGCCTCATCTACGAGCAACAAGACCATGCCCTGGCCCTGCCTGAACTGGAACGTCTACTGGAATCATCGCCCTCCCCGCTCGCCCGCATCCACGCGCTCCACACTCTCAACGGCCTCAACCTGCTCGAAACCCGGCACATCCTCTACTCCCTGCGTGACCTCGCACCCGAAGCCCGCGTGCATGCTCTCCAACTCCTGGAAACAAAACTCCCGGATATCCACACCGCCCCTGCCGACGACGCACTCTGGAAGCACTTTCTCGACCTCGCACAGGATCCCCACCCCGAAGTCCGCTTCCAACTCGCACTCACCCTCAGCGCCTTGCCCAAATCCTGGTCCTGGCAAACCCAACTGGCACTCCGCATCGCCTCCTATGACACCAGCTCCAAATGGATCTACGACGCTCTGCTCTGCTCCACCACAACGACCGCCGCCCATCTGTTGAACTGCCTGAGTGAACTTTGGGTGCCACAATGGAAAGCCAACTCCTCCAGTCCCAACCACAACCAAACATACCTCCTCACCCAGCTCGCGCGTACCACCGGAATTCTCGGCTCCCCGGATGATGCCAAAGCCATCGCGCGACTGTCCGCAACTCTCCCCCCTTCCCTCACACTCGCCGTGCTCGAAAGCCTCCTGAAAAACCGCCCCAAGGACGCCGCCCCCATACCCCACGAGGTTATGGCCGCCAGTCTCACTAACATCGGGGATCTCTCAGCCAATCCTGACGCACCCGATTCCGACCGTATCCTTGCGCTCTCCCTCCTTTCGCACTCCCCGTTCGACAACAGCTACCCTACCCTGATCAGACTGCTCAATCCTACCCAGCCCCAGTCCATCCAACTCGCAGCCCTGCAAACGCTGGGACACTACGACCACCCGGAAGTCGCCCACGCGCTCGTCACTCTCTGGCCCACGCTAACCCCGCGCCTCCGCAGTGAAGCTCTCAGCATCCTCCTCGCCAGACCCCACCGGGCCATGACTCTCCTCCAGGCCATGCCCAACGGCCTCATCCGCCCAGCTGACCTCGACTCCAACCAAACCGCCTTCCTCCTGAATCACAAGGATCCCAAAGTCAAACACCTCGCAGAATCCCTGCTCCATACCTCCACGGCCTCCGCACGCTCCAATACACTCGCGGCATACCAGGCCGCCCTCGAACTCCAAGGCAACCCCCAATCCGGCCACGCCATCTTCACCGAACGCTGCGCCTCCTGCCACCGGCTCGCCCAGGAAGGACACGCGGTCGGCCCCGACCTCGTCAGTGTACGCAATAACGGCCGCCCCAAAATGCTCATGAACATCATCGATCCCTCCCTCGAACTCCTCCCCCAATACACCGCCTACGAAGTCGAGACACACAACGGCGAAAGCCTGCTCGGGATTCTCGTCGATGAAACCACCCATTCGGTAACGCTTCGCCAGGCCTTCGGAACCGAAACCCGCCTTCAGCGCGACGACATCGAATCTATCTCCAGCAGCAGCAGGTCTCTCATGCCCGACGGCCTCGAAACCGGCCTCTCCACTCAGGATGTCGCCAATCTCCTCGAATACATCTTCACCGCCAACTAGACGCCTACTCCAGCAACCGCGCTATCCCCGCCTTCAAACGCTCCTCAGTCGGTGGAGCCACCCTCGACATCGTCGGCTCATACCCTCCTTCAGCAAACGCCGCATCACAGCAAACATAACCGGTCCCCGACTCCCCATATGCCGCTACCACAACAAAACGGTCCGGAACGAGACCCTGCGCATACAACTGATACTCCACAAAACATTCCCCCGGCAGATGCACCAAACTCACCGGCCCCAACTCCAAGCCTGACAAGGTAATCCTCGGCTGCCGCTGACACCGCTCAATCCAAGCCAAGTTTAACGCGCTCTTTAACCGGTCCAACTTCGGCGCATCCACCAAGGCCAGCCTCCGACGATTTAACCCCTCCGACCACTCCTCCCCCTCCCGCAATGGCAGCTCCACTTCGGTCGTCCGCCACGTCACCCCATCCAGTGCCACACGATCACTGTCCCGCACCGACCTCCGCATGGCATCCAATACACGCTCGGTCATCGCGACTCTCGACTCCGGACTCCCATCGTTATACTTCCCGGCGGTGATATTGCCACCACATCCCGTAAAGTAGATCTGCGGCACCAACTCCTCCCGCTCCAGCCGCTCTCTGGCCAATCCGACGGTATCAGCCGTCACCCGCCCGTCCCCGTAATAACTCATGGGATGCGTCGCATAGTAATGCATACGCACCAACGGCTCCTGCCCATTAAACAAACTCACGGTCCTTAACCACGGATCAATCAAACCCTCAGGTGCTGCCTGCATCACAGGATCCGTCGTCGCACTGTAACGTGCATGGATCTTCCCATCGTCCAATAAAACCCGCCGGTTCGACGCAAAACGCTCTACTTTCGCCTTCCCGAAACCTACAGCGGTCACAGCCCGCATCCGCCCCTTTGCCTCCGCGGCAGCCCGCCCAAGCCGATCAGTCACGACTCTCAAGAATTCGAGATCCAGATGTAAAGGCGCCCCCTCTACCTGATCCAGCAACTCCTGTGCACGTGCATCCGCAATCGGCGCATTGTGCTGGTGCACGGTATGCACACTCACCCGCTCCGGAGACGTCCCCACCGCTTCAGCCAAGGCCCGGACAAATGCCTCATGCGCACGGGTCTGCAGCAAACACCAATCCACCGAACACACCACATGCAGCTGTCCCCCGGCCTCCAACACAATTCCCTTCGCCAACAACGGATCATCCACCCCGATCACCGGCTCAATCCACCCACCGCACAAGGGATGCCCAATCGGAGGTGTCACATCACTCTGGAAAATACCGACCCGTACGCCAGCACCCAGCGCGCTCGCCAACGTTACCGCCGCCAAGGACCAGCCCAAAAGCCAACGCCTCCTCCAAAAACTCCACAGGTTACGGTTCATCACCGCATCATGCAGAACCCCATACCCGTAAGGCAACAACCACCAACACTGCCTGTGTAACCCAGGACATCCGTAAACCGTCTTATCACCACACCCCCCGAAGCATCTGAGGGACAAACGAGCCTACTCTTATGAAAACACCCGTTATCGCTATTGCCACCCTGCTAACCGCATCCCTCTCCTGCCTCGCAGGCCCGAAGGAGGACGTCGCCGCAGCCATCAAGAAACTGGAAGACACCGGTTCCTATACCTGGAAAATGACCTGGGAAAACAGTCAGTTCAACGCCGGCCCCAGCACCGGAAAAATCAACCAAGAAGGCACCGCACTCATGTCCCGCTCCTTCGGCGACCGCACCATTCTCAGCGTTCACCAGGGTGAAAAAGCCGCCAGCGAAACCCAGGACGGATGGAAATCTCTCAGCGAACTGGAAACGGACCAGGGACCCGGACGTTGGACCGCCATGATGCTACGCAACTTCACCCCGGCCGCCAAGGAAGCCGCCGACCTCCTCGCCGAAACTCCCGGGCTCAGTCAAAAGGAAGGTGTGCTCAGCGGAAATCTCACGGAAGCAGGAGCCAAACAAATCCTGTCCTTCCGTCGTCGCGGAAATACCCCGCAGGACGGACCGGAAATCCGCAACCCCAGCGGCTCGGTCAAGTTCTGGATCGAAAACGGCTCCCTCAAAAAATACTCCTACTCAGTCAAAGGTACCATGTCCTTCAATGGTAACGACCGCGACATGGACCGCACCATCCTCGTGGAAATCTCAGACGCGGGTAACACCACGGTCGAAATCCCCGAAGCAGCAAAATCCAAACTCCAATAAAACCTCACACCCCCTCAGCCAAACACAGAACCCGGCCCCGCGCCGGGTGCTTTATGCCCACTCCGCGTTACTCACCATGGTCACTGCAGCAAGCCGCCCCCGCAGACGGTGAGAACGCCGGACTCACGTAAGGAATGCCTAGTCCTAAACCTCGCAAAATCAGGAGGCCCGCCACCAAAGCCACGGAAACCGGAACCACTCGCACGATCCACCGCCGCATCGCCGCCTGAAGGAGTCTGCCCGACAGACTGATCGCCAGCATCACCGGCACCGTCCCCAATCCAAACACCACCATGTAAACGAGCCCGCTAAGCACGCCTCCCGTGGCCGCCGCACCCGCACATGCCACATACACCAATCCACACGGCAAAAGCCCGTTCAACAACCCCAACAAACCCAAGGCCACAACCCCCCGCTTGCGCAACAAACCTCCCATCGCACGCTTCAATCGTGTCACCAATCGCGTCACAAAACCCAATGCCAAAAGCCGCGGCGACAAAAACAGCCCCAGTAACAACACCGTGCCCAACGCCAGGGAAAACCATTGCTGGAATCCCGCCAAATACACCGTCCGTCCAACCAAACCAAACCCCGCCCCCAATAACCCATACGTCACCACCCGGCCCAGATTGTAAATCAACCGCCCCAGTAAATACTTCCACCCGCCCCCTTCAGGCACCGGAATCGCCAAAGCCAACGGACCACACATCCCCGCGCAGTGCACACTGCCCGCTACCCCCAAAACCAAAGCTGTCCAAATC
>JBMTVN010000338.1:0-4614 GCA_049451415.1 Limisphaerales bacterium | reverse complement strand
ACATCCCTTCGCGGTCGGAATGCTTTGCACTTGGCGCAACCCCGTCCGCCCCCCACAATCGCAGTTCGTTTTATGTCGAGTATCCGCAGGCAATACCCCTTCCACCTGATTGAGCCGAAGTTCCAAAAACTCTGGCTTGAACACGAGTCCTTCCGCGCCTGGAACCCGGGCGAAGCCATTCCTTCCTCCCACCCCGCCGGCCAGCGCCACCCCAATAAAAAGGGCGCCGACCTCCCGAAGTATTACCTGCTCGACATGTTCCCCTATCCCTCCGGTGCCGGCCTCCACGTCGGCCATCCCGAGGGCTACACCGCCACCGACATCCTCGCCCGCTACCGACGCTCCCTCGGCTACAATGTTCTCCATCCCATGGGCTGGGACGCCTTCGGCCTCCCTGCCGAACAATACGCCGTCAAAACCGGACAACACCCGCGCATCACCACCGAGCAGAACATCAATAACTTCCGACGACAGATCCAGTCGCTCGGCTTCAGCTACGACTGGTCCCGCGAAGTCGACACCACGGATCCCAAATACTTCCGCTGGACCCAGTGGATCTTCCTTCAGATCTACAACTCCTGGTTCAACCCCGAAACAAACCGGGCCGAGCCCATCAGCACCATCACCTACCCCGACAACGTCTCTTCCGAAGCCGACCAGCGCGCCTACCGCGATGCCCGCCGCCTGGCCTTTGTCACCGAAGCCCCTGTCTGGTGGTGTGAAGAACTCGGCACCGTCCTCGCCAATGAGGAAGTCGTCGACGGCAAGAGCGAGGTCGGAGGGTTCCCCGTGGTTCGTCGTCCCATGCGCCAGTGGATGCTCCGCATCACCGCCTTCGCCGAACGCCTGCTCCAGGACCTCGACACGCTCGAATGGAGCGATTCGTTGAAGGAAATGCAGCGCAACTGGATCGGCCGCTCTGAAGGCGCCGAAGTCCGATTCCAACTCGCCGGCTCCCAGGAATCCATCACGGTCTTTACCACCCGCCCAGACACGCTCTTCGGCGCCACCTATATGGTGCTCGCTCCGGAACACCCCCTCGTAGACCAGCTCACCACCCCGGAACAGAAGGAGGCCGTCACTGCTTACCGCACCACCGCCGCCGCCAAGAGCGACCTTGAACGCACCGACCTCGCCAAGGAAAAAACCGGCGTGTTCACCGGCTCCTGCGCCATCAACCCCGTCAACCAGGAACAAATCCCCATCTGGATCGCCGACTACGTCCTCGCCTCCTATGGCACCGGCGCCATCATGGCCGTCCCCGCCCACGACTCGCGCGACCTCGAGTTCGCCCAACAATTTAACCTCCCCGTCCGCATCGTCGTCCAGGCCCCGGACAATCAGGAATCCATCGGCTTCGTCGACGACGGCACCAGCATCAACTCCGACTTCCTCAACGGCCTCTCCACTCCCGAAGCCAAAAAGCGCATCAACGACTGGCTCGAGGAAAAGCAAGTCGGACAACGCCGGATCAACTTCAAGCTCCGTGACTGGCTCTTCAGCCGCCAACGCTATTGGGGCGAACCCTTCCCCATCCTCTGGAAAGACAACCAGCATCAGGCAATCGCCGAATCAGAACTCCCCCTCGTCCCTCCAGCCCTCACCGACTACAAACCCACCGCCAGCGGCGAACCTCCCCTCGCCCGTGCCAAGGACTGGGTGCAGGCCAGCCCGGATACCACCCGCGAAACCAATACCATGCCCCAGTGGGCCGGCAGCTGCTGGTACTACCTCCGCTTCTTGGATTCCCGTAACTCCACCCGGTTCTGTGACCCCGCCACTGAATCCTACTGGATGGGCTCCACCCCCTCCGCCACCCCAGGTATCGACCTCTACGTCGGCGGCACCGAACACGCCGTACTCCACCTCCTCTACGCCCGCTTCTGGCACAAGATCCTCTTCGACCTGGGCCACGTCTCCACCGCCGAACCCTTCTTCAAGCTCGTCAACCAAGGCCTCATCCTCGGCCAGGACGGACAAAAGATGTCCAAGTCCCGCGGCAACGTCGTCAACCCCGACGACATCCTCCAGGAATACGGTGCCGACGCCTTCCGCCTTTACGAAATGTTCATGGGCCCGCTCGAAATGGTGAAGCCCTGGAACACCAAGGGCGTCGAAGGAGTCTACCGGTTCCTCGGCCGCGTCTGGCGACTCTTCGTCGACGAAACATCCGAAACTGAGTTCGAACAGACCTGCGCCGCCAACCCGTCCCTAGCCATAGAAGCCCTGGGCAGCATCAAGCTCCAGCCCGCAATCCAAAACAGCGAACCCGACAAAGACCAGCTCCGCACACTCCATACCTGCATCAAAAAAGTCACGGAAGACCTCGACCACCTCCGGTTCAATACCGCCGTCTCAGCTCTCATGGTCTTCGTCAATGAAGCCCTCCCCTGGTCCGCTAAACCCGCCAGCATCCTCGGCGACTTCCTCATCCTCCTCCAACCCTTCGCTCCCCACCTCACGGAAGAACTCTGGGCCAAACTCCAACAACACACCGCCACCAACCACGCCGCCAATATCCCGCTCCCTTACCACCCCTGGCCCAAACACGACCCCTCCCTGCTGGTCCAGGACACCCTCGAACTCCCCGTCCAGGTAAACGGCAAACTCCGCGACAAAATCAGCATCGCCCGCGGCACACCCCAAACTGAAATCGAACAAGCCGCCCTCAGCTCACCCAAAATCCAGGCCTTCACCGATGGCAAAACGGTCCGGAAAATCATCGTGGTCCCCGAGCGTCTGGTGAACATCGTAGTGAGCTAGCCCCCCTCAGATCCAACCAGAGTTTCCGAGTTTCCGTGTTTCAGAACACGGCCTCCGCGCTTTCACGCCATCGAAATCAAATGCGCCAATGGCAGGTGCTCAGTCCGTCAGTCTGGTCAGGCGCGCCTGGCTTGTCCCGACGCAGCTCGCAGAGCGATACGGATACAGCGCACCAAGTCTCACCAGCTGACCAGAGCGGCCCCATGTAAACCGAAATACTGACCTGCCGACTTACCGCTCAGCCCACAGCCAACTGCTAACTGCCCTCAGCGCTCTCCCATCTCCCATATCCCTCTTACCTCTCTGCGCATACCGCTTCCCACGCCGCCCGCACGTGCCTCTCCTCAGTCCGCCACTGCCCAACACAAAAGCGCAGCACATAGCGCCCCCCCAGCATCGTGTGGGTTAGAAACAAACGTCCGGACCGATTCAGCCGTCCCAATAAAGCCCGATTCAGCTCGTCACTCCCGTTCCTCCGAAAACAGACCAGGCTGAACCTCGGTTCCACCACGAGCTCAAAGTCCGGACTCGACCTCACCCAGCCTGCAAACTCCTGCGCCATCCGCACATGATGCCGCACATGCCGCCGCAACCCCTCCTTGCCGTAATACCTCAACACAAACCAAAGCTTCAATGAACGGAACCGCCGCCCCAACGGCACCTGCCAATCCCGGTAGTCAATCACCCCACCGGATTGCGTCGCTTCATTCTTCAAGTACTCCGGCAAAATGCTCAGCGCAGAAATCAGCGCCACCCGGTCCGCCACAAAAAAGCAACTGCAGTCAAAGTTGGTCAGCAACCACTTGTGCGGGTTGAAACAAAGACTGTCCGCCAACTCGAAACCCTCATTAACAAACCGATACTCCGGACAAATCGCCGCCACGCCCGCATACGCCGAATCGACATGCAACCAAAGCCCCTCCCTCCGGCAGACCTCACCCACGGCCCGCACCGGATCGATTGCAGTCGATGATGTCGTCCCCACTGTCGCGCATACAAAGAACGGCACCAACCCAGCCGCACGATCAGCCGCAATCGCCCGCTCCAAGGCCTCCACCCGCATCGCATAAGCCTCGTCCACCTCAATCAACCGCAGGTTCTCCCGCCCCACCCCCGCAATCCCCATCGCCTTCTCCACCGAAGAATGCGCCTGGCTCGATGCATACGCCACCAACCTCCCGGAGCTACCCCCACGATTCACCCCTCCATCACTCACCCGCTCCCTCGCCGCCACCAAAGCACATAACACCGCACTCGACGCACTGTCCTGAATCACCCCACCCCCCGCCCCATCCGACCTGAACCGCTCCGGCAATCCCAACGCCTCCACCATCCAGTCCAACACCACCATCTCCAACTCAGTACAGGCCGGACTCGTCGCCCATAACATCCCCTGCACCCCCAAACCGCTCGCGATCAAGTCCCCCAAAATGGACGGCCCCGAGTTGTTGCATGGAAAATACCCGAAAAAATTCGGCGACTGCCAGTGCATCACCCCCGGCAGAATCCACTTCTCCAAATCCCCATAAATCACCTCAAATGCCTCTCCCCGCTCCGGAGCCTCCGACGGCAATGCCCCACGCAACGCACCCGGCTCAACCACCGACATCACGGACATCCCCTCCACCCCCTCCAAATAGTCCGCAATGCAGTCCACACATGCGTGCCCCCACTTCCGGAATTCCTCACCCGACATATGCCCCCCCACCCCTCCATCAGCCAAATGACTCTCGTCCATATTCGTCTCCTCTCACCAGCCGACTCCCCCACTCCACCTAGTTGCTTTCCAACCCACATAATACCGACAACGCTTGGTAATACTCCTCATCATCCTGCCGACCTCGAAAGCTG
>JBMTVN010000337.1:0-4620 GCA_049451415.1 Limisphaerales bacterium | reverse complement strand
CACCACCCCGGTTCAACCGACGCCATAACTCCAATAACTCCCGCGACGCCGAAATCGCCACCTCCAACACGGTCTCGTCCTCCACCGGCGCACTCTCCTGCGGCAAATACCCCACCGTCACCCCACGCTGGAAAACCACCCCCCCCTGGTCCGGCTCCTCCTCCCCCAAGATCATCCGGAACAACGTCGACTTCCCCGCCCCATTCGGCCCCACCAGCCCAATGCGGTCTCCCGCCACCAGCTGCAAGGTCGCGTCCGACAGCAAAACCCGCCCCGAATACGCCTTGTGAATGCCCGATAATGTCAACATGTGCGCCGGATACTGCGCCAACCCACTCCCCCCCTCAAGCTCAAGACTGTAACCCGCCCCACCCGGCAAACCAGCCAACCGCCCCACCCGGACAAAGGCCAAACCGACCCAACCCCGCCTTCAGGATTCCAACCACAAACACAACCGCTACATTACCCCCATGAAAGCCCCCGAAACACTCCAGGTCTCCTGCACCCAACTCCACTGGACCCAACCCATCGAACGTAACCTCCAACGCACCCTCCTCTACCTCGGAAAAGCCGCCGAAGAACGAAGCCGCGTCGCCGTCTTCCCCGAAACCGGCATCAGCTCCTACGACTTCCCCTACGCCCTCACCCTCAAACCCAGCCAGATCAACGACGCCCTCAAAACCGTCTGCCAAGCCGTCCGTGAAGCCCACCTCTGGGCCATCGTTGGCACTCTCAAACCCACCCGCGACCGCTTCATTAACCTCGCCTGCGTCATCAACCCCTCAGGCAAAATCACCTACGAATACGCCAAAGTCCACATGGCCGGACGCGACGAACAACGCTACTGCCGCGGCGGTAACAAAATCGCCTGGTTCGAAATCGATGGCATCCCCTGCACCATGGCCATCTGCCGCGATGGACGCCACCCCGAACTCTACCGTATCCCCGCCATGGCCGGTGCCAAAATCCTCTTCCAACCCTCCTGTAGCTCCGATGAAGTCGAAGCCGTCTGGTGGAAACGAATCTCCGGCCGCGCCCAACAACCCGCCGGCCCCAATAGCCGCATCTTCCATTGCGTCGCCAATACCATCGGCACCTCCTCCAACGGCAAACAAAGCACCAGCGGGCAATCCTTTATCCGTGACCCCAATGGCCTCCCCCTCGCCGAAGCCGGCCCCTACCAGGAAGAAATGATCACCGCCACACTCGACCTCTCCCAAGCCGACCGCAGCTACGCCCGCGATAGCCTCGCCAACCCGCCCTTCCTCCGTAAACACTGGCAGGCCATGATCCGCGACATGAAAGCCCGCGCCCACCTCAAACCCCGCTAACACCCACCCATAAAAAAGCGGGCGCCGGATACCGGCACCCGCAGGCAACACTCACCACCACCACCAATACCTACTACTTGCCAGGCCCGTTCCCCTGCACCTTCATCTCAATGCTGTAAAAACCCGCGCTCGCCGTGATAAACAACGTCCGATACTCGCGCCCCCCAAAACACACGTTCGCCGTCCAACCCTCCGGCACATCAATGTGCTCAACCTGCTTCCCCTTGGAGTTGAATACCGTCACACCCCGCCCGGTCAGATACAGGTTGCCCTCCCGATCCAAGGTCATCCCGTCCGATCCCATCTCGCAAAACAACGTCTGGTTCGACAACGAACCGTCGTCCCGAATGTCAAATCGATAGGTCTTCTTTGCCCGGATGTCCGCCACAAAAAGCTTCCGCCCATCCGGCGAACCCACAATCCCATTCGGTTGCTCCAGGTTGTTCACCACCCGCACCAGCTTGTCCCGGTGCGGCGACAAATAATAAACATGCTGGCCATCCTGCGGCATCTCCTTGTGACTCCACCACGGCCGCGCATAAAACGGATCAGTGAAAAATAAACCACCGTCCGGATGCACCCATACATCATTCGGCCCGTTCAACGGCTTGCCCTGATACTCCGACGCCAACACAGTCTTCCGCCCGCCGCCGTCCACCAGCCACAACTCCATCTTCTCGTCCGCACAAACAAACAGGTTCGCGCGCCGGTCAAAACACATGCCGTTCGCCCGCCCCGCCGGCTGCTTCCACGTCGATAATCCCCCAGCCTCACTCCACTTCAAGATCCGGTCGTTCGGCTGGTCGGTAAAATAAACGTCCCCCTCGGAATCCGATGTCGGCCCCTCAGTGAACTTGAAATCGCCGGCCAGCTTCTTCAGCTCCGCTCCCGGCGCCAGAACCGGACTCTCAGCCGCCCGCACTAATACCCCGACCGATACCACCACCAGCCAGATCGTGTTCCGCCAGAACGCTCTCATAGTCCTCCTCTACTCAACTTTCTTCGCTACCCGGCCACCCTCGTCCTCACCCACCGTCACGCGAACGGTCTTCTCGCTCCCGCTAAAATCAAACTCCGCCTGCACATCCACGGTCTTTGCAAAAAAACGGCTCGGCGATTGCGCATACATCCGGAACTTCACCCCCTGAAACCGCATCGATAATCCATCCCCATCCCGCTCCACCACCACAGTCTCGTTGCGCCCAACCGCATATCGCCCCACATAACTGTCCAGCAACGCCGCAGGCAACGCATACTCCGCCTTGCCCGGACTTCCCAGCTCGCGCACCCAAATGTTGCGGTAACGCACAGGATTCCCATGATCCTGCAAGGCAATCGGCTGCTTCACCGGATGCGCCGAAAAACCCTCCCGCGTCAGCCACCCCGTACCCCCAATCAACTCCACATTGTGATGCACCAAAACCCCATTGTGCAACACCGTCAGCACCGGCGCCGAAACCACCTTGCCATCCCCATCAAACCGCGGCGCCGTCCAGATCACATCATACGTCTGCCACTGCCCCGGCGGCCGCGAAGCATTCACCAAAGGAGGATACTGGTTGTAAATCGACGCACACGAACCATCCGCATAAGTCGCGTTCTCATAGCTATCCAAGACCTGGATCTCATACCGCCCCCCACCCAAGAATAAACCGCTGTTCCCACGCCCCTGACTCGACCCCTCCGGCTTCGCCGGCGTCGCAAACTCCACATGCAGCTGGCAGTCGCCAAAGGATTGCAGCGTCCGGATATAGCCGCTCCCCGGCACACACTCCATCGCCCCATCCTTCACCTCCCAGCGCGTAGCCGCCCCATCCATCGAAACCCACTTCGATAAATCACCCCCCTCAAACAACACCACCGCATCCGAAGGCGCCTTCCCGGCCTGCTCCTGCGTGCTGGCCACCGCCGACGTCACCACCGGCGGCAACGGCCTCGTCCGGTCATGCCCAATCCAATCCCCCGCAGGCTGCCCCTGCAAACACTGGACCGAACCCGAAACCAAAAGTGCCAACGCACCTCCCGACAAAATAGAACTCATGGAGTTTTTCATTATGCCCATGGGGAATATGCCCGGTTTATATTCTCCTTGCGCACACAAACGCAACTGTCCCGTGCAACCCGGAACATCATGCCACCCCCGCCCAAGCCTCCCCTCCGCATCAACCAGATACTCTCACCGCATGCGACTCCGCCTGCCGCAATAACAGGTTCCTCAACCTCCGCCGCGGAGCCGGACTCGGAATCTCTTCCGAATAACCCAAACGCAAAATCACCTGCGGACAAGGCCGACCACAAAACGCCGCCACCTGCTCCCGCAGATCCGGCACCTCCAGCGGCTGACACAGAAAACTCGCCCAGACATCCTCACTCCGCGCCCGCAACAACAAACTCTGCAAACCCTGCCCCGCCGCCACCCACGACGCCGCATCATCCCGCTCAGTCCCCAATACCACCAGCACCGGCGCATGCTCAGCAATCTCATGATCACGCACAGCCTGCCCCTTCCCCCGGTCAAAGGTCCGGATCAACGATGGCCCCGCAAAGGATAACCAGTCCCGCACCCCCAGCTCGTGCACCGCCAGACCATCCTCCGCCACCCCGTGATCCGACCGCACCCACCCCGCCAGCTCCCGTCGAAACTCCCGGTCCGACCACTGACGCCGATCCGCCTCCCCCACCCAGTCCGCCAACTGCCGCTTCGCCTCCACCGAATCATACGCCTCCAGCCATACCCCCTCTCCCGCCAAAGCACCCGCCCACCCACTCACAAGTTCAACCGGAACCGGATCCGGCTTGAATACCCCCCGGTGCGTCACCCGGTGCGTCATCGCCTGAAACAAAAGAACATCCTCCGAACCCGTCTCCGCCCCCAAACCAAGATGAAAACGCGCCACCAAACCCGGCTCCCGAAACTCCGGAAACCCCTGCACCGTCCACTGCTTCTCGAAATACTCCGCCGCCACCCGCAGGTTGTATAAAACCGCCCCACAACTCATCAGTAGCTCCCGCCCCTGCGGATCCACCACCCGCAACCGCCTCGACCAATCAGCATGAATGTCCACATCCGTCGCGTTAATCCGAAACCGCCACGGTTGGGTGTTGTGCGGAGAAGGAGCCAGAATCCCGTAACCCAATAAATGCTCCAGCTGATCGCAGGCATAACCATCAGCCGGAAATGAATCCGAGCTGATCATCCAGGACTGCAAATGCGCATTCATCAAAGGATGAGCTACCATCGCTCACCCCCCCGCCAAATGCAAATGACCCTCCCCCCCCGAGACCTTGG
>JBMTVN010000336.1:0-4632 GCA_049451415.1 Limisphaerales bacterium | reverse complement strand
AATGGGTTCGTGCCGGGGCAGCTGTGAGGGAGGCTACTGGTCTTGCTGGGCTGCCTTGATCCGGTTGATGGCGTCCTGGAGGTCAGCCTCGGGCATTTCGATGAGGTTGGAGCGGTTGGGGAAGCGGCCTTCCTTGACGTCGGCGATGTATTCGTTGAAGGCGGCGATACGTTCCTTTTGGAGGCGGCGGTGTTCCTCGAGGAAGTTCCGGTAGGCTTTGGCGTGTCGGGGGAGGCGTTCTTCGTAGTCGCCGAGGATATCGCAGGAGAAGAGGAACTGGGTATCGCATCCGCTGCCTGATCCGAGGGACATGAGGATCATTTTCGTCTGGGAGGAGAGGAACGTGGCGAGGTTATGGGGGACGACTTCGAGTTCGGCGGCGTAGGCGCCGGCGTTTTCGAGGTCTTTCATTTGCTGGAAGAGTTGTTTGGCTTCTGCGGGTGTTTTGCCGATGGCGCGGTAATTGGTCCAGATGACGTGGCGGGGGACCATGCCGAGGTGGCCGACGACGGGGATGCGTTCACGGGCCATGTGTTCGATGATGTGGGGGCTGGCGGAGCAGTAGACTGAGCTGGCGCCGAGTTCGAGGGCATGGAAGGCGATGCGGATGGCTTCTTCGCGGGAGGCCAGGCCATGGGGGGTGGCGCAGGAGATGAAGCTATTGGGTGCTGCGGCGACGATTTTGGGGAGGCGGGCCTGGGCTTCGGGCGAATCGAAGCTGCAGCTCATGAGGTCGACACCGGCGGTTTCGGCGGCGGCGGCTTCCTCTGGGGATTTGACGTGGATATGAGTGAGGCAGCGTTTGCCTTTGAGCTGTTGGAGGTCGTAGACCGTGTATTTTTTGCGGGGGCGGAGCATGGTTGGGGGTGGTTGGGGTTTGGGTTAAGGCAGCGGGTTTAGGGTTCAGGCGGATGGCGTTTCGAGCGGGAAGAGTTTGATGCGGAGCAGGTCGAAGCCGACTGTGCGGGTGTATTGGGCTTCGTGTTCGGTGTGGTCGACGGCCTCGAGGATTTCGATTTTGCTGACTTGATTGACCAGGGCTTGGAGGAAGCTGCGGACGATGAGGCGGGCGTGGGGAGCGCCGAGGCAGAGGTGAGGTCCGAATCCGAAGGACAGGTGCGGGTTGGGTTTGCGGTCGAGGCGGATGTCATCGGGGGCGTCGAAGACGGACTCATCGAAATTGGCGGAGGCCCAGCAGAGCGAGACGCGTTCATTGGCGGGCACCTTGACGCCCTGGACTTCGGTTTCTTCGGGGCAGACTCGTCCGATGTGGGTGAGGGGCATGAAGACGCGGAAGAATTCTTCGCCGGCATGGACGATGCGTTTGGGGTCTTTGCGGAGGAAGTCGAGCTGATGGGGATTTCTGGCGAAGTAGGCGAGGATGGAGGAGATGGTGTGGATGATGGTATCGCGGCCGCCGGCGAACGTGAGGTTGCCGAAGCCGAGCATTTCGTCGCGGGTGAGGTGTCGGCCCTGGTAGGAGGCTTGGGTTAGGGCGCTGAAGAGGTCGTCTCCCGGGTTTTGGGTGGCTTCGTCGAGTTTGCGGTTCAGGTAGTCTTCGAGGACGGTGCCTTTTTTGAAGGTGCCGTTTGTGACCTTAAATACGTGGATGCCCCAGCCGATCCAGATGTCTGCCTCCGATTCGGGGACGTTGAGGAGATGGGTGAGGGCGCGGGACTGGAGGGGGAGTGCGAGGTCGGCGATGACCTCCAGTGAATCCTGTTGCAGTGCCTGCTGGACGAGGTTTTGGATCAGGGATTCGACTTTGGTGATGACGGCGGGGTCTTTGGCGCGCTGGAAGAAGGGTTCGACGATGGCGCGGTATTCCGTGTGTTCGGGGGGGTTGGTTTCGATGGGGAGTTGGCGGATCGAACGGACTTCCTCTTCTGAGGGGATGGGGACGCGGAAGGGGGCATCGGAGCTGAAGGTTTCCCAGTCCTTGGCGGCGCTGCGGACATCGGCGTGTCGCAGGATCATGGGGAGGGATTTGCCTTGGAACGGGCATTCCAGAACACCCTGGTTTTGTCGGGCTTCGCGGAAGGGGTCGCTAGGCTTTGGCGGGTTGTTTGTGGACATGGGACCCGAGTGTGGTGGAAGGGGTGGTGAGCGCCAAGCGGAAAGCGGTAGGCGGGAAGCGCTGAGCGGGAAGCGCTGAGGGCTGAGGGCTGAGGGCTGAGGGCGGAGGGCTGAGGGCGGAGGGCTAAGCGGAAAGCGCAGAGCGGAAAGCGCAGAGCCACTGGTTTCTCTCTGCGGGCTCCTGGCTACACTCGCCGGAGGCGCGTCGATACCGATAGCGATCCCGATTTCGATTTCGATGGCGTGGTAGCGCAGAGCGCAGAGGGGTAAGCGTGCTGGGTGGGGAGCATGAATGTGGTCCCGAAGGATAACCGCATGAACGAAGCCATACATGAATGGCCCGTCTGGGTGCAGGGATGGGTTTATTCATGTGTGGGATATTCACGCGGTTGAAGGGAGGGCGTTCGCGGTTCGAGGGGGTATCCGCATGAACACAGCCATACATGAATGGCAGAGGTCGGTGCATGGGGAGGGTGTATTCATGGGAGGATTATTCACGCGGTTGAAGGGAGAGAGGAGAGAGGGGGCGTTTGTCTGGTCTAGCCCGAGGGACGGCGGCGGGAGGGCTGAGGGCTGAGGATTGGGTGGGGTGAGCGATTCAGGGTGATCCAGAGCGGTCTTCGAGTTCGGGGATGGGAGGGGACCAGGGGGAGTGGGTGGAATCGGGGGCGCGGCGGCCCCAGATGTGGCCGATTGTGCGGCAGGCGAAGTGGGAGACCGTGAGGCGTTGGGTGAGGTTCATGAGTGGGAGAGTGGCATGGAGTCCGGGGCCGAGAGATTCGAGCAAGCGGTCCTTGATTTCCCAGTAGCCGAAGTCGGAGCTGGAGACGCAGACGAGCTGGTTGGGTGTGAGGAAGTCGGGTCGGGCACCGGTGTAGGGGACTGTGCCGTCGCCGGTTGCGGTGCGATTTTTCCAGTCGGACACGGACCAGGAGCTTTGCCTGTCTTCTTGAGTGAGGTTGAAGCGCGGGGAGCCCTGGGGGTCGCGAGTCAGGTGGATGCGGGTTTGGGTAGGCTCGCCGAGGCCGACGATGGCGAGCCAGTGGTTGGTTGGGAGGTTGATGGCCTGGAGGTTGAGGTTATTGACGCGCTGGATGTGCTGTTTGGCGGACTGGAGCATTTGAGCGAAGAACTGGTGTGCTTCGATTTTTGCGTTGTCGGGGTTGAGTCCGTGGATTCGGAAGGAAGTTTCGATGCTTTCGAGGATTGAGGGTTGCCATGAGGCTGGTTCGAACAGGTCGGCATTGAGGGGTGGAGTGGTGGTGATGGCTTGGGGGTAGGAGGGGAGGAGGTGATAGAGGGAGGGGGTGATGCGGGCTATTTCGCGTTCGCGCGAGGCGGACTGGTTTCCACCGAGTGCGGCATGTCCCGTAGCGAGCTTGAGCACGGCTTCGGGGGAGCCGTGGAAGGGGGTGCCGAGGGTGGTGATTTTGTGGATGAGGTGGTTGGACGGGTGGTGGTGGAGGTAATCGGCGATGATGAGTCCGCCCATGGAATGGCCGACCAGATTGACGCGTGGGGACTGGTGATAATTGGCGGCGTGGTAGTGTTTCAGGAGGCGGGTGCGTTCGATGGTTTCGAGAATAAACTCCCGCAGTTGGAGTGCGGTATCCTGCAGGGGTTGGCGCCAGTCGTAGGCGAAGGCGAAGACGGGGGTGGGGAGGTCTGGTTGGGGGGAGAGATTATGGCGGAGTTCCTCGATGAACTCGGAGTAGATGAGCTGCAGCAGTCCACTGGGCTGGAGTTGGGCTGGTTGGCGAGCCTCGTAACGGGGGGCGTTGGGGTGGAGGGCCATGCGGCCGTAGTTGCGGGTCCAGAGGTTATAGACCGTTTCGGATGCCGCGGGGTATTGGTCCTGGAGTTCGCTGCCCATGATGCCGGGGACGAACACAACGGGGTGTGGGGGGTATGGGGACATGGGGATTGGCATCGTTGTAGGGATTTCGCATCGGGGTGCAACCGACATTCGACGTAGTTGGGTATGCGGTGGAGAGGAGAGGATTTGACGGATCGGGGTGGGTTTCTCGGGTTTTGATTTTGGATGCGGGATGGTGTTGGATGGCGGGGTGCGAATGATATTCCAATGGTTGGCTGGGTTGCGGATATTGAGTTTTGGGCTGCTGATTGGTGTGAGTCCACATGCGTTGGCAGGGGAGGTGGTGGTGGGGGCTGGGGCTTATGCCTTTGACCGTGGGATATCGCGCGGCGTGCTGGAGAATTATCTGGCCCGGGCGATCACGATGGAGGGTTTGTTGAACGGGCGGGGCGATTTGGGGGACAACATTCGGATGCTGGACCGGATTGGGGCGAAGTTTATTGGGCGTGCGCTGTGTTTGTGGGGCAACGAGGGGCGATTGCTGGAGAACCTGGAGCGGGCGCGGGGGCAGGTCGGGTTAGTTTTGGCGGGGGATCCTGAGCGGGTATTGCAGGCCTGCATTTTCGAGATCGTGACCACGCAGGTGAACGAGGTGCCGGTTCCGGAGTGGGTCTTCAGGTGGCTGGGGTTGCCGGTGGAGGAGCGCAACTTTCGGTATGCGGACATGTTGTATCCCGGGG
>JBMTVN010000335.1:0-4660 GCA_049451415.1 Limisphaerales bacterium | reverse complement strand
TCCTCAGCAGCATGATCCCCACTCAACAAGGCCAAATCATATTGTCGCCCAAGCTCTTCCAGCACCCCGTCCATGTCGCCCCTCAACCGGCTCGGGAAAGTAAACACCCCACCGTAGACGCCGTTCTTCCCCACATGCACGACACTCTCCACCAACCCATCCAACCGACTCACCGGCAGCCCCTCCTCCTCCAGACAAACAGCCGAACCCAAAACCCAGCTGTCGCTATCCACCACCCCCTTCACCCCCCGCCCGGGCAATTCCTCAAAATGCAGAACCTCCAAACGCCTCGCCCCCAACCGGCATGCTCTCCCCAACGCCCTTGAAAGCGGATGCGATGACTGCCGCACCAGCGCCGCCAATTGCCTTTCCTCCTCCTCACTCAAGGCATTTCCCCGAAACACAGGGGGACGAACGCCCGGCTCTGTCAAGGTGCCGGTCTTGTCGAAAACCAGCGTGTCCAAATACGCGATCCGCTCCAAAACATCCGCCGACCTCAAGAACACCTGGGACCGTGCCATCCAACGCTGCGCCGTCCCTAACGCAAAGGGCGCAGCCAACGCCAATGCACAGGGGCAGGCCACGATCAACACCGCAACAAACGAACGCAACCCCCTCCCGGGATCCCCTCCCAGAAACGACCACCCCAACGCCGCCGCGACGGCAATCGCTACAACCACGAGGGTAAACCACCTCGAGAACCGGTCAGTCAACCGCAGCAGCTCACTGCGCCCCTCCTTCTTGAACGCCTGATGCTCCCATAAGGAGGCCAGGTAACTCTGGGATACCGGCTTGACGGTCTCAGTCTCAATCATGCCCCCAACTTGACGTCCCCCGGCGTATAACAGGTCCCCCTCCCTCCGCTCCAGCGGCTCTGATTCGCCGGTCACAAAACTGTAATCCACCAACCCGCCACCCTGAACCAAAGTCGCATCTGCCGGCACCAGGTCTCCATGCCGCAACACCAGCCGATCCCCCACACGCAACGACGAAACCGCCACGCTCTCCTCACCGCCAGCACCCGTCCTCCGCGTCACCGCCAAGGGGAAAAACGAGCGATAATCACGGTCAAACGCCATGCGCGCATAGGTCTTCGTCTGATACCAGCGACCACAAAGGAGAAAGAAGACCAAACCGGCCAATGAATCCAAATAACCCTCCCCCGTCCGACTCAGCACCTCCCACACACTCTGGCCATACAACGCCGCAAGCCCCATCGCTATCGGCACGTCCAGTGTCATCTGCCGTTGCCGGATGGATAACCAGGCCGACTTCCAGTAGTCCTCAGCACTAAAGACCAGCACCGGAAAGGCCAGGATCAGACTCAATACCCCAAACAACAGGTGCAACCCCGGCCCACTCATGCTGTCCAGCCCCAGATAAACCGGCAGGCTGAACAACATGATGTTGCCGAACGCAAAGCCCGCCACCCCCGTCTTCAATACCTGCCGGCGCGTCACACCATCCGGCCTCTCCTTCTCCAAGGCGCTCAGCTTCAACGAAGGCTCATACCCCAACGAAGTCATCAATGCCGCAAGCTCGCTTAACCGCATCGACTCACTACGAAAATCCACCGTCACCTCACGTCGCGCAAAGTTCACCCGCGACTTCCCCACCGCTTCATTCAATTGAAAAAGGTTCTCCAACAACCAAACACAAGCCACACAGTGGATCGATGGAACCTGAAATGTCACCCGACTCATCCTCCCATTCGTGAAATCAATCAGACGATCCCGCACCGAGGGCTCATCCAGAAACTTCCACCGCTCCACCCCCACGTTCTCCCCCACCCGAATGCCCGGATGAGACTGCAGCTCGTAAAAGCGGCCAAGACCACTCTCCTGCAACACCTCATGAACGGTAAGGCACCCGTTGCAGCAAAAAAACCTCCCCCCGCTCTCGACCACCGTCCGCCCACAGGGTAGCCCGCAATGATAGCAATCCTCCCCGGCCTCCCGCCCGGATACCTCGCCTCCATCCCCTCGAACAGGCCCTGCCTTCCACTCGGTTAAGCTCACCAACACGCCCTCCTATCAGCCCTACACCATGGTGTCGATCAGAACCGCAGCCCAACACCCGCCATTGACCCCGCCGCCGCCATCCGTAACTCTACCACACAAGCATGAGTAAGCCGTCCATCCTGGATCTCATCACCAGCCCAAAAACTGAGGTCCGCAACCAGTCCCTTGAACAATACCTCAGCAACTCCACGGCAGATTCCCTGCTCCATGCCTGCACCGAACTCGATGCCTTCAGACGTAACCACCTGAATCTTTACGAACGCGTCCGCGCCCTCTTCTTCCTCTACGCCATCCACCGCTTCCACCTGCCACCACACCTCAGTAACGGGAACCCCAGGGCCTCCATCCCCTTCGATGGACATGAACACCTCCTCAACCGACGCTTTGAGGAAGCCATCAACGCCTTTCTCCACCACCAGCTTAAACACGGCCCCAGCGACGGCATCTCCAGCGCTCTCGCCGCCGCCTACCACCGGCTCGCCTTCCAAACCCTTGCCAACCAGGTGCGGAAAAGCGTCCGCAGTGTCGCCGGCAACCAGTGGATGTTCCGCACCGGCCATCCCGCAGACCAACCCCTCCGCGTCAGGCCGGAACTCCTGCAACCCCAACCCGATGGCACCTACCCCATCCTCAAAGAGTCCACCCCGGTCCGCATGGACCTCTCCCACTGCGGCTGGAGCGATATCTTCTTCCTCGCCATGGACTACCCCGAAGGAGCACAGGTCCTAAACGTCTCCATTGACCTCGGTGTCCATGGCCGCGACGCCTCTCCCCGCCCCCCTGTGGAAGCCTACCTCCGGGTCATCGATGAACCGGTCCTTCGCCTGACCAGCGTGGACCTCGGCGCCACCGCCGATATCACTAGCCTCGCCGAAATCTTCGACTTCGCCCGTGATTACCTCGGCCTCCTCAAAGCCGCCGTCATCGCCGGAGGAATCGTGCCTCCGGGACTCGAAGGAAGCGGCCAACGGCTGGATGAACTCCTCAACCGGCTCTGCGGCCCCGGCCGCGGACTAGAACTCGTCAGCCGCGTCAACGATATCCCCAAAGGCTCACGGCTGGCCGTGTCCACCAACCTCCTCGCCGCCCTCATCAGCGCATGCATGCGCGCCACCCGCCAAACCACCTCACTCACCGGCGCACTGCAGGAAAACGAACGCCGCATCGTCCTCGCCCGTGCCCTGCTCGGGGAATGGCTCGGAGGCTCAGGCGGCGGATGGCAGGACAGCGGCGGTGTCTGGCCCGGAGTCAAACTCATCAATGGCATGCCATCAACCGGTTCCGACCCGGAACACTCCATCAGCCGGGGCCGCCTCATGCCCAAACACCATATCCTCACCGACTCCGAATGCTCAGCCCAAACCCGCCAAAAACTCCAGGATAGCCTCGTCCTCGTCCACGGCGGCATGGCCCAAAATGTCGGCCCCATACTGGAAATGGTCACCGAAAAATATCTCCTGCGCTCAGGACCGGAATGGACCGCGCGCCAGCATGCACTTGGCATCCTCCAGGAACTACTCCAAGCCCTGCAACAGGGCGATATCGCCGCCATGGGACGCGCAACCTCACGCAACTTCCACGAACCTCTCCAAACCATCATCCCCTGGGCCTCAAATCACTTCACGGAAACCCTCATCCGTCGGACGCAGGATGCGTTTGGGAACGACTACTGGGGGTTCTGGATGCTCGGCGGCATGAGCGGCGGCGGCATGGGTTTCATGTTTGCACCCCACCGCAAAGCCGAGGCCCAAAGGAAGCTCCAGGAAATCATGACCCAAACCCGCGAGGAACTGCAGCACGCCCTGCCCTTCGCCATGAACCCCGTGGTCTATGATTTCGCCATCAATGAAAGGGGAACCTGGGCCGACCTCCTCTCGGGCGATAACGCACTCATGCCCGCCGGCTACTACACCCTCACCCTGCCCTCGCTCCTCCAACGCGACCGCACCGCACTCCCACCCGCGCGCCGCCGTGAACTGGATAAATTCGGATCCGCCTGCCGCAACCGCCCCGAACTCAGCAATACGGTCCAGGCTCTCTTCGATACCCTCCTTCCCAAAGGCCAGGCCGAGCAAAGCTCCGGCCCCTCTCTACCCTCCCTGCTGCAAGACTTCGGCTTCGACCGCATCCAGCACGAGCAAATCCGCTCGGACCTCCGCAACGGCCGCATCGGCCTGGCCCAAAACCGTCTCCGTCCCGACGCCCTCATTGAGGATGTCCACGACAGCGATGTCTCCACGCTACCCGGGGCACCAGCCGAATTGGCCGCCCTCACCAGCCTCGGAAACCAGGCACTCCAAAATGGCGAGGCTGCCGTAGTCACTCTCGCCGCCGGCGCAGCCTCACGCTGGACCCAGGGCGCCGGAGTGGTCAAAGCACTGAACCCCTTCTGCAAGATGGCCGGCTCCCATCGCAGCTTCCTCGAAATCCACCTCGCCAAAACCCTCCATACCGGCCACCTCACCGGTACCACCCCCGCCCACATTCTCACCACCAGCTTCCTCTCCCACGCCCCCATCCAGAACACCCTCAACCTCCACCAGAATTACGGCTTCAACGGCCCGCTGCTCCTCTCCCCGGGCAAAAGCATCGGCCTGCGCCTCATCCCCACGGTGCGCGACCTCAAGTTCGCCTGGGAG
>JBMTVN010000334.1:0-4666 GCA_049451415.1 Limisphaerales bacterium | reverse complement strand
CGCAGAACCCCCAACCATGTGCAACTCCTCCTCCTGACGTTGATCGAAAATCGTCGGATACCGTCCCCGATGAAAATAAGCATCCGCCTTCGCAAAAAAATGATTTGCAAACAACCTCCGTCCATCCCCCAACAGCATCGACAAAAATCCGGCCTCCCGATCCGCCTGCCCCCCCACGGTCCGCAAACCAATGGCAGGGGCCATGCTCAACCCCGCACACCACAACAAACCCAACAATAGCAACACCCTCACGCCACTCATTGCGTCAATACCTTCCTCATAAACATCCACCATCCCGCCAACAGGAAGAACACCGAATACACCACCCCATACAAGGTCGCCAAAATAATCGCCACCCAGTCCCGCGCCGGCCAGTTGTGAATCACTACACTCCGCAAATCATAAAACTCCAAATGCGGTATCCCATAATACACCAGCATTGCTACCCACCCCCCAAACCCTCCAGTCTGCATCGCCACCTTGTACAAATGCTGGCCCACAAACAAAATCCCCACGGTCACAATCAATACAATGGTCGCGTTCGATGACGGCGCCGCAAAAACCAACGACCCCGCCAATGTCATCGCAATCACCAACCCCAAAAACATCCAGTGCATCCACACCGCCTGCACGTAACCCACAAACGGCAACTCATGCTCCCGTGACGCACTAATCGCCCCGAAAAATACATAAAAAACCACCAGCGCTACCCCGCTCGCCACCCAACAACCCAAATACTTGCCAAGCAATACCTGCGCCCGACTCACCGGCTTCGCCAATAACGGAAACAAGGTCTTCGACTCCAGCTCAGCCGGTATCTGCCTCGCCGCCGTCATCACCGCCATCGCCAGCGACGACACCCAGATCAACAACAGACAAACCTCCTTCAAATACCGCACCACATGGTCTTCATTGAAGAAATTCACACTGCCCAAAACCAGCGTGATCAACGCCGTCAGGATGAACAGCACATAGAAGTCCTTGCGCCGATATAACTCCTTCCCCACCACCAGCGCTATCGCCATCACCTTGCTCATATCGCCTCACCTCCATACCCAACAATCTTCAAAAATACCTGCTCCAAACTCCCCGCCTCTCCACCAGTCAACTCCTCCACCGTCCCCACCGCCCGAATCTCACCCGCATTCAAAATCGCCACCCGATCACACACCGTCTCCACCTCCCCCAGCTCGTGGCTCGAAAAAAACACCGTCCGACCCTCATCCTTCAACCGCTGGATAATCTCCCTCACTTTCATCCGACCCAAAGGATCCAAACCACTCGTCGGCTCGTCCAATAACAGTAAGTCCGGCTCGTTAATCAAAGCCTGCGCCAACCCCACACGCTGCTGCATCCCCTTGGAAAAATGCCGAATCGCCCGACCCCGCACATGCTCCAACTCAACCAGCTTCAATAAACGCTCCACTCTCCGGTCCACCTCCCCACGCGGAATCCCAAACAACTTCGCGTAAAACCTCAGGATCTCCTCCGCCGTCAGAAACTTGTAGTAATACGTCAGCTCCGGCAAATACCCAATCCTCTGCCGCGCAATCGGCTCCCGCACATCCACCCCAAATAACGCAGCCATACCCCCCGACGGCGGCGTAAACCCCAACAAAACCTGCATCGTGGATGTCTTCCCCGCCCCGTTCGGGCCCAGGAAACCAAACACCTCCCCCGCAAATACTTCCAGGGAAAGAGCCCGCACCGCCACATGCACCTTCTGTCGTATCGCCTTCGGGCGATACTCCACCCTCAGCCCCTCAATCTGAATAATCGGCTCCATTCTCTGACTCGTATCCATGAAACGTAACATTATTGAAAGCCTCCAGCATTCCATGTCAACGGCGATGCCCCTGAATAAAACCCGCCAACCGAAGAGATTCCACCAAGGACACGCTTGCCCACACGTGAAGTAATGCATATCCTGCAACACAATCCAAAAGAGAGATACTTATGAACACCCCCACCCCTTCCCGCCAAACCCGCCGCAGCTTCCTCAAAACGTCCGGAACAACTCTCGCCGGAGCCGCCCTCGCCACCGCCACCCCACAACCCGGCTACACCGCAGAAAGCAACACCATCAAGATAGCCCTCGTCGGCTGTGGCGGCCGCGGCACCGGCGCCGCCAGCCAAGCCCTCTCCACCCAAGGCCCCACCAAACTCTGGGCCGTCGCCGATGTCTTCCCCAGTAAAGTCCAGTCCACCCACGCCCAACTCCGGGAACGCTTCCCCCAACAAGTCGACGCCCCCCCGGAACGCCAGTTCACCGGCTTCGATGGCTTCAAAAAAGCCATCGACTCGCTCGATAAAAATGATGTCGTCCTCCTCGCCACCCCACCCGCCTTCCGCCCCATGCACCTCGAGTACGCAGTCAGTAAAGGTGTCCATGTCTTCATGGAAAAATCCTTCGCCGTCGATGCCCCAGGCATACGCCGGGTCCTCGAAGCCGGCAAACTCGCCTCCACCAAAAACCTCAAGATCGCCACCGGCCTCATGAGCCGCCACTCCATCCCCCTCGAACAGGCAGTCCAGCAAATCCACGAAGGCACCATCGGCGATGTCATCACTGCTTGGGCCTACCGCATGCACGGCCCCGTCGGCATCAGCCCACGTGACCCCAATACACCCGAACTCGCCCACCAAATCGCCAACTATAGCTGCTATACCTGGCTCAACGGCAGCTTCATCGTCGATTGGTTGATCCATAACATCGACGTCTGTTGCTGGATCAAAAACGACTGGCCAACCTCCGTCCAGGGCATGGGCGGACGTCAGGTCCGTGCCGACGCCGATGAACTCTTCGACCACTACTTCGCTGAATACACCTTCCCCGACGGCACCCGCATGGCCGCCCAAGGCCGCCATATGCGCAATTGCTACGAGTTCTTCGGCGATATCATCCAGGGAACCACAGGCTCAGCCGTCCTCGGTGAAGGCCAGCCCGTCCCCATGATCTTCAAGGGACACCAACGTCGACCCAGTGACCTCCTGTGGCGCTATCGCGGACCCGCCACCGATGCCTACCAGCACGAACACGACCTCCTCTTCGACGCAATACGGAACAATAAGCCCTACAACGAAACCGAACGCAGCGCCAAGTCTTGCCTCGCTGCCATCATGGGACGCATGGCCTGCGAAGGCGGCAAAACCGTCACGTGGGAAGATGCCCTCAACTCCTCACTGGAACTCGCCCCCAACCTCGCCAAACTTTCCTCGCTCTCAGATCCCGCCCCGGTCCAACCCGACGAGAACGGCACCTACCCCATCGCCCTGCCCGGCCAAACGGTCCCGCTCTAAAGCCCTCAAACCGGACGAACTCCACCTCAGATACCACTCCGCACAATCGTGCCTAGGAGGCGTCAGCCTCCCCACCACTCCCCCCTCTTTGAGGCCGCTTCCTCGGTGACCCGTCAGGACGAGGCAACGGAGCCGGAGGCTTGCCCGTCAACAAATACGAAATCCTCGGCTTGTTTCCAAAAACCGCAGGCGCCGGCTTGGATTCAGCCCCCGCCACAGCACTCTCCGCCGGCCTCGCCTCAGGCGTTACCGCCGGCTTGCTCGCCACTTCCCCGGCCGTCGCCGCCGCCGACATCGCAAACCGCGCCTCACTGCTCCCCGGCCGAACCAGCTCAGCCATCGGCAACATCCCGCTCGCCATAACCGCCTTCTTCTTGGACGGCTGCTTCACCTTCAGATGCGAGCGGCATACCGGACAAATACACGACAGATCCACGGGTTCCTCTTCGTCCTCCTTGGGCGCAGGCCGAGACACCGGCTTCGGCTCCGGCTTCCGCATCACCGGCTCTGCCTTCTTCTCCACCACAGCACCAGTCGACTCCGGCTTCCGTAAAACAACCGTGGGATCCTCCTCCCTCACCTCCGCAGGCTTCTGCACCGGCCGCTCCACCGGCATCGCCGGCTTCACCACCTCCGGAGAAACCTCCTCCACCCGGGGAATCAACAACTCCCCGCCACACCCCGGACAGCCAATCTTCAACCCGGCATGACCACTGTCACACTTGATCTTCTGCCCGCAGGACGGACACGCAAACTTGATGTCGCTCATAGCACAGCTCCGTTGACACAGCCCCAGCTGCGCCGCCCCGAAACCCTAGTGATCCCCGCCCCGCTGTGCAAGGTGCACATCAAACCAGTCCGCAAACCGCATGATGTCCAGCGGCATCGTCAACCAGCCGTGTCCACCCCCCTTGTGCACCTCCAACTGAATAGGCCTCCCCACCTCCTTCGCCTTCGCCGCAAACCACTCCGATTGCTCCAATGGCGTCAAGGTGTCCGCATCACCGTGCACAATCAAGACCGGCGGCAGGTTGCTGCTCACATGGTAAATCGGCGACAAATCCCTCCCCACCGTCTTCCATAACTCGAAATCCGTCCCCGCCGCTCCAAACGCCTTGCGAAAACTCTTCGGCGGCCCGCCATCCCCAAGGTTCTCGGTCGACTTCCCAAGATTCAACAAGTCCGTCACCGGAAAAAAAATCGCCACCGCCTGCACCGCACTGCTCTCCCGATCCACCACATCCTCCGCCTCCCCGTCCCCCGCTCCCCCGCGCGTCGCCAACATCAAACTCAAATGCCCTCCGGCACTCCCACCCGTCACCCCCAACCGGTCAGGATCCACCCCATACTCCCCCGCATGATGCCG
>JBMTVN010000333.1:0-4674 GCA_049451415.1 Limisphaerales bacterium | reverse complement strand
CCCCCCCCCCCCCCCCCCCCCCCCCCCCCCCCCCCCCCCCCCCCCCCCCCCAGGCTGGGGACCTGGAGTTACACGCCGTGAATCCGGTGCCGGGGAGACTTGAGTGGGAACGTGGCAACCGGGTGGACTCCAGTTTGACACCTGGCGCATCTGGGTTGGGTGAGGTTGTGGGGCCGCAAACGACGCGGGTCTTGACCCTTGGGGCACGGCGCACGTGGACTTCGGGAACCGTGGATCGCACGTTGGTATACCGTCTGAGGAGCGGGGGGGGGACGGAGTTCTGGCTGCCGATTACAGCGGTAAGGAACGATGTGCAGGAACCGGGGGACCTGTTGCCCGAGACTGAGGTGCTACGGTCGGTGGGATTGTGGGTTGGGGAGGTTGTGGTGAATGGCGTTACGAGTTTGGTTAGGGACGGTGCGCCGGTGGAGAATTCAGCGGGGGGCATTCCTTTGAGAGTGCTGCTGCATTCTGACGAGTCGGGCAATGTGTCCATGCTTTCGGCGGTTACGCTGATGAAGCGTCGGACGGCTGACGCCAGTGTGGAAGCCGTTCCTGTATTGGTGGTAGATCCGGCGAAGATACCGTTTTTTGAGGGTATTCAGGAGCGTGGCGGGAAGAAGGCAGGGGTGCGTTTAGAGGCAGTGGCGTATGACATGCCGCGCAGGATGGATGCTACGAGTCAGGCGGCGTTGTTATCTGACGAGGCTTACTTGGGTTTAGGTCTTACTGCTGAGAGCATTGAAGAGTTTCTGGTGACGAGGCAGACGCGGCCTCCCTCTTTGTCCGAGGTTTATCATTTGACGTGGCCGATGGAGGGGGCGATTGGGGCTGGCAAGACTGTACGCACCGCTTCGGCGCGGCCTTTGGTTTTGGATCCTTTTCACCGGAGCAATCCGTTGCGGCATGCCTATCACCAGTCGCATTCGAAGGGGCCGGAGATCCGGCGTGAGTTTGTATTTGTGTTTGAACCTGAGCCGCAGGCTGACGGGGTGTTGCGAGGGAGTTACACCGAGATTGTGAACGGACTGATTCAGTCTGAGCTGCGGAGCAGCGGAACCATCCAGTTACGGCGTGTGAGCACCGTAGCCCACCTTGAATAGTCCCTGACATGAACCGATTCTTATTTCCAGATTCATCCTTCCGGGTTGTGCGTACGTGGATACTTTTTGCGGCGTTGAGTATGGCTGTTGCATGGCTGGCGGGGGGAACGAAAGTGCAGGCCTATTCCTCTATACGGGGTTTTTACGAAGAGGGTGAGACTGCTGCGAAATACTCTCTTCTTGGTAGTTTTGATGTGGTTGCGATTCCTGGTCGGGAGGGCCTGGCTGTGCGGAACTATTCACCGGTGGTGTATCTGGACGGCAATGGTAAGGTGGTGGGTAATGCATCGAGCGCTGACTGGGTGGCGTTTGTGCGGGATCCCAAGGAGTCTCAGCTGAGTGTTGTGGTGAAGCGGACTGCTGTTTGGCCGTTTCAAGATGATTCGGTGACGCGGGGGCCTCACCTGGCGACTGGATCAGCCCCCGGGGGTGGCTCGATTTACTTTGACGGGAGTGGTGGGGCGGCCATGCGAAGTGCACTTTTGAACCCGCTTCAGTTCACGGGGTTTCCGTATTACGTCACGAGCGTGGATTCTGTGGCTTCTTTGAATTACACGTTGGTAGAGCGCGAGTTTGACGTGCAGGTGGAGAGTCGGGTGGTGGGAAGTCAGGCCAACTTTAGGCCCGCCGGGTCGGTTCACAAGAGCCTGAGTGAGCGCAGCGTGTGGGATCCTACTTTGGGGTATGTGCCGGGGTTTCGGCTGGAGCGACCCAATACCGCACCCATTTATGCTACTGCGCGGGAAGGCGCGGGTTTGGGGTTGCTGTCAGTTCCCGACTCGAACACCCGCTACAAGCTCTTGCCGAACGGTTTTGAGTTTTACAGCAACGGGAAGCAGCGTCGGAAGGTGTCGGGTGATGTTTCGACTGCGGACCTCGCTGTTAGCACGGTCAAGAGTGGCGACAGGGCATCGATGCGATGGCTTTGGTCTGCGCAGCGCTATCGTTTGATCACGATGCGCGAGGACTACGAATGGATTGAGGGTCTTACCGTGACCAACGATCTGACCTCGGTCGGGCTTTCCGTGAAGACCAATCTTGTGGCTCCGGAGGTCAACCGGGTGTTTGAGCGGCCGGCGACGCTCTATCTGGACGAGGACCTGCAGAATCCGACGCTGACTAAGACTGCGAACACTGTTTATGTGGCGACGCCGTCGGGTTGGCGGTGTGAAATCACGAATGCCTCTGGCAACAGTACGATTTTTTCATCGTTCAGACTGGGGGATGCCTCACTTAAAGTGCCGTTGAACTTAAGTCATAATGCGAGTGGTGATGACTCGCAGTATTTGAGCGGAGTATTTACGTGGCTTTACCGGGTGGAGCAGCAGCAGGTGGCGATCACAGTGACGTCGTCGGGTTTGCCTGAGCAATTCATCCTGCCGCCGGGCGCGGTTTCACCGGGCAACGACCAGTATCCAACGGGCAAGATCCTGCAGTTTGGCGCTGCTTCGGAAGTGTATTGGGATGCGGACTTGCGCCAGACTTCCACCAATTATTTTGAAGGGGCGCGTTACCGCGCGGTATTGAGGCGTTATGGGGTGAGCGACAAGGATTCGATTGTTGAGGGGAGCACGGCGACATTCACCCTCACTGTGCCGGCGGACGACATGCAGGTGAATTGGGAATGGGAGTTGGAGTATGCCGTGACGCTGAAGTCGGATGTGGGAGACGGGGGGGATCCGCTGACGACGTTTGGGAGTCAGAGTTATCCCGGGGTGACGACGCACTGGGTTCCAGGCGACACCCTGGCTGTATTTTCCGTGCAGCGTGCGAATACGGACGGGGCTGGTACTTCGCGCACGGCGGTGCAAGGTTTCAAGGTGAATAGTGCGGGTGGCGAAGATGAGAGGGGGATTGAGGAGGCGTTACTGGATGCGGGTCGGGTGAGTTCTCCAAGCTACGTGATTACGGACTGGATGGAGTTTGAGTGGAAGTGGGCTGGTGAGGTGAAATACACCTTTGACTCACTGACCATTGGTTCTGGGGTTCCATTGCCGGCGGGGCAGGCGTTTGTGCGGACATATCCTGCGCCAGGGGATCCGGGGGAACCTAAGGTGTATTTTTCCACAGGGCAGAACGATGCAGTCTGGATTCAGAAGGACTCAGATATTCGGGTCGAGGTGGGTTGTTTCTACCGGTCCTTGGACCGTCGGTGGACCTTGGCTGATTTTCCTTTGGATTTACTGGGTGATTTGCAGGGGAGGGGGGGGCAGATTGTAGAGGCGTCGGATGATGAGCAGATTTATACCGACCCGGTGACGGGGGAGGTTATCAACCGCGTGGCAAGGGTCTACAGCGTGGCGGAGGCGAGCAAGTCGACTGACATCCACTGGTATTTCAAGCCAACAGTATTTCGCGCTGAGGTAGCTTTGGGGGAGGCGCTAAATCCCGGTTTGTTTGTTCCGGCTCTTCCGGACGATGCTGTTTTGTCTGCATCCGGGCCGGAGGAGACTTATCAGACGGTGGTTGAGGTTGGGGCGGGGCTGAACGACCCGGGGAGTCCCTGTCGTTGGGATCGGGTGAGTGCGCTGCTGTATCCGGTGCATCCCGGCAGTTTTCAGACGAATTGGGAGGATGCGGCTGGTGACGAGCGGTATCAAATTGAGGTGGTTGCAGGTTTTCCGGGCGATGTGATGCCCTTGGGGACGGCTCGGGAGGATCTGGATGGGAGGCGACAGACCAGCAGCGAGATCAGCGCCTTGGCTGTGCTGGACGACGACGGTTCGATTACGGGGAACTATTATGTCTTGAAGACCCCGGCGATGCCGGACGTGGAGGCGGTATTCCCCGCGGCGCCGGCTGCGCATTATCGTCAGATTATTGATCCTGATCCGCAGCGCGGGATTCCGTCCTCGATGGACCCGAGTGTGGCGGATGAGTGGAAGTTTGTGGCGATGACCTTTACGGAGGAGGAGGCAGAGCTGGTTGATACTTCAGTTGCCGGGGTTCCGTTCAAGCCGTTGGCTGAGGGGAGGAACGTCATGTTGTTCAGTCACCGGCCCAATCCTGACGAGATTGCGACGGGGGATTTTGACCGGGAGCAGCTGGCGGTTCGCGTTGTTAGTACCATTCCGCTGGAGACGATTGAGTTTGATGCGCAGGCAGGGCAGCCGGAGGACGAGCGGCTGGTTTTGGGCCGGCGTTCCCTGATTCTGGGTGCCGGGAGGCAGCCTGGTGAGGTGGTCGGGGTTGTTTCCACCAACGGGGTTGGGAGCACGGTGGATCTCGGGTCGCATTTTATTGTGGATTTTTGGCTGAATGCGGCCGGGTTTGGTCCGGCTGATTGGCCTGTGACCCTTGTGGCTACCGGAGGGGATGTGTTTTCCATCACCCTGGACAACCACCTGAGCGAGGTGGACATTGAGCTGGCGGTGGAGAGCGGGGAGGTGGTGGTTCCCTTTGCATTTGGCGCGGCGGAGGTTCTGAAAGTGGAGAACGTGAGCACCGGGGAGACCTTGGAGCAGGGGATGGACTATGTGGTGGCGTCGGGTGGTTCCGGGGGGCGTTCCAGTGGGGTAATCACCCTGATGAATACCGCGGCCACGGGGGTGGGTGATGTGCTGCGCCTGAA